>CAYOZR010000107.1:0-11366 GCA_964408555.1 uncultured Aestuariivirga sp.
CCGGCGCCAACATGGTGTTCGTCACCGCCGGCATGGGCGGCGGCACCGGCACCGGCGCGGCGCCTGTCATCGCCGCCGCGGCGCGCGAGCAGGGCATCCTCACCATCGGCGTCGTCACCAAGCCGTTCCACTTCGAGGGCCGCCGCCGCATGCAGTCGGCCGAGCAGGGCATCCTGGAACTGGAGAAGGTGGTCGACACGCTGATCGTCATTCCCAACCAGAACCTGTTCAAGATCGCCAACGAGAAGACGACGTTCGCCGACGCCTTCAAGATGGCCGACGACGTGCTGCACATGGGCGTGCGCGGCGTCACCGATCTCATGGTCATGCCCGGCCTCATCAACCTCGACTTCGCCGACGTCCGCGCCGTGATGCGCGAGATGGGCAAGGCGATGATGGGCACCGGCGAGGCGACCGGCGAGAAACGCGCCATCGAGGCGGCGGAAGCGGCGATCTCCAATCCGCTGCTCGACGATGTGTCGATGCGCGGCGCCCGCGGCCTCTTGATCTCGATCACCGGCGGCCCGGATCTGACGCTCTATGAAGTCGATGAAGCGGCAACCCGCATCCGCGAGGAGGTCGATCCGGAAGCCAATATCATTCTCGGCGCCACCTTCGACGATGCGCTGGAAGGCACCATGCGGGTCTCGGTGGTCGCGACCGGCCTTGCCATCGAAGCGGTCCAGGCGGCGGATGGCGAGGAGGCGGCGATTGAAGAAGCTCCGCCTTCGCGCCCGGTCTTCGGCTTCACCGGCAGACAGCAGGCAACACCCAAGAAATCGATTCAGCCGGCGCCGATGGCGGCCCGCGCCAATCCCAAGCCCGTCGCCGCCCCGGTCCATGCCGATTCCGGGCACGAATATGAGGAACTGGCCGAAGCCGAGCCGGCGCCGCAGCCGCGCCCGGCGCGCGGGCAGATGCCGGCCATCGAGGATTTCCCGCCGATCGCCCAGAAGCAGATCGCCGCCCAGCAGGGCCGCATCGAGAACATCGCCGAACACGCGGCGCGCAAGAAGAAGAGCCTGTTCGAACGCCTCGCCAGCGTCGGCCTGGGGCGCCGGGACGACCCCGTTGCAACTCCGAAGGAACCCGTCATGAATGTCCGCGCTCCCGCCAAGGCCCAGGCTGCCGCGCAGTCCCGCGCCACGCAGCCGCAGGTCCAGATCGATCCCGGCCTCGACGACGACCAGCTCGAAATCCCGGCTTTCCTGCGGCGCCAGGCCAACTGACCGTCCACGCAGCACCCGACGCGAAACCCGGCGGTCACACTTCCGCCGGGTTTCGTGCATCTATGCGGGACTTCTTCGCGGCGCTGGCGGCGCCGGCGCGGCCGCGCTAGAACGTGGCCGCGGCAGGCGAAAACGGGATTTGGATTTTGGTTCATTCGGCGTCCATGACGGCCCTTGCGAGGCTCCGGCACATTGTAGTCCGCGGTTTCGCGGGCTGGCTGCTTGTTGCAACGCTGGCCGGCTGTTCCGCCTCGAAGCTGCTCGACGGGATATGGGGTGACGACAGTTCCACCCAGGTGGCGGCGGTGACCGGCGATGCGATCGCGCCCGATCTCGCCACCGCCAAGCAGAACGAAGCGGTGGCGGAACTCTACAACAAGGGCCTCGACAGGCTCAATTCCGGCGAATTCAAGTCGGCCGCCAAGCAGTTCGCCGAAGTCGAACGGCAGTTCCCCTATTCGGCGTGGGCCACCAAGGCCATCCTGATGCAATCCTACGCCCATTACCGGCGCAACGAATACGACGACGCGATCAATGCCTCGAACCGCTTCATCACGCTGCATCCCGGCCACAAGGATGCGGCTTACGCCTATTACCTGATCGCCCTGTCGAACTATGAACAGATCGTCGATGTGAAGCGCGACCAGACCGCCACCCAGAAGGCGCTCGAGTCGCTGGAAGAGGTGGGGCGGCGCTTCCCCGATACGCCCTATGCCCGCGATGCCGCCAGGAAAGCGCTGCTGGCCAAGGACCATCTGGCCGGCAAGGAGATGGAGGTCGGCCGTTATTATCTGAAACAGGGCTCCTATCTCGCCGGCATCAACCGCTTCAAGCGCGTGGTCACCGATTACCAGACGACGTCGCACACGCCGGAAGCCTTGTACCGGCTGGCCGAAGGCTACATGGCGCTCGGCGTCGATTCGGAGGCCCAGACCGCGGCGGCGGTGCTGGGGCATAATTTCCCCAACAGCCAGTGGTACAGGGACGCCTATACGCTGGTGTCCTCGGACGGTCTCGATCCGGTCGAGAATCAGGGCTCGTGGATCAGCCAGGCGTTCAAGTCGATCAATCCGTTCTGACGGCTTGTCCTCGCCCCGCCGGAACGGAGGGAGGATGACTCTGAGCTTGTAGTCATTTACTGATCCGTTCCTTTAGGTGCCGACCCCGTCAAAGGCATATGGCCAACAACCCTGGCATTCTTTCGCGCATTGTTCCGGGATATTGTCGTCATCTGATATTGTGTGGTGGATCCACGTTGTACCAGTGGGCCATCGATTTTAATTATCGTTGAATTTATTGACTTGCCATGGATGGTCATATCGAGCAGCGCCTCGGCGGCTCGCTGGCCCATCTCGTAGTTTGGCAGGACCAGCGTCGAAAGTGGCGGGTGGGTATAGCGGGCGAGTTCCTGGTCGTCATAACCCATGACGGAGAGGTCTTCCGGTACTTTCAGACCTAGCTCGCTTGCTGCTTCGAGGACGCCGATCGCCATCAGATCATTGCCGCAAAGGATGGCCGTCGGCGCTTTGTCGAGAGAGAGAAGGTCGAAGGCGAGCTGGTATCCGCGCAAGGGAAGCCAGTCGCCGTTTCGAAGTAGTGTTGCATCGAAAGCGATGTCGGCCGTCGCCAGCGCCTGCCTGTAGCCCTTGAGACGATCGATCGACGCATCCATCCAGGGTTCGCCATTGATGAAACCGATCCGCCGGTGGCCGAGTGAAGTCAGATGGGCTGTGGCCGTGAAGCCACCGGCGACTTCGCCGGGCAAGATCGAAATGTGCTTGCGCGGCTCGGCGTAGCAATTGAGCAGGACCGTCGGGATGTCTGCGAGGGAAGTGGGCAGGTTGACACGCCGCGTGAAGATGGTCGAATAGATGATTCCGACCACCGACTTGTCGCGTTTGATGTCGGCGATCGTTGCCTCTTCAAGGTCCGGGTTCGACCGCGTGACGTGGGCGGCGACCAGGAAGCCCTGCTCGAAAGCGAAGTCGCGGGCGCCGTCCAGATTAACCACGGGATGCGGGCTGGTCGAAATTTCGTCGACGAGGTAGGCGATAGTACGCCGTTCCGTACCGGTCGATGCTTCGCGGCGGGTGGCTGGAAGCTCGTAGCCGATCTCCCGCGCGGCCTCTATGACTCGCTGTTGCGTTTCGGCAGAAATGCGCGCGCCGCTCATCCGATTGAGAACGAGAGACACGCTCGACTGCGACACGCCAGCGATGCTGGCCACGTCGGTCATCGTCGGCCGGTCCCGTTTTCTTTCGGGCTTCGCCTTATCCGCTTCGCTTCCTTCGGCCATCCTCGCCCACCTAATTCTGCCGCCATGCAATCACCAAGTCCGATGACGGGCGGGTGTGGTCCAGATCATTTTAGTCATAATATTTGTCTTGACTGCTAATATTATGAGCGCAATATCATCTAATGTGAAGCAGATTGTTGCTTCAATCCGGCCATCAGAAGCTGGAACTCTCAGGGAGAAGGGAACCACCGATGTCACACATAACCCGCCGTCGATTGCTGATTTCTGCCGGTGCGCTTGGTGCCTCCGTGCTGGCTGGGAGGATGGCTCTTGCCGACCTGCCAAAGCTTGCCAAGAAAGACACCTACAAGGTCGGCTTCGCCCAGACCGAATCCAATAACCCTTGGCGCATCGCCCAGACCGAAAGCATGAAAGCCGAGGCCGCCAAGCTCGGCTACCAGCTTGTCTACACCGATGCCGCCGGCTCCGCCGCCAAGCAGGTCGCCGATGTGAACTCCATGATCGCGCAAGGCGTCGATCTGATCTTCCTCGCACCGCGTGAAGAAAAGCCATTGATTCCGGCCGTCATGGCCGCAAAGAAGGCCGGCATTCCGGTCATCCTGCTCGACCGGAATGTCGACCAGTCGCTCGCCAAGGCTGGCGAGGACTACGTTACCTTCATCGGCTCCGACTTCATTCAGGAAGGTCAGCGCGTCGCCGAATGGCTCGCCAAAAATGCCAATGGCAAGTCGAAGATCATCGAACTCGAAGGCACCACGGGCTCGTCGCCCGCCAACGACCGCAAGAAGGGGTTTGACGAAGCGATCGCGGCGGCGGGCGGCTTCGAGATCGTCGCCTCCCAGACCGGCGACTTCTCTCGCGACAAGGGCCGTCAGGTAGCCGAAGCCCTGTTGCAGGCACACCCCGACGCCGACATCATCTACGCCCACAACGACGAGATGGCGATGGGCGCCATCGCAGCGCTGGAAGCTGCAGGCAAGACTCCAGGCAAGGACGTCCTGGTGCTGTCCATTGATGGCGGCAAGGAAGCCGTTCAAGCCGTCGTGGACGGAAATATTGCGGCCGTCGTCGAATGCAACCCGCGATTTGGGCCCAAGGCGTTCGAGACCATGGCGCGTTACGCCGCAGGCGAAGAAATCGAAGCCTGGGTCAAGAACATCGACAAGTTCTACGACCCCTCCAACGCCGCAGCGGAAGTCGCCAACGCCTACTGATCCTCCCGGGCGGGGCCGGCCGGAACCTTCTCCGGCCGGTCCCGCTGCCTTTTTGGCCGTTCAGTCGCGCATTGCTTCCCTCGCGGAGCGAGTGCACAAATGCAGTCGGGGAGGAAGTGCCGTTGCTGCTCTCGATGGAAGGCATCGACAAGAGTTTTTCCGGGGTGAGGGTTCTGTCATCGGCTTCTCTGGCGCTCGAATCCGGAGAGGTCATGGCGCTGGTCGGCCAGAACGGGGCGGGAAAATCGACCCTCATCAAGATTCTCACCGGCGTTCATTCCCGCGACGCCGGCACGATCGTATTTCAGGGCAAACCCGCCAACTTCCGGTCCACCGCCGACAGCCAGGCGGCGGGGATTGCCACCATTTACCAGGAAATCAACCTCGCGCCGCACCGTTCCGTCGCCGAGAACATCTTTCTGGCACGCGAGCCGGTTCGTTTCGGGCTTGTCGATCGCCGCAGGATGAATTCGGAGGCACGCCTGTTGCTTGCCCGGTTCAATCTCGATGTCGATGTCGAAAGTCCGTTGGTTGAATTCGGGGCGGCCACCCGGCAAATGGTGGCGATCGCCCGCGGCGTCACCCAGAATGCACGCCTCGTAATCATGGACGAGCCGACCTCCTCGCTCGACGAGCGCGAGGTCGTCGTGCTTTTCGATACCATCCGCACGCTCAAGGCGGATGGCGTCGCGACCGTCTTCATCAGTCATCGGCTCGACGAACTCTATGCCGTCTGCGATCGCGTCATCATCATGCGCGACGGCCGCACGGTTGCGGTCAGCGCCATGAAGGATATCTCCAAAATCGCGCTGGTACGGGCAATGCTCGGCAAGGAACTCACCGCCTTCACGACTGGAGCGCGCAACCGCCGGGTATCGGGTGGCGCCATGTTCGTCGAGGCCGAAGGGCTAGGCGCCGGATTGCGGGTCCGCGACGTCTCATTGGCGATCGGCCGCGGCGAAATCGTGGGGCTGGCCGGACTTCTTGGCTCCGGGCGGACCGAAACCGCGCGATTGATCTTCGCCGCCGACCGCAAGCATAAGGGAGTGGTGAAAGTGGACGGGGCGGAACGGCTCTATTCCGAGCCTGGCGACGCCATCCGGGACGGCATCGGCTTTCTTTCCGAGGACCGCAAGGTCGAGGGCATCGTTCCCGAAATGAGCGTGCGTGAAAATATAACGCTGGTCCTTCTTCCGCGACTGCAGAAGTCCGGCATCGTCGATCGCGACGCGCAGGAGAAGATCGTCGATCGCTACATCAAGGCTCTCGGCATCAAATGCGCTTCGCCCGAGCAGATGGTCCGCGAATTGTCCGGCGGCAACCAGCAAAAGGTGCTGCTTGCCCGCTGGCTGTGCATGAACCCGAAGCTGTTGATCGTCGACGAACCAACCCGCGGTATCGATGTCGGTGCCAAGGCCGAAATACTCAAATTGCTGCGCTCGCTGGCCGATGAAGGCTTGAGTGTGCTGATGATCTCCTCCGAGTTGGAGGAATTGATTGCCGCTGCCGATCATGTCACGGTGTTGAGCGACGGCTATTCGGTCGCCAATCTCGGTGCGGGTGAATTGACCGAGGAGCGGCTTCTATCCGCCATGGCGCACCAGCACGGGGCCGCGGCATGACGCCGGTAGACACGGCAGCGCCGGCGGCGGTGCGGAACGGACTGCTGCCCTGGATCAGCCGCTATGGCACGCTCACCGCATTCCTTGTCCTGATCGTCTTCAACATGGCGGTCACACCGAATTTCCTGTCGTGGCAGACGCTTAACGTCAATCTGACCCAGGTCGCCACCATCGTCATCGTCGCGGTCGGCATGACGCTGGTGATCGCAACCAGCGGAATAGACTTATCGGTCGGATCGTTGATGGCGATCTCGGGGGCGCTCGCGCCGATGATCTTCCTCGGTTCCATCGTGCAGTTACCGAATCCGGCGTTGGCCATGGCGCTTGCCTTCAGCCTTCCGGTGGTCGTCGCAGCGCTGCTCGGCTGGTTCAACGGCATGCTGATCACCCGCTATGCGATCCAGCCCATCGTGGCGACGCTGGTCCTATTCATTGCGGGGCGCGGCATTGCGCAGGTGATGACCAATGGCAATCTGCAGGTATTCAAGAACGAGACCTTCCAGTTCATCGCTCTTGGCCGTGTCTTCGGTGTTCCGGCCCAGGTCATCATCATGGTCGCGGTCGTCGCGGCCGCTGCGTTTCTGATCAAGCGCACGGTACTCGGGCGGCAGATTATCGCCGTCGGCGGCAATGAGAAGGCCGCCCGGCTTGCCGGCATTCCGGCGACGCGGGTAAAACGGCTTGTCTATGCGATCAGCGGCGGGCTCGCCGGCATTGCCGGCCTTGTCGTGGTGGCGCGCAATTCGGCCAGCGACGCCAATCTCGTCGGTCTCGGCATGGAACTCGATGCCATCGCGGCGGTCGCTGTGGGCGGCACACCGTTTTCCGGCGGCCGCGCCCTTATCCTGTCAACCCTGCTTGGTGCCTGCGTCATCCAGCTTGTCCGCTACACGTTGCTCGCCAATGGTGTGCCCGACGCGGCCGCACTCATCGTCAAGGCCGGTCTCATCGTGTTCGCGGTTTTCATCCAGCAGCGCGCCGAGCGGGGATAGCGACATGAGCACCGCCGCTTCAAAACTCGGTTTCCTCGGACCGTTGGCTCCCCGCTCCAACACGGATCTTGCGCGGCTCGGCGTCGTCGCGGCGCTTGTGGGGCTCATCGCCTTTGGCGCGCTGCGCTACGACAACTTTCTTTCAACCTTTAATGCTCTGAGTTTCCTCCGGTACAATTCCATGTTCGCGCTGATCGCGCTCGGCATGGCCTTGGTGATCATGACCGGCGGCATTGACCTCTCCGTGGGGGGAACGGCTGCGATGACAAGCGTGGTGGCGGCAATGCTGTCGCCCTACCACTGGGCCGCTGGATTGTTCGGCGGCATGACGGCGGGCCTCGCCGTCGGCGCGATTAACGGCATCGTCATCGCAAGGCTTCGCATCCAGCCCTTCATCGCGACGCTTGCGGCAATGCTCGCAACCTATGGCACCGGGTTGCTTCTGGCGGGCAACCAGTCCGTCTCCGTCTCCTACGATAGCGGTTTCACGGCGATCGGCCAGGGCGATTTCTTCGGGTTTCCGATCCCCGCATGGATCGCGCTCGCCGCCTATGTCGTCGGCTGGATCGTCCTCGAGCGTCATCCGGCAGGCCGCCGCATCCTGGCCGTCGGCGACGGGGAAACGACGGCGCGGCTGATGGGCCTTAAAGTCGAACGCACGTTGATGGGCGTCTACATGACCTCTGGCGTTCTCGCCGGTCTCGCCGGCGTCGTGCTTGCCTCGCAATTCGGCGCGGGCCAGCCGACCGAGGGCGTGGGCTGGGAACTTTTCGCCATCGCTTCGGTCGTGGTCGGCGGCACGCTGCTCAGCGGCGGCGTCGGCTCCGTCGGCGCGACACTGGCGGGTGCGCTGCTTCTCGCAATGGTGTTCAACATTCTCAATTTCGAGAACGGTCTCGGTTGGGTTTCGTTATCCGCCTACTGGCAGTCCGTCATTCGTGGACTGTTCCTGCTCGCAGTCGTCATCCTTCAGGCGAAGATCGCTGGCAATCGCGCTCATGGCTGATGTGACCACGGATGCCGCCTCCGAGTTCTCCGGCAAGTCGTTCTCGTGAACCGGCGCAACGAATATGACGACGCGATCAATGCCTCCAACCGCTTCAAGCGCGTGGTCACCGACTACCAGACGACGTCGCACACGCCGGAAGCCTTGTACCGGCTGGCCGAAGGCTACATGGCGCTCGGCGTCGATTCGGAGGCCCAGACCGCGGCGGCGGTGCTGGGGCATAATTTCCCCAACAGCCAGTGGTACAGGGACGCCTATACGCTGGTGTCCTCGGACGGTCTCGATCCGGTCGAGAATCAGGGCTCGTGGATCAGCCAGGCGTTCAAGTCGATCAATCCGTTCTGACGGCTTGTCCTCGCCCCGCCGGCGTGAGGAGAGGGTCGGCTTTAGTTTCCGATTTGGGCCGGAAGTTGACTCGTTTGGTCGAGACACTTTATGAAACTTGTGCTGATGCTATTGCGGGCGTCCATCGTGCGACGCGACGCAATGGACACATGTTGCAGATGGCGCAATTTCAGTGCGTAACGACACCAGGGTAATCGACGCCACAGCACGCAAATCCAGGAAGCGGTGATGCCTTACTCACTCTACCGGCCAGAACTGATGGGTTCGGCGACGCTGGCTCCTGCAAGTGCATTCGAGGCTGGCTCCTATCAGTCATTCGAGCTTGTCTACACGGCTGGCACCTTCGGCATCGATGATACGGGCTCAATCAAGATCGGCTTCCGCTTCGCCACCGACTTCGGGCCGGTCCAGTTTGACGATCCCAAGGCGCCGGGGTACACGACCGCCGAAGCGTCGAACGACGCCACGCTCGAATGCAAATGGGAGTTCAAGCGCAACATCCGTCCATGGAGCCGCTCGCTCTATGTCGGAGTCATGAAGCATTTCCTCAAACCTGGCGATACCATCACGGTCAGGTTCGGCGACCGGCGCTTCGGCTCGCCGGGTGTTCGGCTCCAGACCTATTGCGAGGAGGCATTCGAGTTCCGCGTCTTCGTCGACGCCATCGCCACCTACGACTATGTCGCCCTGCCCGCGAGCCCGACGGTCGCCGTTTTGCCGGGACCGCCTGCAACCTGGCAGGCCGTGATTCCAACGCTCGTACGCTCCGGCGAGAGATTCCGCCTCGCCGTCAAGGCAACCGACAAATGGGGCAACGCATCGAATCGGGCGGAATGCGACCTGCGGCTTCAGTCAAATCTGCCGCTCGAAGGACTGCCTGACACGCTTCATATCGCGCCCGGACATTACGGGGCGGTCGTCGACGGGCTGAGGTTCGAAGAGCCCGGCAAGATCATAATCACCGTCCGCGATCCAGCGGGCCAGATAATCTGCCGATCGAATCCATTGCGCGTTACTTCTTGCGATGCCGAGTATGTCCACTTCTGGGGCGATACACACGGTCAATCCAACGAGACCCTTGGCACCAACACCGCGCGATCGTATTTTGAGTTCGGTCGCGACAAAGCGTTCCTCGATATAATCGGCCACCAGGGCAACGATTTCCAGATTACGGGGAAATTCTGGCGTGAGCTCAACGCGCTTACGAGGGAATTCGACGTTGCCGGCAAGTTTGTCTGCATCCCAGGCTACGAATGGAGCGCCAATACGGCGGTTGGCGGCGATCGCAATGTGCATTTCCGCCACGAGGGCGAGACGATCCACCGCTCAAGCCATGCGCAGATCTGGGAAGGCGCAGACAAGGCGGATGAAGACACCGACTGCCACACTGCCCGCGATCTCTTCGGCAGGCTCGAGGGCAAGGATTGCGTCGTTGTTGCCCATGTCGGCGGACGCTACGCGGACGTTGCCTACGCACATGACGGCCGGGTCGAGACCGCGGTCGAGGTTCACTCCGCCTGGGGCACCTTCGAGTGGATTCTCCGCGACGCCTTTGCGAAAGGCTATCGCCTTGGCGTGGTCTGCAATTCGGATGGGCACAAGGGCAGGCCGGGTGCGGATTTTCCGGGGGCATCCTTCTTCGGCGCGACCGGGGGGCTGACCTGCTTCCTCGCATCCCGCCTCGATCGCGACGCCATATTCGAAGCCATGCGGCGCCGTCATCATTATGGCACGACCGGCAATCGCATATTGCTCGACGTTACGGCTCACTTGACCGAAGAAGGCAACGTGTTCCTGCGCGACCCGATGATTTTTCCCGATGCTCCGTACGAGCCCACGCACCGTCTCATCATGGGCGACATTGCGCGGGTGCCTTCAGGCGACGTGGAACTCGTCGTACACGCGACAGGCTCGGCGCCGATCGAGAGGCTGGACATCTTTGACGGTCTCGATCTCATCGAAACGATTCGTCCGTACGGCAAAGGGGACCTCGGTGCGCGCATTCGCGTGATCCACGAAGGCGCGGAATACCGGGGGCGCGCGCGCACGACGATATGGGATGGTCATCTCGGCCTTACCGGCAACACCATCCGGCACGCCGAAATGCTCAACAACTGGAACCTCGACCGCGGCATCCACACTCGGACTGGCTCGGAAATCAAATGGAAGGCCGTGACGACGGGCAACTTCGGCGGCCTCGATCTCCAGCTCGCGGATCGCGAGGCCGGACACCTCTCCATTGAAACCCGGCACGCTGAGATCCAAATCGCGATCGCCGATATCAACATCGAGGACCGGATTTTCGAGGCAGGTGGTCTTGACCGAAGGATCAGACTTTATCGATTGCCGGAGCGCATGACCGAACGCGAGATGGCGGTGCGCCGATGGATCAAACTTGACAAGGATCGCGACACCCGGCTGTTCGTGCGAGTGACTCAGGAAGACGGTCACCGGGCTTGGTCGAGTCCGATCTACCTCTTCCGCAACTAGTGCGGCAATGATCCGCACCCGAATCAAGCCATCGCAGATCGTCTGCAAAATGCCTGAGTTCCGCTGGCCGGCAAGGAGATGGAGGTCGGCCGCTATTATCTGAAACAGAGCTCCTATCTCGCCGGCATCAACCGCTTCAAGCGCGTGGTCACCGACTACCAGACGACGTCGCACACGCCGGAAGCCTTGTACCGGCTGGCCGAAGGCTACA
>CAYOZR010000108.1:0-11258 GCA_964408555.1 uncultured Aestuariivirga sp.
CAAGTTTTTCAACGACGTCTGGAGCAGCGTCAACGGATCGAAGTGGACGAAGCATGTCGAATCCGCGCCATGGGCGCCGCGGCAATATCACGACGTCGCCGTGTTCGATGACCGCCTGTGGGTGCTGGAAGGGTATTCGGCAAACGTCGGCAATCGCAACGACGTCTGGCATTCGGCCGACGGCGTGACCTGGACCGAAGTCCCGAAGACCCCGTGGAAACCCCGCCACGCCGCCAGCGTCTTCGTCCACACGCTCAAATCGGCGGATGAACCGGAACTGCGCATCGTTCCCGAACACCAGCAGGCGGTCGAGGTCATCGCCCAGGGTTCCTTCCGCCACTACCGCAAGCTGGCCGAGGATCCGGCGCTGATCGCCTATTTCCAGAGCGCCTCGCCGGTCGAGGAACTGGCCGATCTCAAGCTCGGCTCGCGCCCCACCCGCCGCTTCGGCGCCACCGGCATCGGCGATCTGCGCGCCATCCCCTGGGTCTTTGCCTGGAGCCAGAACCGCCATCTGCTCACCGGCTGGTACGGGCTCGGCTACGCGCTCGACGATTTCCTGGTGCCGCGCGGCGGCGAGGGGCTGAAGCTGCTGCGCGAGATGTTCAACCGCTCGCGCGGCTTCCGCCTCGCCGTCGACGAGGTCGAGAAGTCGCTTTATCTCGCCGACATGGACGTGGCCGAACAATATGCCGGGCTGGTGCCCGAACGCACCGAAGCCGAGCGCGTCTTCGCCATGATCCGCCACGAGCACCGCCGCACCGCCCGCGCCATTCTCGAACTGACCGGCGAAAAAATCCTGTGCGAGCGCTTCGAGGGCCTGCGCCGCCGCTTCGAGCGGGTGCGGCCGATGGTCGACCAGGCCAATCGCTGGCAGGTGGAACTGTTGCGCGAGACGCGCAGTTCCGGCAGCCGCGACACGCTGATGATGCCCTTGCTGATGACCATGAACTGTGTCGCGGCGGGACTGGGCTGGACCGGGTGAGAGGCCGGTTGGCGTCAGCCAATCCATCGCTCCTGTGGAGCGATGGAAGGCTTCGAACGCGTGGGAGCTGCCGGGGGCAGTGGGCCCCGCGCCGGAAAAACGCAGTTCCGGAAAATTTGCCCGATCCGGTTAGCTATCCGGTCACCTAGCTGGGCATTTAGGTTTGCGTTAACCACAAATTCGCCACACCATGCCGGGAATTCCAGGTTCGGGAAGGCCAAGCGAGGGAATCGGGCAATGAAATTCAATGTGAGCCACACGGCATTGGCGCTGTTCTTCGGCGCGGCCTTGATCGCCGCCCCGGCGATCCTCGGAGCCAAGGGCCCGCTCTCCTATGACCGGGCTTTCGCCGGACCGGGCAAGAGTGGCGATCACGGCGGCGGCAACGGCGGCGATCACGGCGGTGGCAAGGGCGGCAATGCCGCGGCCGGCGACGACGAAGAGGATGACAATCCGAACAACGACCAGGGCGAACTCGCCAGCAAGCTCGGATCGCTGAATGCCTATCACGCCTCGCCCACGGCATTCGCGAACGCCTCGCCCAATTCCGAAGTCGGCAAGATCAAGGCCTATTGGGATGCGCTCCAGGCGGCCGAAGCCGACGGCACGATCAGCGGCGAGGAACAAGCCGAACTCGACGCGCTGCTCGACGATGCGGCCAACAAGCCGATCGACGATGAGACCCGTGCGGCATTCAACGACCTGCTGAAAGAGAAGTTCGCCGGCGACACGGAAGCGGCCGTTCGGTAAGTGCAATTCATCCGGGGCCGGGGCCGGACATTGTTCCGGCCCTTTTCTTGACCTGCAGTCAAGCCCTTGCCCCCCATACCCCTTCCCGGTGTATGCTCGCCTCCCGACGCCAAATCAGGGAGGATTTTCATCATGGCGCTTTCTAGACAGGCATTTCTTGCCGCCTTTGCCGTGCTGGCCTTTGCCGGCTCCGCATCGGCCGCCGATATGATCGGCAATTGCGAATTGGCCGGCACCAAGGGCTCGATCCCCATCGCCAGCTCCGCCAAGGCCGGACAATTGACCGTGGAAGTCTCGTTGCCCGCGCCCATCTGGTGGAACGGCGACACGCCGGAAGCCATCAAGGACGGCATGGAATATTGCATGGCCGCCGAAATCGCCTGGCGCGCCGGTTACGACAAGCTCGAAGTCGTCAATGTCGGCTGGGATCCGCTGATTGCCGGTCAGACCGCCGATTTCGATCTTGCCATGTCGGAAATTTCGATCACCGAGGAACGCAAGCAGGTGCATGACTTCTCCGTTCCCTATTTCTATTCCGATATCGGCGTGCTGGCCCGTACCGATGCGCCGCTCGACGAAAAGTCGATCAAGACGGCCAAGGTCGGCGTGCAGCAGGCGACAACCGGCGCCGCCTTCGCCACCGATAAGCTCGGCCTCACCGATGTTCAGGTCTATCCGGACCAGGGCGACATGTTCACGGCACTCCGGGCCGGCCAGATCGATGCGGCCATGACCGACACCTCGATCGTGCTTGCCGAGGTAGTTGCCAACCCCGGAAAGGTCGCGGTTGTCGGCCAATACAAGACCGGCGAGACCTATGGCGCCATCTATCCCAAGGGCAATGCCAACAATGCGACCATCGACAAGATCATCCAGTCGATGATCGACGACGGCACTATCGCCAAGCTTGGTGCCAAATACCTCGCCGCCGCCTGGGGCAAGGACCCGGCCAGCGTTCCTTACTTCAATCAGTAAGCGGCGAGAGGTTCTTTCTTCCTCATGCTGAGGTGCTCATGCGGACGGCAAGTCCGCATGAGCCTCGAAGCACGCACCGGCGATGACTGCATCCACTCCCTCGCATCCGCGCAGCGCCTACGGCCTCGCCGTCGCCGCGATGCTCTTCGCCGGCCTCTGCCTGCTGGCGGCCTTCGGCGCCGCGCGGCTGGTGCGCGGCGCGCTGGTTCAACTCGAGACCTATTCCGCCGCCTGGGAAATTCCGTTCTGGCTGGCGATCGCCGCCACCGCCTTGCTGTTCTGGCCGGCGTTCCGCTCCTTGAATTGTTCCAGTCGTGCCCGCGCGGCGCTGGCCCGGAACGATATCGTCGAGGCCCGCATCGCTACGGCGGCGTCGCGCGATGACGCCTTGCTCACCTTCGGCTGGGGCGCCTTCGCGCTGATCGCCCTCGGTTTCATCTGCTTCATACTGATGAACGATGCCGCCGTGGGCAAGACCTTCTTTCTGCTGCCGCTCATGCAGCAGAAATGGTGGCTGGTCACCAAGCAGTTCCTGATCAACAACATCTTCATCTTCGTGGTGACGGAAATCCTGGTGCTGGTCTGGGGGCTCGTCGTTGCACTGGCCCGCCTGATGCCGGGGCCGGCCGGCCGGCCGATCCGGGCGATTGCCATCCTCTATTGCGATATTTTCCGCGGCCTGCCGGCCATCGTGACGCTCTATCTCATCGGCTTCGGCATTCCGACATCCGGCCTGCCGGACCTGATCGTTCCTCATATCGTCGGACTGTTCACCGACCTGTCGGCGATGTCGCCGGGCGAAGTCAGGACCGCAACCCGCATTCCGGTGAGCTGGTGGTGCATCCTGGCGCTGACCCTCACCTATGGCGCCTATGTCGCCGAAGTCTATCGTGCCGGCATCGAGAGCATTCACTGGAGCCAGGTATCCGCGGCCCGTTCGCTCGGCCTCTCCTATATGCAGACGATGCGTTATGTCGTGGTGCCGCAAGCCGTGCGCCGGATCATGGCGCCGCTGCTCAACGATTTCATCGGACTGCAAAAGGACACCGCACTCGTCCAGGTCGTCGGCGTCGTCGATGCCTTCAACCAGTCGCGCATCATCGCTTCCAACGCCTTCAACCTCTCCGCCGTCACCATCGTGGCCATCCTCTTCGTGCTGATCACCATTCCCCAGGCCCGCTTCGTCGACAAGCTGATCGAGCGCGACAATGCCCGCATCAGGGCGGGGGGCTGAGATGGCGTTTCTCGAGATCAAGGGGGTGCACAAGGAGTTCGGCCCCATCCGGGTGCTGCGCGGCATCGACATGCAGGTGAACGAGCATCAGGTCGTCTGTTTGATCGGCCCTTCGGGCTGCGGCAAGTCGACGCTTCTGCGCTGCATCAACGGGCTCGAGAAGATTCAGGGCGGCGAAATCCGCCTCGCGGGAGATCGCGTCTCGGGGCCCGGCGTCGATGTCAACCGATTGCGCCAGCAGGTCGGCATCGTGTTCCAGAGCTTCAATCTCTTTCCCCACATGAGCGTCATCGAGAATGTGACGCTGGCGCCGCTCAAGGTGCTCAGGATCGATCGCGCCGAGGCCGAGGAGAAAGCCATGGCGCTCCTCAAGCGCATCGGGCTCGAGGCCAAGGCGCGCGAATACCCGGATCGTCTCTCGGGCGGCCAGCAGCAGCGCGTCGCCATCGTCCGGGCGCTGGCCATGGAGCCGAAGCTCCTGCTGCTCGACGAGATCACCTCGGCGCTCGATCCCGAGCTCGTCTCCGAAGTCCTCAACATCGTGCGTGACCTGGCCAGGCAAGGCATGACCATGCTGCTCGCCACCCATGAGATGGGTTTTGCCCGGGAGGTCGCCTCGAAAATCTGCTTCCTCTATGACGGCGTCGTCCATGAGGAGGGCCCTCCCGATCGGCTCTTCGGCAATCCGAAGGAGGAGCGCACTCGCGCCTTCCTCAAGCGCATCATCGAGGCGGGAAGACTCTAGCCGTGGCGCGCAAACACGCCGGTTGAGCCGTCGGCCTGGAACAGCAGAACCTCAAAGGCTTCCTTCTCGTCGCCCATCTCCATGCCGGGCGACCCCATCGGCATGCCGGGAACGGCGAGTCCCGCACCTTGCGGGCGCTCGGCCAGCAGGCGTTTGATGTCTTCGGGCGGCACATGGCCGGAAATCGCATAGCCGTCGATGACGCCCGCATGGCAACCGTGCAAGGCTTCGGGCACGCCAAGCTTGGTCTGATAGGCGGCCAGATCGTCCGAATCTTCGAGACTGATCGCAAACTCCGCCGCCTTCATCGCCTCCGCCCACTTGTGACAGCAGTCGCAGCCGGGATTGCGATAGAAGACCACGGCCGCCGCCAGCGCAAAGCGTGGCGGCATGACAAGACCCGAAGCAAGGCAGGCGAGGATGGTGCGGCGTGACAGGGATTTCATGCTGGGTTGTCCATTGTGGGTTTCAAGGCTGCCGAACCTATCGGCCAATCATGGCAAAAAATCGCGCATCGGCTGTTACTTGAACGCCTCGTCCACCGGCACCCGGTAGGCATTGGCCAGCCGGTTGGTCATGTTGGCAAGGCCGGTGACGGCGAAGAGTTCGTTGAGCATCGCCTCGCTCGCGCCCTTGGCGCGCGCCGCCGCGCCATGGCTCGCCATGCAGTACTCGCAATTGTTGGTGATCGACACCGCCACGTAGATGAGTTCCTTGGTCAGGGGATCGAGCGCGCCCGGCCCCATGATCTCTTTGAGGCTCGCCCATACATGCGCCAGCATGCGCGGCTCGTTCGCCAGATATTTCCAGAAATTGTTGACATCGTCCACCTTGCGGGTGGCCTTGATGTCGTCGAACACGGCCTTGACCGCATCCGGGGCTTCGTCATAAGCGATTGGTTTCATTGTCAGCTTCCGTTCAGACTTGTGGCGGGGCCTGCGCAATCGCCCCTTACTTCCGCCATGGACTTCTACCATGTACGGACCATCTAACCAGTGGCCCGGCGCGGTTTCGATGCCGGACCCGATCGGAGGCGACAGAATGAAACTTTCCCTTCCCGCGGCAAGCCTTTTGGCACTGGCGCTCTTTGCCGTCCCGGCGCTGTCTCAGGACCAGTCGGCAACCGGTGGCGCGCCCGCGGCCGAGCAGCCGGCCGTTCCGGCGGAAGTCACGGCACTGCTCGACGATACGCGGCCGTTGTCCGAACTGTCCAACAAGGAACTGACCCGGCGTATCCGCCAGGCCCGCGGCCTCATCGATGCGGGCGGGCTCGATGCCGATGTGACGGACAAGCTCCAGGCGCTGATCAAGGCGGCGCGGGCCGAGCGCATGGCCCGCCGGCAGCAGGCTCAAGAGCAGCCGGCGGCCACCGCCGATGCCGGTGCCGCACAGCCGGCCGAGACCCAGCCGCCCATCGCCACCCAAATTCCCGAAGATGTGCTGGCCTTCATCAACGGCGAGAAGCCATTGGACCGGATGTCCCGCAAGGAACTGCGCGGCCGGCTGATGCAGGCCCGCCAGTTCATGCAGGCCAACAAGGGAAAGCCGGAAGTCCGCAGGCCGCTGCGCACCATCATTCTATCGGTGCGCGCCGAATTGGCCAAGCGCAACGGTGAGGCCGCGCAACCGGCTGAGGATAGCGCGACGGCCGCGCAACCGGCTGAGGACGGCGCGACGGCCGGTCAAACCCAGCCCGATCTGGGCGCCCCCGGCGCGCCCACTACCGAAGGCAATATTCCGATCGAAGTCGTGGTCTTCCTGCGCGACCGGCGCCCGGCCAAGGATCTGTCGATGAACGAATTGCAGGCCCGCATCGGCAATGGCGAGATGCATCTGCGCATCGTGAATCTGGCGCCCAAGGTCCATGACCGGATCGCGCGCCAGCTCGGCCTGGACCGCACCGAACTCAAGCGCCGCGGCGAGGCCGGTGAATTGACCGAGCCGCTTCCCCCGGCGGTGCAACAGCCTCCGCTCGGCGCGCCGCAGGATGAAACCCAGCTCGACAACAATGCCGCCAGCCCCCAGGCCGAAGCCAAGGCCCGCGAATTCCTCACCGATCCGCGCCGGGCGGAACAATTATCCGACGCCGATCTACGCGCCCGCTTGAACGGCATCCGCGCCCTGATGGCCGGCAACCAGCTGTCGCGCGAGACCGAACGCCAGCTCCGCCGGAAGCTCGCCGCCGAGCGCGTCGTCCTGCGCGCCCGAATCGCCGCCAAGCGGAACGCCGGGGCCGCAACCGGTGGCCAGGTGGGCGTGGCCGGACAGCCGGAGGTCCAGATCGACGGCGGCTACATGACCGATATCGACGTCGTGCTGGCCGACCGGCGGCCGTCCGAGCGGCTCACCGATCGCGAGCTGCGCCGCCGCGTCCAGGTCTACCGCGACGCCGCCTTCGACCCCCGTTATGCCGAGGCCGACCGCCTGCGCTGGCGCGACATCGTCGTGCGGGACCGGCAGATGCTGCGCCTGCACCTCATCGACGCCCGTCGCGCCCGCCAAGCCGAACTGGCGGCCCGCCGCGGCGCCGGGGACCTCAACGTCGATATCGACATCGTGTTGCAGCCCGGCGAGCCGCGCGACGTCGATGCCGCCGAAGTTGATGACGCGGAAATCGAGGACTTCCTCGTTGCCCGGCCGCGCCGCAAGATCGAGCGCCGCTATACGATCGCCGAGCTGGAAGACTCGCCGACGCTGCGCGATGCCATTCCACGCATCGAGATCGATACCATTCACTTCGGCTTCGACGAGGCCTTCGTGCGCGAGGAAGAGATCGACAATCTCGACCGCATCGCCGGGATCATGGAACGCATTCTCGCCGCCCATCCGCGCGAGGTGTTCGTGATCGAGGGCCACACCGACGCGGTCGGCTCGGATGCCTATAATTTCCGCCTGTCGCGCCAGCGCGCCCGGGCCGTGAAACAGGCGCTCGCCACCTACTACGTGATCCCCGAGGAAAACCTGCGCACCGTCGGCTACGGCGAGCGCTTCCTCAAGATCCCCACCGCCGATGCCGAGGCGGAAAACCGCCGCGTCTCCATCGCCCGCGCCACGGCGCTGATCGGCGAGGCGGGCGAATAGGTTCGCGCCGACGAGGCTCTAGCTCTTTCGTGCCGCGCGAATGCCATCGAGAACGACTTCGAGCCCGGCTTCAAATGTCGGCAGGTGGTGTTCCGGCTTGAAATAGGGGCCCACTGCGGCGATCGACGGGAAATCGCGCACGAACTCGTCTCCGGGCACCGGCTCGGCTGCGCTTGGGCCCCTGGCATACCCCGCAGTCTCATCCAGGCACGCACCGGTCAGATAATAGCCGAAAATTCGGAATTGCCGCGAACGGGTTTCGGTTGAAAGACCGCCGGCTTCGAACACCTTGAGCACTCTGTCGAGAAGCCCCAGGGCCGCGCGGGTGTTGAGCCGGTGTACGGCAAGCAGCGGGTAGAAGCCCGGATGCCTGAGCGCCATGGCGCGATAGCCGAAAGCCATCCGGCGCAAGCGCTCGATCCAGTCGTCATCCGATGGCGGAACCGGAATTTCCGCCATGCAGCGATCGACCATCGCGTCGAAGAGATGCGCCTTGCTTGGGAAGTAGTGGTAGATGCTCATCGCTTCGCAGCCGAGCTCCTCGGCGAGCAGTCGGGTGCTGAAGGTGGCAAGCCCGCGGCGGTCGGCAAGCGCAAAGGCGGCCGTCACGATCCGCTCATGGCTGAGCGGCTCGCGAACCTTCTTTTTGGTCCCGATGCGCTTGCGTTCACTCATTCGTGAATTGCATTCTTACACCGTAAGAATATGACTTGCAAGCGCCCTTACAGTGTAAGGTGCCATGATACGCAGAGGAGCGAACGCCATGTTGAAAACAGTCTCGAAGATCGCCGCCGCCGCATCGCTGTGCTTGCTGGTGCAGATGCCGGCGCAAGCCCTGGCCGATGAAGCAACCGTGATCGGCGCAAGTGAAGTCATGTTCGGGCCCGCCGATCCGGCCCATCCGGACGCCGGTGAGGAAATTGCCGTGCTGGCGGGGGATCCCTCCAAGCCCGGCCCGTTTGTAGCGCGGATGCGGGTCAAGGCCGGAACCATGGACCCCACCCACAAGCATTCGATGCCGGAATACGTGTCGGTCCTGTCGGGCAAGGCGCTGATGAGTTTCGGCGAAAAACCGGTCAAGTCCAAGGCGGTGAAGCTCGCCGCCGGCAGCTTCCTGTATCTGCCCGGCGGCCAATACCACACGCTGTGGGTCGAGGAAGACGCCGTCGCCGATCTCTACGCCATGGGTCCCTTCGACCAGACTTTTGCCGAGACGCAGTGAAGTCCGGGTCAGTGGTCTGCATATAATTGTCGAAACCGGACTGTTTTTGCGGACCACAGCAAGCTAATGACGGGGCTCCGTGAAGGAGCCCCGCCGTGCCGTGCCAGCTTTCGGTCAATGTCAATGCCATCGCTTACTTGCGCAACCGGCGCGATCTGCCCTGGCCCTCGGTCGCGGAGCTGGGGCGCATCGCCCTTGAGGCGGGCGCCCACGGCCTGACGGTGCATCCGCGCCCCGACGAGCGTCATATCCGGGCGGCCGATGTCCCCGTCCTGCGCGATCTGATCCGCGCGCAGTTTCCGGGGCGCGAATACAATATCGAGGGCTATCCGGACGAGCGCTTCCTCGCCCTGGTCGAGACCCACGGGCCAGACCAGGTGACACTGGTTCCCGACGATCCGGCGCAGGGCACCTCCGATCACGGCTGGGACATTGCCAAGAACCGTGACTTTCTGACAGGCGTCATCGCCCGCATCCACCGTGCGGGCCTGCGGGTTTCGCTGTTCGTCGATCCCGATCCGTCCCTACCGGCGCTGGCGAAGCAGGTGGGCGCCGGCCGCGTTGAAATCTATACCGGGCCCTATGGCGGGACACTCTCCGCCACCGACGCCAAACATGAACTCGACAAGGTCGTGGCCACCGGCCGGGCGGCGGCGGCCGCGGGTGTCGGCCTCAATGCCGGGCACGATCTCACCCGCGCCAATCTTCCCGCATTGGTCGCGGCCTTGCCCAACCTCCTGGAAGTGTCGATCGGTCATGCCATCACCGCCGATGCCCTGACTTTCGGCATGGCCGAAACCGTGCGATTGTTCCGCCATGCGATCGGCGATGCCTGAACTCCTGAGCCTTCTCACCATCGGTCTCGTGCAGCTCCTGGCGGTGATTTCGCCGGGGCCGAGCTTTCTCATCACCGCGCGCACGGCTGTCGCCCGCTCGCGGCTTGACGGCTTCAAGGTGGCGCTTGGCCTGGGGGCTGGCACGGTGATCTGGTCGAGCGCGGCGCTCCTCGGTCTCAATATCGTCTTCCGCTCCGTGCCCGCGCTATTCATCGCCATGAAGATCGCCGGCGCGCTCTTCCTCTTGTGGATCGCCTGGCAGATTTTCCGCCATGCGGCCGAGCCCATCGCACTCGAGGCGGAGGAGGGGCCGGTCGATCATCCCTTCGTCAAGGGCTTCCTCACCCAGATCGCCAACCCGAAGGTCGCGGTGTTCTTCGGTTCGATCTTTATCGCCATGCTGCCGGCCGACGTACCCCTGTGGATGACGCTCGCCTTGATCGCCATCGTCACCTTCAACGAGATCTGGTGGTATTCGGCGGTGGCCGTCTTCTTCAGCTCTGGCCCCATCCGCGGCTTCTATCTGCGGGCCAAAATCTGGATCGACCGGACGACCGGCTTGTTCCTCGGCGCCCTGGGCCTCAGGCTCCTGTGGGCGGCGCGGCAGTCCGCATAGGCGCCATTCCGCAATGCCGCTTGCCTTGGGCCGCCCCGCCCGCTATGCCGCGCCCGGGTTTTCACGAGGGCTGCACACATGCGCGTTTACTATGACCGGGACGCCGACGTTAATCTGATCAAGGGCAAGAAGGTCGTCATCGTCGGCTATGGCAGCCAGGGCCGGGCCCACGCCCTCAACCTCAAGGACTCGGGCGCCAAGACCATCGCGGTCGCACTCAAGGCTGGTTCGGCCACGGCCAAGAAGGCGGAAGCCGACGGCCTCAAGGTCATGACCGTCGCCGAGGCCGCCAAATGGGCCGATCTGATGATGATGGCCACTCCCGACGAACTCCAGGCCGACATCTGGCGCGACGACATCGCCCCCAATATCCGCGATGGCGCGGCGATCGCCTTCGCCCACGGCCTCAATGTGCATTTCAACCTGATCGAGGCGAAGAAGAGCCTCGACGTCATCATGATCGCCCCCAAGGGCCCCGGCCACACGGTGCGCGGCGAATACCAGAAGGGCGGCGGCGTTCCCTGCCTGATCGCCATCCATCAGGATGCCTCCGGCAATGCCCATGACCTGGCGCTCTCCTATGCGAGCGGCATCGGCGGCGGCCGCTCCGGCGTCATCGAGACGAGCTTCAAGGAAGAATGCGAAACCGACCTGTTCGGCGAGCAGGTCGTCCTCTGCGGCGGCCTGGTCGAACTGATCCGGGCCGGTTACGAAACCCTGGTGGAAGCGGGCTACGCCCCCGAGATGGCCTATTTCGAGTGCCTGCACGAGGTCAAGCTGATCGTCGATCTGATCTACGAAGGCGGCATCGCCA
>CAYOZR010000109.1:0-11057 GCA_964408555.1 uncultured Aestuariivirga sp.
TCGAATGGGACAAGGACGACATCGACACGCTCGGCATTCTGAAGGTCGATGTCCTCGGCCTCGGCATGCTCACCTGCATCCGCAAATGTTTCGAGCTGATCGAGGCCTGGCACGGCCTCAAATATTCGCTGGCCACGGTGCCGCGCGAGGACGCCGCCGTCTACGACATGCTATGTCGCGCCGACTCGATCGGCGTCTTCCAGGTCGAGAGCCGGGCCCAGATGAACATGCTGCCGCGGCTCAGGCCCCGCTGCTTCTACGATCTGGTGATCGAAGTGGCGATCGTCCGTCCCGGTCCCATCCAGGGCGACATGGTGCATCCCTACTTGCGCCGCCGCGACGGTAGCGAGCCGGAAATCTATCCGGCCCCGCACCCGGATTTCGGCCCGGCCGACGAATTGCGCCAAATGCTGGGCCGCACCAGGGGCGTGCCGCTGTTCCAGGAACAGGCGATGAAGCTCGCCATGGTGGCGGCCGAATTCACCCCCGGCGAACTGAACGAGCTGCGCAAGGCCATGGCCACCTTCCGCCGCCGCAGCACCATCGGCAGGTTGGAGCAGAAGATGGTGAGCCGCATGACCGAGCGCGGCTACCAGGCCGATTTCGCGCAACGCTGCTTCAACCAGATCAAGGGTTTCGGCGAATACGGCTTTCCCGAAAGCCACGCCGCGAGCTTCGCCCATCTGGTCTATGTCTCGGCCTGGCTCAAATGTCATTACCCGGCGGTCTTCGCCTGCGGGCTTCTGAATTCCCAGCCCATGGGCTTCTATGCCCCGGCCCAGATCGTGCGTGACGCACGCCAGCACGGAGTCGAGGTGCGCGCCCCGGATGTGAATTTCAGCGATTGGGATTCGACGCTGGAGCCAGCACCATCACAAACAAACTTCACCCTCCGCCTCGGCCTGCGCGAGGTCGACGGATTGAAGGAGGTGGATGCGAGGCTCTTTATAAATCTCCCTCCCCACAAGGGGGCAGGGGGATTCACCGACATCGCCGCCCTGCATCGCGTGGCTCCCGTCCCCGCCCTCGAAAAGCTCGCCGCCGCCGATGCCTTCCGGTCCATGGGTTTGGACCGCCGCGCGGCGCTGTGGGAGGTGAAGGCGCTGGCCAGAGCCAAGCCTCTGCCGCTCTTCGCCTTCGCCGAGGCGCGCGACCAGGGATCGGAAACGAAAGTAACGCTTCCCCAGATGTCGCTTTCCGAGCATGTGGTGAACGACTACCAGACGCTGAAGCTTTCGCTGAAAGCCCACCCCATGAGCTTCCTGCGCGGGCTGTGCGAGCGCCAGCGGGTGACCGGCAATGCCGGGCTCAAAGCCGTGAAGAATGGCGCCCATGTATCGGTTGCCGGAATCGTGCTGGCGCGCCAGCGTCCCGGCTCCGCCAAGGGCGTCGTCTTCCTGACGCTCGAGGATGAGTTTTCGGTGTGCAATATCGTCGTCTGGTCCCAGGTGCTGGAACGCTTCCGCGCCATCGTCATGGGCGCAAGAGTGATGCTGGTCCACGGCCGCGTGCAGCGGGCGGGCGACATCATCCATGTCGTCGCAACCCACATCGAGGACAAGACCCAATGGCTTTCGCTTCTTACCGGGGATCAGGGCCTGCCGCGCGACCGGCACCAGCCTTCGGAACGTCATCCGCGCGACATTCGCGTCATTCCAAAGAGCCGCGACTTCCACTAAACCTCGGTGCCATGAAACGACGCCTCTTCCTGCTGAGCTTCCTCGTCCCCTCCGTGGCCGGGGCCCATTCCTCCAGCCACGGCGATATCGCCATCGGCCATGCCTGGGCATTGCCGTCCAGCCAAAGTGACGGGCAAGTCTTCTTTCCGATGGTCAACAACGGCAGGGAGCGCGACGAACTCGTCGCCGCGCGGTCGACTATCTGCGGCCTGATCGAGCTCCGGCAGAACAACCGCTACGACGATCCGCCGCTTGCCGCGATCGCGCTGGAGCCGGGCAAGCCGGTTCCCATGCGGCCCACCGCGCGGCACCTGCGGCTTGTGGGACTGAAGCAGCCGCTCAAGCCGGGCGAGAGCTTCGCCGTCATTCTCGACTTCCTCAATGCCGGCGAAACGGAGATCGAAGTGATGGTGGAAGAGAAGCCGGGCGACTAGCTCACAAGTCCCCGGTCACGCATTTCCGCGCCAGGGCCTTGTACTGCTTCTCGGTGAAGGCAATGGGATTGCCGCCGGCGGAGGGGTCCTTGATCGCCATCGCCGCCACCTCGCCGAGGCGCTTCACATCGATGCCGATGTCCTTCAGCGCCTGCGGAATGCCGATCTCCTTGCGCAACGCCAGGATCCATTTGAGGAAACCGTTGAAGCCTCCCTTGATGCCGAGATAGGCGGCGGCGCGTTCGATATCCTTCTCGATCTTCTTGCGGTTCGCCTTCACCACATAGGGCATGACGATGCCGTTCAAGAGCCCGTGATGGGCGTCATAGAGGCCGCCGAAGGGATGCGAGATCGCATGGATGGCGCCAAGCCCGCGCTGGAAGGCGGTGGCGCCCATGGCCGAGGCCATAAGCATGTGGCCGCGGGCGTCGAGGTCCTTGCCCTTCGTCACCGCCTTGGCGAGGTTTTCCTTGACCAGCCGCATGCCTTCCAGCGCCACGCCCGCCGACAGCGGATGATAGAACGGCGCGCAATAGGCCTCGAGATTGTGGGCCAACGCGTCCATGCCGGTGGCCGCCGTCAGTTTCGGCGGCAGGCCCACCGTCAGTTCCGGATCGAGGATCGCCACTTTCGGCATGAGCGCCGGATGGAAGATGATCTTCTTTTCATGGGTGATCGGATGGGTGACGACGCCGGCCCGGCCCACTTCGGAGCCGGTGCCCGCCGTGGTCGGCACCGCGATGATCGGCGCGATCTTCGAGGCATCGGCCCGCGTCCACCAGTCGCCGACATCTTCAAGTTCGAACACCGAGATGATCTGGCCGTGCATGAGTGCCACCATCTTGCCGATGTCGAGGCCCGAGCCGCCGCCGAAGGCGATGACGCCGTCGTGCCGCCCCGCCTTGTAGGCCTTGACGCCCGCGGTGATGTTCGCCTCGATCGGATTGGGGCGCACGTCGGAGAAAACCTCGATTGCCAAGCCCGCCCGCTTCACGTCGTCGACGACCGCTTTGACCATCGGCATGGCGGCAAGGCCCGGATCGGTAACGAACAGCGGCCGCGCCATGCCGTTCGCTTTGCAATGTTCGGCCAGTTCCTTGATGCGGCCCGCGCCGAACTTGATCGCGGTGGGATAGTTGAAGTTGCGGCTGGGAAGGGTCATGTCTTGATCCTCAAATGATAGCTCTTGGGTCTGGTCAGCGCTTCGTAGCCGACGGCCGAGAGTGTGACGCCGCGGCCCGTATCCTTGACCCCGGTCCAGGCCAGCGCCGGATCGAGATAGTCGCAGCGGTTCATGAACACGGTGCCGGTGGCGATTTCATCGCCGATGCTCTGGGCCGCCCCGGCGTCTTCGGTCCAGATCGCGGCGGTGAGCCCATAGGGCGAGTCGTTCATCAATTCGATTGCCTCCGCGTCGTCGGACACCTTCATGATGCCGACGACGGGGCCGAAGCTTTCCTCGGTCATCACACTCATCTGGTGATTGACCGCGGTCAACACTTGCGGCGCCATATAAGGCGTTCCCGCCTTATCCATGGCGAAGCTCCTGGGATCGATATGGGCCTTGGCGCCGGCGCGCACCGCCGATTTGATCTGTTTACGGACGAATTCGGCGGCATCCGCCTTCACCATCGGCCCCAGCGTGGTGGCCTCTTCCAGCGGCGAGCCCAGAACGTATTTTCGGGTGAGATCGACGAAACCGCCGATGAAATCGCCCCACACCTTCTTGTGCACATAGATGCGCTCGATGCCGCAGCAGCTTTGCCCGGAATTAAAGAAGGCCCCGTCCACCAGATTCTCGATGGCATGGGCCATATTGGCATCGGGCCTGACATAGGCCGGGTCCTTGCCGCCAAGCTCCAGCCCCACATTGATGAAACGTCCGGCCGCCGCCTGCTCCATCGCCTTGCCACCGGCAACCGAACCGGTGAAACACACCATGTTGGCCTGGCCGCCGGAAATAATCTCGGAAGTTTGCTTGTGGGAGAGGACGAGATGCTGGAACACGCCCTTCGGCAGCTTGGCCTTGTCGAAGGCCCGCTGGAAGCGTTCGGCCACCAGCAGTGTCGAGGCGGCGTGCTTGAGCACCACGCTGTTGCCCGCCATCAGCGCCGGAATGATCGAATTGACGGCCGTCAGATAGGGGTAGTTCCACGGTGCGATGGTGAAGACCACGCCCACCGGCTCGCGCTTGATATAGCGCAGGAAGCCCTCCTTCGGGCCGGGATCGATATTTGCCAGCGACCGCTCGGCGATGGCGATCATGTAGCGGGCCCGCTCCTCGAAGCCGCGCAATTCGCCCGCCCCGTAGCGGATGGGCCGGCCCATCTGCCAGGCGAGCTCGGGCACGATCTCGTCCTTCATGGCGAGCATGGCATCGACCGCCGCCGCGCAATAGGCGGCGCGCTCGGCCAGCGGCAGCCGCTTCCACTTCGCCTGCGCCGCATGGGCGGCGCTGAAGGTCGCGGCGATCTCCTTCTTCGCGGCCACCGCCCGGCCCGCATAGACGCGGCCGTCGACCGGTGAAATGCACTTGATGGTTTCTGCCATGGCGAACCTCAGTATCTTTCAAATCCCCGCTTCAATTCGAAGTCGGTGATGCGCCGGTCGTATTCGAACTGCTCCCACTTCGCCGTGTGCACGTAATGGTCGATGACATCGTCGCCCATGGCGCCGCGCAGCAGCTTCGAGCCGTCGAGCAACGCGGTGGCCTCGCGCAGCGTCTTGGGGATTTCGCGGAGCTTCTTTGTCGTGTCATAGGCATCGCCCGAGAACACGGGCTCCAGCGCCATCTTCTTCTCGATCCCGTCCGGCCCCGCGGCCAGAGGTGCGGCGAATGCCAGATAGGGATTGGGATCGGCGCCGCCCACCCGGCATTCGACCCGGATTGCCTTCGTGTCGGCGCCGCACAACCGGTAGCCGGCCGTGCGGTTGTCGAAGCTCCAGATCGCCCGCGTCGGTGCGAAGGTGCCGGCCATGAAGCGCTTGTAGGAGTTGATATAGGGCGCCAGGAAATAGGTGATCTCGCCGGCATGGGCAAGCTGGCCCGCCAGATAATGCTTCATCGTCTGCGACATGCCATGGTCGCCCGCCTTGTCGAAGAACAACGGCGTCTTGCCGTCGGCCGACCACAGCGACTGGTGGATATGCGAGGAACTGCCGGCCAGCCCATAGTCCCACTTGGCCATGAAAGTAATGGCCTTGCCGAGGCCGAAGGCGATTTCCTTGCAGCCGTTCTTGATGATGGCGTGGCGGTCCGCCATGTCCAGCGCCTCGGCATATTTGACGTTGATCTCCTCCTGCCCCGGTCCCCACTCGCCCTTGGAATTCTCGACCGGAATTCCGGCGCCATGCAGTCCGTTGCGGATCGCCCGCATCACCCCTTCTTCCTTGGTGGTCTGCAGGATGTGATAATCCTGGATGTATTGGCCCGCCGTCTTGAGATGGCGGTACCCCTTGTGGTGGGCCGCCTCATAGCGGTCGTCGAACAGGAAGAACTCGAGCTCCGAGGCCATGTAGGCCTTGAGCTTCATCGCCTGCAGTCGCTTCAACTGCTTCTTCAGTATGGCGCGCGGCGAGTGCGGAATGTCCTCGTGGGTGTGATGATCGAGGACGTCGCAGATGACCAGCGCCGTTCCCGGCAGCCAGGGAATGCGCCGGAGCGTCGCCATGTCGGGCTTCAGCACGAAATCGCCGTAGCCCTTTTCCCAGCTCGTCGCCTTGTAGCCGGGCACCGTTTCCATCTCGATGTCGTCGGCCAGCAGATAGTTGCAGCCGTGGGTTTCCTCGTAACCGCCGTCGGCGAAGAACTGCGCATGGAAGCGCTTGCCGATCAGTCTTCCCTGCATGTCGACCAGCGCCGCGATCACCGTGTCGATGGTGCCCGCGGCGACTTCCTTCTTGAGATCGGCGAGTGTGAGCATACCCGTGGTCATATTGTCCTCGATAGCCGGTTGCAACGGAATTGGGGGCGGCGCGGCAATGCTGGCCGCGCCGCCTGTTTCAGTGTCAGCTGACGGTTTCGCCGACCGCGGCTTCCGCCGCGCGGATCGCCGCCTGCCGCTTGGCGATCATGTCGCCGATCGGCGGGCCCTGGAAGCGCCGGTTCTCGAAGACGAGCCAGATGATCGCCGTCAGGATCAGGAAGCCCACGGTAATGTAGAGCGCCCAGTCGTTTGGCGGCTGAATGCCGATGACGAACATGAGGATCATGGAGAGGATCGACAATACCGCGACCAGCTTGTAGGTACCGGTGCCGATGTCCCACGGGCCCATCTTCGGCCACTTCTCGCCGCCGATCGTGAACAGGCCGAGGGTGATCGGCACCGTGAACGACAGGAACAGGAAGATGACCGTGCAGGACACGACGATCGAATAGGCGGGCGTGCCGGCGATGGTGATTGCCGAGGTGAACCACACGAACAGCACCGACAGGATCGACGACACCCAGATCGAGGCGACCGGTACGCGGTGCGCCGTGCTGACCTTGGCAAGCGCCTTGGATGCACCCGGAATGCCGCCGTCACGCGAGAAGGCGAACAGCATGCGCGAGGCGCTGGTCACCGTGGCGAGGCCGCACAGCAGTTGCGAAACGAAGATGGCGATGTAGAGAAGGTTCTTCACCACCGGGTTCACCTGGGCGTCCATGCCCCAGAAGAACACGTTCCAGCCCTGCTTGGCCGCATCATCGAGATTCGGAATCATGATGATGAAGGCGCTCAGCATCAGCCAGCCGAAAATGCCTGACCACCACACCGACGCCACCATGCCGGCCGGCACCGAATGGGCCGCCTTGATGGTTTCCTCGGACGTGTGGGCGGACGCGTCATAGCCGGTAATGGTGTAGATCGGCAACAGCAGTCCGACCAGGAAGGCCATGAGCCCCGACACGGCCAGCGGCCAAACGGCACTGGCGCCTTCCGTTCCCGTATAATTGCCGAAGGTCCACAGGCGCGAGATTTCGAAGCTCGACGCCGAGGCCAGACACACTACGGTGAGCGCAATGGCGGACGCGAAGATCAGATAGCCCGAGAAGTCGGTGAGCTTCGCCGTGAGCACGATGCCGAAATGGTTGATCAGCGCCTGCAATCCGGTGATGACGCCGACGAAGACGACCCGGTGCACCAGCGTATCTTCCACGCCGAACATCGAGCCGAAAGCGCCGAAGAAGAAATAGAAGGTGCCGACATTGATGGCGCCAAGCACCGTGATGAGGCCGAGCAGATTGAGCCAGGCCGAGAGCCAGCCGGTGAAGCGGTTGCCGAGGATCGAACCCCAATGATAGAGGCCGCCCGCGGTCGGGTAGGCCGAGGAAATCTGCGCCAGCGCCAGCGCGAAAATCCCCGAGATGGCGACGCCAACCGGCCAGCCGATGCCAATGGCGGCACCGCCCGCGCCCGATGTTGCCTGGCCGAGCGAATTGATCCCGCCCGACATAATGCAAATGATCGAGAACGAGATGGCGAAATTCGAGAACTTGCTCATCCGCCGCTCGAGTTCCTGGGCATAGCCCATGCCGTGGAGAACTTTCACGTCCTCCTTCTTGTCGGTCTCCGTATAGGTCTTCTCTTGTGCCATAATGTCGTTCCCTCCTGCTTCCTTGTGTTTGCCCGCTTGCCGGCGGGCTTCGGCCGGCTTCAACAATCTACGCGAATGCGTGTCCGAGGGCGACAGAGATTCTCTGCGCCCATTCGTCCTGTCCCCGTTCCTGCGCAATGAGATCGTTGCGGATTTCGATCATGGCATGTCTCAGACCGCGCACTCCGGCATGGAGATTAAGTGCGTGCAGCACACCGTCCTTCGGACCGTAGGGCTCGTTGCGCCGCACGTCGGCTTTGGGAAAACCCTTGACCAGCATGTCGGCGAGCCTTGTGTCGCGATCGTGCAGGATGCCGAGTTCGAAGTCGCGCGGCTTGCCCTTGAAAACCGGCGTGAAACTATGGATCGAAACCAGGCTCGCGGCTTGGCCATGGGCGGCACGGGTGTCGAGCACGGCCGATACCGCCGCATGAAACGGCCGGTAGATGGCGGCGATGCGGGCCAGCTTGGCCTCGGCGCCAAGCTTTTCATTGCCGGGAACGCGCGTCGTTTCGCTCACCTCGGGCATGGCGCCGGGCGATTCCGGCGGCCGGTTGCAGTCATAAACGAGGCGCGAATAACGCTGCAGCACGAGCGGCGCATCGATGAGCCGCGACAACAGCCGGGCGACACGTTCGGCACCGATGTCCCAGGCGATGTGACGGGTGAGTTCCGCCTCCGCCAGGCCGAGACTGCCGAGTTTCCGCGGAATGCGGTTGCCGGCATGCTCGCAGATCAGCACATAGGGCGAGCCCCCGGCTTCGTTGACCACGAAGGCCGGATCGTCTTCGCCTTCCAGCAGGGATGCCCCCGTCACACGCCGCTCCCGTCTTTGAAGCAATAATTTCAGATTAGCCTTCGACTGTCAAATTCGTTACAGTGTCGCAGGGGAGCTAGCGAGACAACCATGCCGGGTACGCCGCGCACCACCATCGCCGAACGGCTGCGGCTCAAGGCGGGCGAGCTCACCGCCGCCGAGCGCAAGCTGATGGGGGCGCTCTTCGCCAATTATCCGATGGCCGGGCTTTCCAGCATCACCGAATTCGCCCGCGATGCCGGGGTCAGCACGCCGAGTGTCTTGCGCCTCGCCAAGAAGCTGGGCTTTGCCGGCTTTCCCGCCTTCCAGGAGGCCCTGCGCGCCGAGCTTTCCGCCCGGCTGCAGAATCCGATCGCCAAGCACGACCGCTGGAGCGCGGAAGCGCCCGACGCCCATATCCTCAACCGCTTCGCCACTGCCGCCATGGAAAACTTGAGCGGCTCGCTGCAGCTCATGGACCATCGCAGTTTCGATGCCGTCGTGGCGCTGCTCGCCGACCGCCGCAACCGCATCCATCTGGTCGGCGGCCGAATCACCCATGCGCTGGCCACCTATCTTTTCACCCATCTCAACATGGCGCGGCCCGGTGTCGCGCTGCTGCCTTCGGCGCCCGCCATCTGGCCACAGCAGCTTCTTGATATCGGCCGGGACGATGTGCTCGTTGTCTTCGATATCCGCCGTTATGACGCCCGCATGCTGGATTTTGCCGCATCCGCCAAAGACCGGGGCGCCCGGATCGTGTTGATTACCGACCAGTGGATCAGTCCAATCGCGAGAATCGCCGTGCATTCCCTGCCGCTCCGCATCGAAGCCCCGTCGAGCTGGGATTCGAACATCGTTCTCCTCTTCGTCGCCGAAGCGCTCATCGCGGCAACGGTGAACGCGCGCTGGCCGGAAACCCAGACCCGCATCCGCGAGCTTGAAAGCCTGACCGATCCGGGGCGGAGGCTGCGGTGACGGCGGCCGGCACCTTCGATTTCATCATCGTCGGCGCGGGCTCGGCCGGCTGTGTCCTGGCCCATCGCCTGTCGGAGGACGGCAGGAACTCCGTGCTGGTGCTGGAATATGGCGGCAGCGACTGGGGCCCCTTCATCCAGATGCCCTCCGCGCTCTCGTACCCCATGAACATGAGTCTTTATAATTGGGGCTTCGAGACCGAGCCCGAGCCGCATCTGGGCGGCCGCCGCCTCGCCACCCCGCGCGGCAAGGTGGTCGGCGGCTCATCCTCGATCAACGGCATGGTCCATGTGAGGGGCCATGCCCGCGACTTCGACGCCTGGGAGGACATGGGCGCCAAGGGCTGGGGTTTCCGTCATGTGCAGCCCTATTTCAAGCGCATGGAACATTCGCATGGCGGCGAGGACGGCTGGCGTGGCACCTCCGGCCCCATGCATGTCAAGCGCGGGCCGCGGCGCAATCCGCTCTACCAGGCCTTCATCGAAGCCGGCCGCCAGGCCGGTTATCCCGTCACCCAGGATTACAACGGCCACCAGCAGGAAGGCTTCGGCGCCATGGAGATGACGGTGCACCGCGGCGTGCGCTGGTCGGCCGCCAATGCCTATCTGCGCCCGGCCATGAAGCGGGGCAACATCAAGCTCGTGACCTATGCCTTTGCCCGCCGCATCCTGCTTGAGGGAAAGCGCGCCGTCGGCGTCGAATATGACGTGGGCGGCGAGGTCATGACGGCAAGGGCGCGGCGTGAAGTCGTTCTTGCCGCCTCCAGCATCAATTCGCCGAAGCTCCTGCAAGCGTCCGGCATCGGCGCGCCTGAGACGCTGAAGGCCGCGGGCATCGCAGTCGCACATGCCTTGCCCGGCGTCGGCGAAAATCTCCACGACCATCTCGAAGTCTATGTCCAGCTCATGTCCAAGGAGCCGGTGACGCTCTATTCCAAGCTCAATCTCGTCTCGAAGGGCTTGATCGGGCTGCAATGGCTGCTGTTCGGAACCGGCCTCGGCGCCACCAATCACTTCGAGTCCTGCGGCTTCATCCGCTCCAAGGCCGGCATCGAATATCCCGACATCCAGTATCATTTCCTGCCCGCCGCCATGCGCTATGACGGCCGGGCCGCCTTTCCCAATCACGGGTTCCAGGTCCATGTCGGTCCGATGCGCAGCAAATCGCGTGGGCATGTCCGTGTACGGAGCAACGATCCGAAGGAGCCGCCGCGCATCTTGTTCAATTACATGTCGCATGCCGACGACTGGGCCGAGTTTCGCACCTGCATAAGGCTGACCCGCGAACTGTTCCGGCAGCCCGCCATGCAGAAATACGCCGGCGCCGAAATCCAGCCGGGCAAGGACGTCGAGACCGACGCCGAGATCGACAGCTTCATTCGCCAGCATTGCGAGAGCGCCTATCATCCCTGCGGCACCTGCAAGATGGGCGCGGCCTCCGATAAGACGGCCGTCGTCGATCACCAATGCAGGGTGATCGGCATCGAGGCGCTGCGGGTGGCCGATTCATCGATCATGCCGCAGGTGACCAACGGCAACCTCAACGCGCCCACCCTGATGATCGGTGAAAAGGCTTCCGACCACATCCTCGGCC
>CAYOZR010000110.1:0-10821 GCA_964408555.1 uncultured Aestuariivirga sp.
TGCTCGTCAACAAGGGCGAGGCGGTCGGCGTCATCGCCGCCCAGTCCATCGGCGAACCGGGCACCCAGCTCACCATGCGCACCTTCCACATCGGCGGCACGGCGCAGGTTCTCGACCAGTCCTTCGTCGAGTCCAACCACGATGGCAAGGTCACCATCCGCAACCGCAATGTGGTCAAGGATTCCTCCGGCCGCCTGATGGTCATGGGCCGCAATGTCACAATTGTCGTCGAAGACGCCAAGGGCAACGAGCGCGCCGTGCACAAGGTGGGCTACGGCACGCGGCTCTACGTCGATGACGGCGATATGGTGAAGCGCGGCACCAAGATGGCCGAGTGGGATCCCTACACCCGTCCGCTGATGACCGAGGTCGACGGCACCGTCGAGTTCGAGGACGTGGTCGAGGGCGTGTCGGTGAACGAGGTGGCCGACGAGGCAACCGGCATCACCAACCGCGTCATCATCGACTGGCGCTCCAATCAGCGCGGCACCTCATTGAAGCCGGCCATGGCGATCAAGGACAAGGACGGCAAGGTCCACAAGCTCGCCCGCGGCGGCGAAGCGCGGTATCTCCTGTCGGTCGATGCCGTGGTGTCTGTCGATCCGGGGGCGCACATAAAGGCGGGTGACATTCTCGCCCGCATTCCGCTCGAAAGCGCCAAGACCCGTGACATCACCGGCGGTCTGCCGCGCGTCGCCGAGCTGTTCGAGGCGCGGCGCCCGAAGGATCACGCGATCATCGCCGAGATCTCCGGCCGCGTCGAATTCGGCCGCGACTACAAGAACAAGCGCCGCATCCGCATCGTGCCGCAGGATGAAGCCCAGGAAGCGGTGGAGTACCTGATCCCCAAGGGCAAGCATTTGCCGGTTCAGGAAGGCGACTTCATCGAGAAGGGCGAATACATCCTCGACGGCAATCCGGCGCCGCACGACATTCTGGCGATCAAGGGCGTGGAGGAGCTCGCCTCCTACCTGGTCAACGAAATCCAGGAGGTCTACCGGCTGCAGGGCGTCAACATCAACGACAAGCACATCGAGGTGATCGTCCGCCAGATGCTGCAGAAGGTGGAAATCACCGATGCGGGCGAGTCGACGCTGCTCAACGGCGAGCAGGTCGACCAGATCGAGCTCGAGCAGGAGAACGCCAAGCTTATCGCCGACGGCCGCAAGCCCGCTTCCGGCGTGCCGGTGCTGCTCGGCATCACCAAGGCGAGCCTGCAGACGCGGTCGTTCATCTCGGCCGCCTCCTTCCAGGAGACCACCCGCGTCCTCACCGAGGCCGCGATCCAGGGCAAGATCGACACGCTCGAAGGCCTCAAGGAGAACGTCATCGTCGGCCGCCTCATTCCGGCGGGCACCGGCGGCATGCTGGCGCGTCTCAAGCAGGTGGCCGAAAAGCGCGACACGCTCATCCTGGAAGAGCAGGCCCGGGCCTCCGAGGTGCTGCCGGCGGCGGAATAAGCCAAAGCCAGTCATGACATCAAACCCCGCAGGAACCATTCTGCGGGATTTTTCAATGGACGAGAGCGTAGATCCCCTTGGCGGCACTCAGCAGGGCAAGGCAGGCGAGAATGGCGAGCACCCATTTGCGGAACACTGCCGGGTCGGCGGCCCTGAAGCTGCGCGCACCCAGCCAGACGCCGGCGAGCAGGGCGGGCAGGAAGATCAGGGCACGGACCAATGCAGACCCGGTGATGAGGCCTTGGCGCGACAGGAAGGCGAGGCCGACGAGATCGGTAATAAAGAAATAGGCAACAAGCGAAGCGCGGCCGGCCAGGCTTCCGGCCGGTGAGGCGAAATAGAAAAGGATGACCGGCGGTCCCCCGATACCAAAGGCGCCGTTGGCGAGTCCCGCTGCCGCGCCGACGCCCGCAGCCGCCGTTTGGGTGGGCATGGACTTGAGAGCAAAGCCCCGCCAAAGCAGCCATGTGGCGATGAGAACGAAGACGGCAAGGGCCACCTGCATCGGGCCTCCGGCGACATTGGCTAGCAGGAAGACGCCGATGGGCGTACCCACCACTGTGCCGGTCACCAGCGGCATCAGCGACCGCCAGTGGATATCGCGCCAGATGCCCGGCAACAGATGGGCGCTTGCCGCGATCTCGAGAAGAAACACCGAGGGCACCACCTCCGCCGGACTGAAGATCAGCGACAGTGAGGTAATTGCCAGAAGGGAAAAACCGAATCCGGAGTAACCACGCACGATTGCGGCAAGGAAAATGAAGGCTGTCGCAAGCGTCAGCGAAACGGCCGTGGCGGCGTCAATAACCAGCGAAGCACCGATCGAGGGCGTCCTCGACGAGGGCCACATCCTGTTCGGTGATGCACATCGGCGGCACCATCCGCAGGATATTGCGGTTGGCACCGGACTTGCTCATGACCAGGCCGTGCTCGCGAGTGCGCTCAAAAATTTCGGCGGTTTCCGTGGTGGCGGGGGTCTTGCTCCTCCGGTCGGTCACCAGCTCGACGGCGAGCATCAGGCCGTGGCCGCGCACGTCGCCGACGATCTCGTGCTTCTGATGCAAACGGTCGAGGACGGCACGGAGCAGGGCGCCCATCTTTTTCGAATTCTGCTGCAATTTTTCCTCATCGATCACTTGCAGCACGGCGCGGCCCGCGGCACAGGCCATGGGGCTCGCGCCATAGGTGTTGAAGAAGAATTTCTTGGCGAGCGATTCGGCGACATCCCTGCGGGCGACGACCGCACCGAGCGGAAAGCCGTTGCCGATGCCCTTCGCCATGACCACGATCTCCGGCAGCACGCCATGATCCTCGAAGGCCCAGAAATTGTCGCCGGTGCGGCCGAAGCCCGACTGCACCTCGTCGACGATGCAGACGCCGCCGCAGGCGCGGACCTTCTCGACCGCGGGCGTGAGATAGCCCTTGGGCAGTTCCACGATGCCACCATAGCCTTGGATGGGTTCGACGATAATGCCCGCGAGTCGGCCCGGCGTGGAATACTGGATGGTACGGTCGATTTCGGCCAGGTATGCCTGGGTATCGTCGCCAAAGATGCCGCGATAGGGGTCCGGATTGGCGATGTGGTGAATGCCGCCGAGCAGCGGAATATTGTGGCGGAAGCCACTGATGCCGGTGAGCGACTGAGCCCCGATGGTGGCGCCGTGATAGGCATTGCGGAGCGCCAGCATGTCGATGTTACCGGTGAAAGTCTGGGCCATCACCAAGGCCAGATCGATGGCCTCGGTGCCGCTGCTGGTGAAATGCACGACCCACTCGTGGCCTTTGGGCATGCGCGCCGTCAGTTCCTCGGCGAAGTGGGCGGGCACCGGGTGATAGAACATCGTGGTGCAGTGCTGGAGCTGCCGGATCTGTTCCTCCACGGCGCGCGTCACCGTGGGATGGGCATGGCCGACCGAGATGCAGACATTCATGCCAAGGAGATCGAGATACTTCTTGCCCTTCTCGTCCCAGAGATATTGCCGCTCGCCCTTGGAGAAGATCAGCGGTGTGCGATAGGGCACGAAGGCGCGCTGGGAGGCGGCATAGAACTTCTCGCGCCGGACCACGATTGCCTCGGCCGACCAGTCGATGCCTGTCTTGTCCATGTGGGACCTCCCCAGCTGCCGGGAGGCAGTTCAGCGCAAGATCGCGCTGCAGTGTAGCACCAGATGGCGGGTTCGTCCGAACCAATGGATTCGGGCGCGGCAGAGCCGCGCCCGTCAACGGTCAGTGGCGCGATGCAGCGGCGTGGCTGGGATCGGGCTCGATCAGCCCGATCATGGCGCCAGTCGAATCGGTGACCACCGCCAGCTTGCCGACGCCGGGCACCCGGATCGCGGTCCGCATGATTTCACCGCCGGCCTGGGCCGTATCGGTCTCAGCCCGGTCAATGTCGGCGACCGACATATAGGTCATCCAGTGCGAGGGAATGCCGGAATAATCGGGTTCGGTAAGCTCGAAAATACCCCCAACCGGCTTGCCGTCCTTGCGGGCGATCCAATAGGCGGCGCCGTCCGGCAGGGCGGCCGGCTCGAATTGCCAGCCCAGGGTGCGGCCATAATAGGCCAGTGCGATTTCCGGTTCCCAAGTGTTCAGCTCGTGCCACCAAGTTCCGCGCGGCGTGGTCATCGTATGAATCTCCCTCTCGCTAGGATTGTCCGATGTTCCCTGTCGCCGCGATTCGGAGGGTGTCGGACAGTCGGGGCGAAGATGTGTCGCAATTGCGGCGGATTGGGGCAAAGCACAGGAACGTGTAGAGTCCCGATCGATACTTGACACCGATCAATGAGAGGTGATCATTGATCGGTGACAAGTTGCTGAAAACTCGGGAAAGTTCTTTCCAATGGCAGAGCAATCGGGTTGGTCGCTATCAATCTGGGCTGGGCTCATCGCAATTCCATTGATGATTTCAGGCGGCCAAGTGCTGTTTAAGATTGTCAGCGCGCGCATCACATCGGTTGATGCGATGTCAATGAAATCAATCCTGTTCGACCCGTATTTTATTGCCGCCATGATCATCTACGCAGCCGCGACTGTTGGCTGGATCCTGGTCCTCAGATCGGTCCCGCTCGCGGCCGCCTATTCGTTCACGGCGTTGGGGTTTCTTTTCGTGCCGATTTTGTCGTTTGCATTGTTTGGCGAGCCGCTGACGGTCCGTTACTTCGCGGGCGCTGCCCTGATCACAGCCGGTCTGGCTGTGATCCATGCGTGACAACGAAGGACTGCGTGCTTTTTAAGGTGGGAAATGAATAGTGTGCCCTGCCAGAATCTCGGTCCTGGGGTAGAATTGTCTAATGGCGTTCCTCACCGCCGGACTGTAACGAGAATCGAACAATTTTGTGCCGAATGAACCCTCGGTAACGAAAAATCCGAATTCCTGTTTGCGTATCTGTTCTAGAAGTGGTGTCTCGTCCCAGCGACCGAGAGCCGTCAGTTCGGCGATAATCGCGGTTTCCAGATAGAGCTCTTTCCCGGCCCTCCTGACGGCGACCATGTTGTCGGAGATGACGGGTTTGTCGGTACGCCGGAGCAAATCTACAAGGGCTTCGAATTGGGCGGTGTCTTTTGCGCCGGCCCACCGTTCCATTAGAGCGGGAACCGGCGAATTGGCAAGTTGCGCGAATATCAGTGCGGGAACAAGTATTAGCCTTAGACCGTTGTGGGCATTCGCGATGGCTCCGGTTTCCCGTTTCGGTGCCGCGGGCTTGCCGATGGGGGAGAAAGCAAGACAAACCGTTTCACGGAAATAGAGACCGGCCAATATGCAACAGGCGCACATCCATTCGATCAAATAGTTTATGCCGGCACCGCTCTTCAATGCGGCCACCGTGCTCAGAGTTGTAATGCCGAGATAGAAAAGACAAAACAATTGTGCCTGCTTTGCCACGTCGCCCGAGACATCGCTTCTAAGCATGGCAAGACTTGTACCCGCCGAAGGACGGATGTGCAGGCTTGCGAGCAAACTGGCAGCTCCCGCATAAGCGAAAAATAGGAACACGGGGTGGAGTAAAATCTGGCCGATGATGAACTCGACGTTGGATAGCGCAAACCGGTTGATGTTGTAGCCGACGACGTGCTGGAGAAATCCTCCACCGGTTGAGACATACAGGATCGCGAAGGCGGTTAGGCCAAGGCCGGTTGCCGCGGCTAGTCCAAGCCATGCCGCTCCGGGCCGGATCGTCAGCAGGACGACGAAGGCGGCGAGTGGTGCCGCGATCATGGTCTGCTTGGTGAACAGTGCGGCAACGAAGAACAGTGCGGCAGGGATCGCATTGCTTGGCTGCTGGGCGGCGTTTAGCGCGAAACTGGCGCCGAGCAGGCTGAGAAAGATTGCCAGCATGTCGACCCGGTCGGTGGGCGACCAGAAGGCGATGGGATAAAAATTGAGCACCAGCAGGCTTGCAATTCCGGCGCAAACCAAGCGCGGTATCCGGTTTTCGGCGGGCGATATGCCACGCAGGACAAACCAGCCGACAATCACGAGAATTCCGAAAGTCGACAGGATCGATACGGCTCGCCCCGCCACGAGTTGATCGGTGCCGAGCGCATGAGCGAGAAGGCCGGACACCAGATGAAAGACCGGCGGATAGTGGAAAACGATATGCGGCAGGGTCTGGATATCCTTGTAACCCATGCCGCGAAAGATCAAGTCGGCTTGTTGCCAGATAATTCCCTCGCCATAGTCGATCTGGTCGGGATTGACGAGTGTGCCCGCCACGCCCAACCCCCAGCCATAGGCTCCGAGAAGCAGGTACCCGATGACGATTGCAAAGAGTATTCGGCTTGCCACGATGGGTTTTGCCGGATGCGCGCCCAGCGACCGGTCGGCCTGAAAAATGGACATGGGCATGTTCATCCGCCGGCGCGCCTGGGGCGCGCGACGATAAGCATTTGCTTGGCCAGCGGTTTGACCGGCGAGGCGAGATAGACCCTGATGATGAAAGGCCACACGGGGAGCCTCGACTTAATCGTAAGAGGCAAGAAGCGCGGATGTGACTCGACGATCTCGAATCCGTTTGCCACGAGAAAATCGGCAAGACTCACATGCGAGTAGATGCTCACATGTGTGTAGTCGTCGAAATATTCCCGGTAGGCATAGCGATAATTTGGCTGAAGAATCGAGAGCGTGCCGCTCACTGAAAGTTTCTTATGCAGTGCCGCCAGGACGCGCGCGAGATCCGTCTGAGTGAGATGCTCGAAAATATTGCTGGCAAATGCGTAATCCACCGTGCCATCCGCGATGCGGGAAAGGTCGGTGACATCGCCAACGATGCCTTCTACACCGGGTTCAAGATGGGCCATGAATCCGGGCCAGGAATCGATGGCGATCCGGCGTCTTGCCACGGTGTTGTTGATGAATTGACCGTATCCGGAGCCCAGGTCGAGGACACATGCATTCCCGGCCACGCGCTTGCTGAAGAATGCCAGCCACAGGGTTCGCCACAGCACATCACGCCGGGCATCCGGCTGAAATCGCGATTCGTGATAGCCTAATTTCATTTGGAGGAACGCCACCCAAATGTCAGCCCACGGATCATCCGGAAGCCTACGGCAAACGCGCGCATATTATCGCTGTTGCCGCCCTTACTGACGCCGACCCGGGCATGGAACGTAATCGGACACTCCAGCAAGGTATATTTTTGTTGGAGAGCCATGTCCATGATGTGGGCGTTGAATTCGAGATTGACCGCGGGGTTGAGCTTCGGAAGCAGTGCGAGAAGTGAACTCCGGCGGCAAAGCTTGTAGGTGGAACCGACGTCGGTGATGGTGGATGAGCCAAGGTGTTTGGCTTCAAGCAACTTGCCCACGAACAGGTTGCCATAAAACATGAAGGTCGTGAGTTGTGTGCTGCGCTCGCGTAGCGCCTCGACGGTTCTTGTCCCGTTTACGATGTCGGCGTGTGGGGCGTAGGAGAGAAGCTTGTCGATGTCCCGCGACCTGAAAGTGCGATCTCCTTCGCAGAGAACGATCAGTCCGGTGTCCTCGAATTTCAATGCTTCCGCCAGGCAGCGGAAAACACATCTGCCGTAGCCGGGCGCCGGTTCGTTGAATGTGATCGCTCCCGCGGCCTCGGCGAATTCGAATGTGCGATCGTTACTGTTGTTGCTGACAACAATAACCCGCGCGACCCGGGGGTGGCTCTTGAAGTCGCGGACCGCCTCCCCGATACTTTCTTCGTCATTGTAAGCGGTTAGGACCACCGTGATCGTGGCATTGCCGATCGCATCGGTTCGCAATCCAGTCACCGAACGCTTACGGTCGAACAGGGCGAGAATGTCGAACAGCGCTACGGCCAGGCCGAGGACGATGGGAACGCCGCTGTACCAGACCAAGGCTTCGCTGACCGGCGTAAGAGAAGCGTAGAGCCCCAGCAAATATCGGGGAAACACCAAGATAACGCCGATCAGATACATCGTGATGCCGATGCAGAAAAGATATATGCCGTACAGCAAGAATGGCAGGGCAAGGAACTTCGCAGTCCGCATCCTCAATGTTTGCCGCCGCCGTCCATCTGCCGTTCGGTAAAAAGGCTCCGCAGAACTCGAATCAACGTTATCCGGCAATTCTCTCATTGCTCGCCTAACTTGCCCCACCGAACAGCAGGCTCCTCATTTACCGTTGAAATGTGACCCGATCCCTAACGTCAAATCGCCTAAATAAGACATTGCCGCCCGGAATAGGGACGGGGAGCGATTCCGCATCTGCGAAGGTAATCCTGGCAGTACCGTGAGATATTCCGCGGCAAAAACGCCGGAAACGTCGCAAAGCCCCGTCAAAACGATGAAATTTTCCGGAATTCGGGGGTTGACGCGCCGCATCGCCCCCTGTAGAACCCGGCTCGCTTTCTAGCGGCAGGCAGTCGGTGCTTCGCGCACCGAAACGCTGGCAGGAAAGCAAGACGACACATTCAAGGTCACGACCTCATGGCCCTGCCGGCCACGCGGTCCTCTGGTTTTGGAGCACTGCACGATCCAGGAACCCGGATCGCGCCAGTGCGCTCGGTCATGTTCAAACGGGTTCGTTTGGTTTCGCGAAGGTTAAAGACAAGGCCACATGCCGACGATCAACCAGCTCATCCGCAAGCCGCGCGTCGCACCGACCTACCGCAACAAGGTGCCGGCGATGCAGTCTTGTCCGCAGAAGCGCGGCGTGTGCACGCGCGTCTACACCACCACGCCGAAGAAGCCGAACTCGGCGCTGCGCAAGGTCGCCAAGGTGCGTCTCACCAACGGTTTCGAGGTGGTGAGCTACATTCCGGGCGAAGGCCACAATCTGCAGGAACACTCGGTGGTCATGATCCGCGGCGGCCGCGTCAAGGACCTTCCCGGCGTCCGCTATCACATCATCCGCGGCATTCTCGACACCCAGGGTGTCGTCAAGCGCCGCCAGCGCCGGTCGAAATACGGCGCCAAGCGTCCGAAATAAGAGCGGGGAGGGCTTAGAACCATGTCACGTCGTCACCGCGCCGATAAACGCGAGATCAACCCGGATCCGAAATTCGGCGATCTCGTCGTCTCCAAATTCATGAACAACCTGATGTACGAGGGCAAGAAGTCCGTCGCCGAAAGTATCGTCTACGGCGCCCTGGACAAGATCCAGGTCAAGGCCAAGCAGGATCCGCTGCAGGTCTTCCACGACGCGCTCAACAACGTGGCCCCGGCCATCGAAGTGCGCTCGCGCCGCGTCGGCGGTGCCACCTATCAGGTGCCGGTTGAAGTGCGTACCGAGCGCCGCCAGGCCCTGGCCATCCGCTGGATCATCACGGCGGCGCGCGGCCGCAACGAGAACACCATGGTCGACCGACTGTCGGGCGAGCTGCTCGATGCCGCCAACAACCGCGGAACGGCCGTGAAGAAGCGGGAAGACACCCACAAGATGGCCGAGGCGAACCGCGCCTTCTCCCATTACCGCTGGTAACCGGACAAGGACGAGAGCACCATGGCCCGCGCCCACGCCATCGAGGATTATCGCAACTTCGGCATCATGGCCCACATCGATGCCGGCAAGACGACCACGACCGAGCGTATTCTCTATTATACCGGCAAGAGCCACAAGATGGGCGAAGTCCACGACGGCGCCGCCACCATGGATTTCATGGAGCAGGAGCAGGAACGCGGCATCACCATCACCTCGGCTGCCACCACGGCCTATTGGCAGGGCAAGCGCCTGAACATCATCGATACGCCGGGCCATGTCGACTTTACCATCGAAGTCGAGCGCTCGCTTCGCGTTCTCGACGGCGCCGTCTGCGTGCTCGACTCGAACCAGGGCGTCGAGCCCCAGACCGAGACGGTCTGGCGCCAAGGCGACAAGTACAACGTGCCGCGCATCGTCTTCTGCAACAAGATGGACAAGACCGGCGCTTCCTTCGAGCAGTGCATCAAGGACATCAAGGAACGTCTCGGCGCCAAGCCGGTTCCCATCCAGCTGCCGATCGGCGCGGAAGCCGATTTCAAGGGCCTGATCGATCTCGTCCGCATGAAGGCGGTGGTCTGGGAGGAAGAATCCCTCGGCGCCAAGTACCACGACACCGACATTCCGGCCGATCTCATGGACGCCGCCGTTCAGGCGCGCGCCGAGATGATCGAGGCCTGCGCCGAACTCGACGAGCAGGCGACCGAAGATTTTCTGAACGGCAAGGAAATCGGTAACGAGACAATCAAGCGGCTGCTGCGCAAGGCCGTTCTCACCGGCGCCTTCTTCCCGGTGCTGTGCGGGTCCGCCTTCAAGAACAAGGGCGTTCAACCGCTTCTCGACGCCGTCGTCGACTATCTGCCGTCGCCGGTCGACCGGCCGCCGATCAAGGGCATCGACGTCAAGACCGGCGAAGAGACGGTGCGCAGGTCTTCGGATAGCGAGCCTTTGTCTCTCCTCGCCTTCAAGCTGATGGACGACCAGTACGGCATTCTGACCTTCTGCCGCATCTATTCCGGCTCGCTGCACAAGGGCGTTGCGCTCCTCAACTCGACCCGCGACAAGACCGAGCGCGTCGGCCGCATGGTTTTGATGCACGCCAACAACCGCGAGGAAATTTCCGAAGCCCACGCCGGCGACATCGTCGCCCTCGTCGGCCTCAAGGAATCGCGCACCGGCGACACGCTGTGCGATCCGGCCAAGCCCGTCATCCTCGAGAAGATGGAGTTCCCCGAACCGGTCATCGAAATGAAAGTCGAGCCCAAGACCAAGGCCGACCAGGAAAAAATGGCGGTGGCGCTGTACAAGCTCGCCGCCGAGGATCCGTCCTTCCGCGTCTCCACCGACTCCGAGTCGGGAGAGACCATCATCAAGGGCATGGGCGAGCTGCACCTCGACATCAAGGTCGACATCCTGAAGCGCACCTACAAGGTCGACGCCAACATCG
>CAYOZR010000111.1:0-10736 GCA_964408555.1 uncultured Aestuariivirga sp.
AAGCCGGACACGAAATTCCTGAAGTTCCCGAAAAAGGAGGGACCATACCGAATCGCGCTCGCCAACGGTTTCGTCGGCAACACTTGGCGCATCCAGATGATCAAGACGATCAAGGCCTATGCCGAGCAGCCCGACGTCGCGCCCGACGTGAAGGAACTCAAAGTCGTCTCGACCGGCACCGACGTCGCCGCGCAAATCGCCGCGATCGACAACTTTATCAACTCCGGCTACGACGCGATCCTGACCATCGCGGTGAACCCGACGGCCTTCGCGCCGGTGATCAAGCGCGCCAACGCGGCCGGCGTCGTATTGGTGCCGTTCGACAACGTGCTCGACACCGACCAGGTTCTGCAGGTCAATGAAAATCAGCTTGAGATGGGCCGGATGATGGGCCGCTGGATCACCAAGAACGTGCCGAACGGCGGCAAGATTCTCGAGATCCGCGGCCTGCCGGGCAACTCGGTCGACCGCGATCGTCATCTCGGCTTCCGCGAAATCGTCGAGGCCGAGGCGGGCAAATACGAGATCATCGAAGTGGTCGGCAACTGGGACGACGGCACGGCCCAGAAGGTCGCGGCAGACGCGCTGGCGGTGCACAAGAAGTTCGACGGCATGTACGTGCAGGGCGGCTCGACCGGCGCGGTGCGGGCCTTCATGGATGCCGGCCATCCGTTCATTCCGGTCGCCGGCGAAGCGGAGAACGGCTTCCGCAAGCTCTGCGCCGAGAATGCCGACAAGGGGCTGCTGTGCTCATCCGCCGGACAGTCGCCGGGCCTTGTTGCAATCGCCATGAAGACGGCGATCACGGCGCTCAAAGGCGAAACGCTGCCGCAGTACGTGTCCGTGCCGATCCCGCTGGTCGAGCATCCCGACTTCAAGGCGGGCGACAATTACTATCCGGACCTGACCGACAATTTCTTCACGCCGAACGAGTTCGCGCCTTGCGGCGTGAACATCAAGGCGACGGAGATCATGGGCAAAACAGAAGCAGACCAATAACGCCTCCGTATCCGGAGGAGGAAAGAATGGCGGGCGATCCGAGGATCGCCCGCCGGTGTTCTCCACATCTTTCCGATTTCCCATGAACCGCCAGCCTCTTCTCGAATTGAAACGGACCTCGAAGCGCTATGGTGGCATCGCGGCGCTGACGGAGGTCGATTTTGCCGCCTATGCGGGCGAGATTCACGCCGTGCTCGGCGAGAATGGCGCCGGTAAGTCGACGCTTATCAAGATCGCGGCGGGCGTCACCGATCCGACCGAGGGCGAGGTGTTCGTCGAAGGCAAACCGGTTGCCTTCCGGTCCCCGACCGACGCCATGAAGGCGGGCGTGGTGTGTGTATTCCAGGAGCTGTCGCTGCTTCCGGACCTGACGGTTGCCGACAATCTCAACATGTCCAGTCCGCCGCTGCGCATGGGATTGATCGATAGCGGAAGGCAACGGGCGCGCGCCGTCGAACTTCTCCACCGCGTCGGCTGCGACGACGTCCATCCGCTCGATCTCGTCAAGAACCTGCCGCTGTCGCGGCGGCAGATGGTGGAAATCGCCAAGGCGCTGGCGAAGAAGCCAAAGCTGCTCATTCTCGATGAGGCCACTTCCGCCTTGACGGCGACCGATGTCGAACGGATCTACGCGATCATCCGCGATCTCAAGGCCAAGGGCGTGGGCATCCTCTATGTCTCGCACCGCATGAATGAAATCGAGGCTCTGGCGGATGTGGCGACCGTGTTCCGCAACGGCCGCAAGATCGAAACCTTTAGGAAGGGCGACCGCAAGGTCGGCGACATCATCCAGATGATGATCGGCCGTGAGGTAACCCACAAGTATCCACCAAAACCTCCGTATACGGAGGAACACCCCGAGGCACTGGAGGTGAAAGGGTTGAGTTGGGGCCGGGAGCTCCGCGATGTCACGTTCACCGCCCGCAAGGGCGAGATCGTGGGTCTCGGCGGGCTCGACGGGCAGGGGCAGCGTGAATTGCTGCTGGCGATGTTCGGCGTGCTCAAGGGCGTCACCGGAAGCATCACCGTCGGCGGCGACTCGCTGGCGCTCGACGGTCCGCGCCGAGCGATGCGAGCGAAGCTGCCGGTCGCGCTCATTCCCGAGGACCGCAAGGTCGAAGGCCTCATGTTGCCAATGAGCGTACGCGACAACCTCACGCTGGCGGCGCTGCCGCAATTCCGCTCGGGACTCGGCGTCGATGCGGCCAAGGAGGCCGAGGCGGTGAAGACGGCGATCGAACGCCTGCGGATCAAGGCGCCCGACATCTCCGCGCCCGTCGCCACGCTGTCCGGCGGCAATCAGCAGAAGGTCGTGCTGGCAAAATGGCTGATGACGGAACCCGGCGTGATCCTGCTCAACGATCCGACGCGCGGCATCGACGTGGGAACCAAGCAGGAGCTCTACCGGCTGCTTCGCGATCTCGCGGCGCAGGGCAAATCGATCGTCTTCTACTCGACGGACTATGCGGAACTCATCGGCTGCTGCGATCGGGTGCTGGTTTTCTACGGCGGCAGGATCACCCGCGAGCTCAAGGGCAAGGAGTGCACGGAGCGCAATATTCTCGAGAGCGCGCTCAACATCGGGGCGGCGGCATGAGCGACTGGCGATACAAGATTTCCCACAACCTCGGCACGCTCGCGGCGGTCGGGCTGTTTGTGCTGATGTTCACGATCTACATCACCAACCATTCCGCCGGCCTCACGCCGGCAGTGGCGACCACCGCGGCAAACAAGGCGGTCCTGTTGGCGCTCGTCGCCATGGCGCAGACGCTACCGGTGCTGTCTCGCGGTCTCGACCTCTCGGTCGGTCCGATGTTCGTCATGGCAAATTGCATTGCGTCGGTGATCGTGGTGGGAGATATCGGAGCCGGGCTGCTGGGTTGCGCCGCGGTGCTGGCGGCAGGCGCGGCCGCCGGTTTCATCAACGGCGCCGTCGTGGTCTGGGGCCGTTTGCAGCCGATCATCGCGACGCTTGCGACGGGGGCGATCTTCTATGGCGTCGCGCTGTTCATCCGGCCCAGCCCGGGCGGCGATGTACAGACCGACATCGCCGATTTCGTTACCGGGCAGCTGTTCGGCGTGATCCCGACGGCGCTGGTGGTTCTTCTCTTGGTGGTACTGCTGGTTTGGATTCCCTATCGCAGCTCGGTACTCGGCCGGGCGGTCTATGCGGTCGGTTCCAACGAGCAGGCGGCCTATATGTCCGGCGTGCCGGTCGAGCGGGCGAAGCTGCTGGCCTACACGCTCTCCGGCGTCCTTGCGGCGCTCGGCGGGCTTCTCCTCACATTCAACACCTACTCCGGCGAAGCCTCGGCCCCGATCGGCGGCACCTATACGCTGAACTCCATCGCGGCCGTTGTCGTCGGCGGCACATCGCTGTTCGGCGGCTGGGGCTCGGCCATCGGTTCGATCTTCGGCGCCTTCGTCTTGCGCACGATCGAGGACTTGCTCTTCGTCTTCGACCTGCCGCCGCTGTGGCAGCCGCTGTTCCAGGGCGTTGTGCTCCTGGCGGCCGTGAGCCTCGGCGCCGCGCGTGTGTTCCGCATCCGCAACCGCCTGGAGCTCTTCACATGAACCGCCTGCTCCAGGCGATCGGCCTCGATCGCGCGGTCGGCATCGCCTTCGCCTGCATCATCGCGCTCCTGCTTGCGGGGTCTCTTTATTCGCGCGAATTCCTCTCGCTCGACTACCTTCTGCAGCAGCTCCAGGTCGGGGCCTTCCTGGGTATCATCGCCTCCGGCGCCATGATGGTGATCCTGCTCGGCCATATCGATCTCTCGATTCCCTGGGTCGTGACGCTTGGCGGCATGATGGCGACGGCGCTGGCCGGCTGGTTCGGCGAGGCCGGAGTGTGGCTGGCGATTCCCTTCGGTATTCTCTGCGGGTCGCTGGTGGGCGTGTTCAACGGGCTCGGCGTCGCCTATCTGCGCCTGCCCTCGATGATATTCACGCTCGGCATGAATGCGGTGGTCCAGGGCCTCATGGTTCTGCACACCGGCGGCTTCGCGCCCCAGGACCACGCCACGGACGCCATGCATTTTCTCGCGGTGAAGCGGTCGTTGCTCGGCATTCCCAATGCGCTGTTCGTCTGGCTCGCGGTCGGGACTATCGTGATCCTGATCCTGCGTCGCACCGCCTTCGGCCGGGCCGTCTATGCGATCGGCAATCGCGAATCCGTCGCCTATCTTTCCGGCATCAACACCAACGGCGTGCTGATCGGCTGCTTCGCCTTCTGCGGCGCCTGCGCGGCCTTCGCTGGAGTGCTGCTCGCCGGCTATTCCACCAAGGCCTACCAGGCCATGGGCGACCCTTATCTTCTCCCGGCCATCGCGGCCGTCGTCCTCGGCGGCACGAATATCCTCGGCGGGCGCGGTAACTATCTCGGCACGATTGCCGGCGTCATCCTGATCACCCTGCTGCAATCGATCCTCTCGGTCATGCAGATGCAGGAGGCAGGCCGGCAGGTGATCTACGGCACCGTGATCGTCGGCATGCTCTTGCTATATGGACGCGGCGCCAAGACGCGGAGTTGACACCCGATGATCGAAGAGCCGCCGCTTCTGGAGATGGCCCGCGAGATCAGGCGGCCGCCGCCGGATGTCGTGGAGCGGTTCCGGGGCACATCCACCAGCTTCATCGCCGATGCCATGGGTGGTTCAGGCGCCATGGATTGGCGGATCAAGCCCATCGGAGCCGTCATTCCGATGGTGGGCGTCGCGCTCACCTGCGACTGCGGCCCCGCCGACAATCTGGCACTCTGTGCAGCGGTTGCGCAATGCCAGCCGGGCGATGTGCTGGTCGCGGCTGCCGGCGGCTATACGGGCACGGCGGTGGTGGGCGATCTCCTGCTCGGCATCGCCCGGAATCGCGGCGCGGCGGGCTTCGTGACCGATGGCCTGGTGCGCGACCTCGACGATATTGCGGTGCTTGGATTTGCCTGCTTCGCCATGGGCGCCACGCCCAATTCGCCTCACCGCAACGGACCCGGCACGGTGGGGCGTCCGGTCATGTGTGGCGGCGTGCAAGTGAGTTCCGGCGATATCGTCGCCGGCGACCGTGACGGCGTTGTCGTGGTGCCGCAGCGGCGGATCGCCGAAGTCCTCGCCAATCTCGTGGGCGTGCGCGAGGCCGAAGCGGCCCTGCTCGCCAAGGTGCGCGGCGGCGTTAAGGAAGTGGGCTTCGTCGACGCGATCATTTCCGGCGGCCGCGTGCGCCACATCGAAAGCTAGAGGTACCGGCCATGCGGATCGCGGTGATCGGTGCGGGAAGCATGGGCTCGGTTCTTGGCGGGAAACTCAAGCGCGCCGGCAACGACGTCATCCTCTTTGACCGCGACAAGCGTCACATTGCAGCCGTCGTCCGCAATGGCCTGACGATCACCGATCCAACCGGCGACTTCGCCGTTGCGATCGCCGCGACCACGCGTATCGGCGACCTCTCCGGCGTGAACCTGGCTCTCGTGCTGGTGGATGGCAACGCCACCGCCGCGGTCGCGCCGCTCCTGCCGGCCATTCTCGCCGAATCCGGGATCGCCCTGACTTTGCAGAACGGCATCGGCAATGTCGAGGCTCTGGCTGCCGGTCTCGGGCCGTCGCGGGTGCTGGCCGGTGCAACCTTCGTCAGCGCCGCCATGCTGGCGCCGGGCCACGCCCACAACACCAATATCGGAGAGACCGTGCTCGGGGAAACATCGGGCCTGCAATCGTCCCGCGCCGAGGCGATCGCCAGCCTGCTGTCGTCGGCCGGCTTTCCCACCCGGGCGGTTGCCAATGTGATGGGCCATGTCTGGTCGAAATTTGCGCTCAATTGCGCGCTCAACCCACTCTCGGCCGTCACCGGACTGCGACCCGGCGAAGTGGTCGGGCTCGCATGGACATCGCAGCTTCTGGATGAAGTCATCGCGGAAATCCTTGGCGTCGTCGGCGCCAAGGGCATCCGGTTGCCGGAAGCCGATCCGGCGCGGCACATCCGCGAGCATGCGTTCTTGCGCTATAACAAGCCCTCCATGCTGCAGCATGTCGAAGCCGGCCGGCGCACCGAAATCGCGGGCCTCAACGAGGCGCTGCTTGGCGAGGCGCGGGCCCTCGGCGTGCCGGTTCCGGTCAATACCGCCATCACCGCCCTGGTAAAGGGCATCGAGGCGCGAAATGCCCGGGGTTCGGCGCGTCTCGATGAAGCCGGGCTCGAAGCCGCCGCACGGGCAAGCCTCGGGCGCCCCGGAGCATCGCAACGCATTATCTCAGGATTACCCCAATGATCGATTTTCCGATTGTCGACGCCCATGTTCACCTGCTCGATACGAAGCGCTTCACATACTCGTGGGCCGCCGGCGCGCCGAAGCTCGGGCGTGACTGGACGCCTGACGATCTCGCCCAATGTGCGAAGCCCTATGAGATCGAGAGTTTCGTCTTCGTCGAAGTCGACGTGGACATGCCGCAATATCTCGACGAGGCCGATTGGGTTCAGTCCATCGCCAGCCGGGACAAGCGGCTGAAAGGTTGCGTGGCCGCGCTGCCGCTGGAGCGCGGGGCTGCGATCGAGCCGGAGATCGCGCGGATCGCCAAGCTTCCGGTGGTGCGCGGCGTGCGCCGCCTCATCCAGAACCAGCCGCATCCCGGCTTCGTGCTGCAGCCCGGCTTCGTGGAGGCCGTGAAGCTTCTGCCGAATTACGGGCTCTCCTTCGATATCTGCATCTTCCACCACCAGCTGGCCAACACGCTGGAATTCGTGCGCCGCTGTCCGGAAGTATTCTTTGTCCTCGACCATATCGCCAAGCCTGGAATCAAGGCGGGGCTGAAGGACCCCTGGCGCGACCACATCCGGGAGATGGCGGGTTTGCCCAACGTCGTGTGCAAGCTTTCGGGCGTCACCACCGAAGCCGATCACGCCCACTGGACGCGCGATCAGCTCAGGCCATACATCGATCACGTCATCTCCTGCTTTGGTTTCGACCGCATTCTCTATGGCGGCGACTGGCCGGTTTCGGTGCTGGCCGGAACCTACACGTCCTGGCTCGAGGCGCTCGACTGGGCGACCGCGGGCTGCACCGCCCAGGAAAAGCGCAAGCTGTTCCGCGACACCGCCATCCGCGTCTACAGGCTCTGAAATGCGGGCTGAGACGCTTCAGCGCAAAGGCTACAGCGTGCATGCCCTGCGCGAATTGGCGCGCCGCCGCCTGCCGCGCATGGTCTTCGATATGGCCGATGGCGCGGCGGGCGATGAAAATACGCTGCGCCGCAACGAATCGGCGCTCGCGGAAATCGAATTGCTGCCGAAGGTTTTGACCGGTGCGCCACGGCGCATGCAGGCACTCGAACTCTTCGGCCATACCTTGACATCGCCGGTCATCATCGGACCCACCGGGCTCGCCGGCCTTCTCTGGCCGCGTGCCGAGATCGAAGCGGCGCGGGCGGCAGCCCGCTTCGGCACGATCTATACGGTGAGCCACGCCTCGACCTGCACGATCGAGGAGATTGCCGCGGCAACGCCCGGCCCCAAGTGGATGCAGGTGTTTCTCTACAAGGACCGCGGCATCACCGCGGAGTTCGCGGCAAGGGCCGCGGCGGCGGGCTATGCGGGTCTCGTCTTGACGGTCGACAACCAGGTGATGGCCGGGCGTGACCGGGATGCCCGCAACGGCATGATGTTTCCGTTGAAACTGCGGCCGCGCAATCTGATCGATCTGGCAAGCCATCCCGGCTGGCTGACGCGCCAGGCCCACGCGCCGAACCCCACCTTCGTCAACTACGGCAAGCATTCGAAGCTCGACGCCTTCGGACCGCTGATGCTGGAACAGCTTGATCCCGGCGTCTCTTGGAAGGACGTCGATTGGTTGCGCGGCCTGTGGAAAGGGCCGATGATTCTCAAGGGATTGCTCCATCCGGACGAAGCCAGGGAAGCCCAGAAGCGGGGATTGGATGCCATTGTGGTTTCGAACCATGGCGGGCGGCAACTCGACGGGGCCATTCCTTCCATCGCGGCGCTAGGGTCCATTGCCGATGCACTCGGCGGAAGCATTCCGGTGCTGGTCGACGGGGGCTTCCGGCGCGGCGTGGACGTAATAAAGGCGCTGGCGCTCGGCGCGCGTGCCGTTCTCATCGGCCGCCCGCAGCTGTGGGGCGTCGCGGCGGCGGGCGAAGCAGGTGTGCATTGGACCCTTGAGTTGTTCCGGCGCGAGATCGACCGCGCCCTGGCGCTCGGCGGGTGGGATGGAATTGCGTCTCTCGACCGTTCGATCCTTTCGGCACGAATTCAACAAGGAAACCGGCCATGAATTTCCAAGCGAAGGGCAGCGTCATTTTCATCACCGCCCTGCATGCGGCGCACGATCACGCGCTTGCCAATCTGCTGAAATAGAGGATCCTGATGCGCAATGTTCTTGGTATCGACGTTGGCGGCACGTTCACCGACTTCGTCGCCTATGATCCAACCTCCAGAAAGGTGACGGTGTGGAAGGAGCTGTCCACGCCCGGCGATCCGGTCACCGGAATCATCGGCGGATTGGCACAGCATCCCGACGCGGCCAGGCTCGACAACCTGCGCATCGGCACCACCGTGGCGACGAACGCGATTCTGGAGCGCAAGGGCGCAACCGTCGCCTATGTCACGACCAAGGGCTTCCGCGATGTGCCGTTCATCCAGCGCGGCAATCGCAAGGCCCACTATGACATGAGCTGGGTGAAGCCGAAGCCGCTGGTAAAGCGCCGGCACTGCTTTGAAGTCGTCGAACGCATCGATGCCTATGGCGGTGTGGTGACACCCCTGGATGAGGCCGATGTGCGCCGCGTGGCCGGCGAAATCGCCGCGATGCCCGAGATCGAAGCGGTTGCGGTGTGCCTGCTCTTCTCCTACCTCAATCCCGTGCATGAGCTGCGCGTGAAAGCGATTCTGGCCGAGGCCCTGCCCGGCAAGGCGCTATCGATTTCCTATGAAGTGCTGCCGAAATGGAAGGAATACGAACGCGCCTCCACGACCATTGCCGATGCTTACCTCAAACCGGTGGTTAGCCGGCAGTTGAAGGCCATGCGCGGCCGGCTGAACGACGCCGGCATCATGGCGCCCGCCGTCATCATAAAATCGAACGGCGGCGAAATGACGCTCGATGCGGCCTCCGAGGCGCCGGCGCAGATGGTGTTATCGGGGCCGACCGGCGGCGTGATCGCCAGCCGCTTCGTCGCCGAGCAACTCGGCATCGATCATCTCGTCACCATCGACATGGGCGGCACCTCCACCGATGTCTCGACCGTGATCGGGCGGAAAGAAAGCTTCACCACCGCCTTCGAAATCGAATGGGGCGTGCCGATCCAAATACCGATGATCGATATCCGTACCATCGGCGCCGGCGGCGGCTCGATCGCCTGGATCGACAAGGGCGGCATGCTGCGGGTGGGCCCGCAAAGCGCCGGCGCCCGCCCGGGCCCCGCCTGCTACGGGCGCGGGGGCAAGGAGGCCACGGTGACCGACGCCAATCTCGTCCTCGGCCGCATCAATCCGGACAACTTCCTCGGCGGCCGCATGAAACTCGATGTTCCCGCCGCGCGCGGTGCGATCTCGCGGGTAGCCGCGGCGTTCGGACAGACGGCCGAGGAAACGGCGCTCGCCATCGCGCGCATCGTCGACAACAGCATGGTCGGCGCGCTGCGCTCGGTTCTGATCGAACGCGGCCTCGATCCGCGCGACTTCACACTCTGCGCCTTCGGCGGCGCCACGCCGCTGCATGCATCGGGGCTGATCCGCGAAATGGGCATCCCGCGGGCGATCGTGCCGATCCACCCCGCGCAGTTCTCCGCCTACGGGTTCATCATGACGAATGCCCGCGTCGACCGGCAGCGCACGACGCAGCTGACCTCGGCGCGCTTCGATGCCGATCGGGCCAACCGCATCATGGAGGAGCTGGTGACCGAAAGCCTCGCCGAGTTGAAGGCCCAGGGGTATGAGCGCGACATCGAGGTGCATCGCGCGCTCGAAATGCGCTATCTCGGCCAGAACTACGAACTCGAACTACCGCTCGCCGCGGCGCGCTTCAAGGCGGCGGAGATCGACAAGCTCTGGTCGCTGTTCCACGACACCCACAAGGCGCGCTTTGGATTTTCCACGCCCGGTGAAATCATCGAAATCGTCAATTACACGGTCACCGCGGTGGCGCGGACGGCGAAGCCGGAAATGACCATGGTCGCCGCGGGCACGGGGACCCCAAAGCCCAAAGAAACCCGCAAGGTCTGGTTTATCGGCGGACCGCGGGATGTTCCGGTCTATGACCGCGACGACATCAAAGCCGGGCAGGCCGTTGCCGGTCCCGCCCTCGTCGAGGAAGCCGCTTCCGTCACCGTGCTCGAAGCGGGATACTGTCTTACCATGCACACCCAAGGCCACATGCTGATCGCAGCACAGGAATAGACCCATGCGCTTCTCGGACAACGGCTACTACATCGAGAAATATGTGAAGTGCGCCAACTGCGGCATGCTCATCTTCGGGGCAGGCCACAAGCGCGAAGTCAATGGCAAGTTCCAGCTCTTCTGCAGCGATTGGTGCATCGAGTGGGCGATGCTGCGGGCGGCCAATTCCGGCCACTTCTCACTCAAGATCGTGCAGCCGAAGCTGCCGGTTGAAATGGCGCGCGGGCCCCGCCCGGCGCGCCAGGCGCCGCCGGACATGGTGATGATGAACATCCTCGATTCGACCATGGTCTCGATCTGCCGCGAGATGGGCATCCTGCTGATGAAGACGTCCTATTCGA
>CAYOZR010000112.1:0-10672 GCA_964408555.1 uncultured Aestuariivirga sp.
CGACGAGCGTGCTGAGCTCGTCCCAGGAGGTGGGGAGCTGCGCGGCACCACCGTTTCGATGATTTTCCAGGAGCCGATGACTTCGCTCGATCCGCTCTATACCATCGGCAACCAGATCGTCGAGCCGATCATGCATCATCAGAAAATCGGCGTCGAGGCCGCCCGGGCCCGCGCCATCGACATGCTGAATCTGGTGCGTATCACCGAGCCCGAACGCCGCATGGGCTCCTATCCGCACGAGATGTCGGGCGGCCAGCGCCAGCGCGTGATGATCGCTATGGCGCTGGCCAACGATCCCGACATCCTGATCGCCGACGAGCCGACCACCGCCCTCGACGTCACCATCCAGGCCGAGATTCTCGAATTGATGGCGGGCCTGCAGCAGCGCCTCGGCATGGCCATGATTTTCATCACCCACGACCTCAACATCGTCCGCCGCGTTGCCCATCGCCTCTATGTCATGCGCTATGGCGAAGTGGTGGAGGAGGGCGAGACCCAGGCGATCTTCAAGAGGCCGAAACATCCCTACACCAAGGCATTGCTCGCGGCCGAACCCACCGGCCGCAAGGCGCCGCCGCCGCCCAACGCGCCGATCATCCTCGACGGCACCGATATCCGCGTCAGCTTCAGGATCGGCGGCGGCTTCCTCTCGGGCCCGCCCATCTATCTCAAGGCCGTGGACCGGGTTTCGCTGACGCTTCGCCGCGGCCAGACCATCGGCATCGTCGGCGAATCGGGCTCCGGTAAATCGACGCTGGCCCGGGCGCTCTTGCGGCTGCTGCCCTCGGAGGGCGCCATCCATTTCGACGGCCGCGACATCACCGGCCTCGACCGCGAGACGATGCGGCCGCTGCGCCGCCAGATCCAGGTCGTGCTGCAGGACCCCTTCGGTTCGCTCAGCCCGCGCATGACGGCGGGCCAGATCGTCACCGAGGGCCTGTTGGTGCACGAACCGGCGATTTCGACCAAGGAGCGCGAACTGCGCGCTGCCCGCGCCTTCGAGGAGGTGCAACTCGATCCGGCGCTGCGCAACCGCTACCCGCATGAATTCTCCGGCGGCCAGCGCCAGCGCATCGCCATCGCCCGCGCCATCATTCTCAAGCCCAAGGTGGTGGTCCTCGACGAGCCGACCTCGGCGCTCGACCGCCAGGTGCAGAAGCAGATCGTCGAATTGCTGCGCGACCTGCAAAAGGCCCACGATCTTTCCTATCTGTTCATCAGCCACGATCTCGCCGTGGTCCGCGCCATGGCCGATCACATATTGGTCATGAAGGACGGCCGGCTGGTGGAGGAGGGCTCGCCCGATCGCGTGATGGACCATCCGCGCCAGGACTATACCAGGCGCCTGATGGCGGCCGCCTTCGCCCACTGATGCGCATCCGGGTCAAAATCTGCTGCATGGCCTCGATCGCCGAGGCGCGCATGGCCGTGGCCCATGGCGCCGATTGCGTCGGCCTCGTCGGCGACATGCCGTCGGGCCCCGGAGTCATTGCCGACACGCTCGCCCGCGACATTGCCCGCAGCGTTCCGCCGGGGGTCGCTTCGGTTCTGCTCACCTCGCGCACCGAGGCCGAAGACATCGCCGATCATGTCGCCTTCTGCGGCGTCAACACCGTGCAGATCGTCAACCACATCGATCCCGCCGTGCATGAGCGCCTGGAGCAATTGGTCCCGGCGGTCCGCCGCCTGCAGGTCATTCATGTCGAGAGCGGCGAGGCGCTGCGCCTCATTCGCTTCTACGCGGACCGTGTTCACGGCTTCCTGCTCGACAGCGGCAGGCCCGGGGCCGCGGTACCGGAACTGGGCGGCACCGGCCGCGCCCATGACTGGACGGTCAGCGCCGAATTCGTCCGCCGCTCGGCCCTGCCGGTGTTCCTGGCGGGCGGCCTCAATCCCGGCAATGTCGCCGAAGCCATCCGCCAGGTCGGGCCCTATGGCGTCGATCTCTGCTCCGGCCTGCGCTCGCCGGTGCGGCTCGATGAAACGAAGTTGCGGGCCTTCATGTTGGCGATAAAATCCGCCGCGGCCTGAACCCGATTTGCCAAGGCCATGCGGTTTGTGCCATAAACTCCGCCATGTGCTATCACATGACAGCATCCGGCGACGTGCTCCACGTCTGGACCCGTACCGTCCATGACGATGTGATGCTCAATTGCGCCCGCATCGGTTTCAAGCCGTAGCACCCGTCTCCTGAATTTGGGTCGCCCGGGTTCCCCTCGAGCCCTTGCCGTGCCGCATTCCGTTTGGAGATAGTCATGACCGTTCACGCCAAGAACATCAATGTCGCCGAGATCGTGCAACACGATATCGCGCATCATTTCCACCCCTTCACCGATCACAAGTCCTTCCACGCCGAGGGCGGGCCGCGCGTCATGACCCAGGCCGACGGCATCTGGATCTGGGACGCCAATGGCAACAAGCTCCTGGACGGCATGGCCGGCCTGTGGTGCGTCAATGTCGGCTATGGCCGCAAGGAACTGGCCGAGGCCGCCTACCGCCAGATGCTCGACCTTCCCTATTACAACACCTTCTTCAGGACCACGACGGTGCCGGCGACCGAGCTGGCGGCGAAGATTTCCTCGGTCATGCCGAAGCGCTTCCAGCACATTTTCTTCACCAACTCGGGCTCGGAAGCCAACGACACCATCGTCCGCTTCGTCCGCCACTACTGAAAGCTCAAGGGCAAGCCCTACCGCCAGCACTTCATCGCCCGCAGGCAGGGCTATCACGGCTCGACCCTGGCGGCCGCCAATCTCGGCGGCATGACCGGCATGCACGAGCAGGGCGGCACTTTACTGCCCGGTTTCCACCATGTGCAGCAGCCCCACTGGTTCGATTTCGGCGGCGACAGAAGCCCGGAGGAATTCGGCCTCGAGGCGGCAGCCGACGTCGAGAAGAAGATTCTCGAAGTGGGCCCCGAGAACGTCGCCGCCTTCATCGGCGAACCCATCCAGGGGGCGGGCGGCGTCCTGATCCCGCCGTCGACCTATTGGCCGGAGGTGCAGAGGATCTGCCGCAAATACGGCGTGCTGCTCATCTCCGACGAAGTGATCTGCGGTTTCGGCCGCACCGGCAATTGGTGGGGCTTCGAGACCATGGGCTTCGAGCCCGACATCGTACCGATGGCCAAGGGGCTTTCCTCCGGCTACCAGCCGATCGGCGCCGTCGCCTTCGCCGATCATCTGCTCAAGGATTTCTTCGCCCTCGGCGGCGAGTTCTATCACGGCATGACCTATGCCGGTCATCCGGTCGCCTGCGCCGTGGCGCTCGAGAACATCGAGATCATCCAGCGCGACAAGCTGGTCGGGCGCGCCCGCGAATTGGGCCCCTATTTCAGCCAGGCGCTGGCCGGGCTGCGCGATCATCCGATGGTCGGCGAGACCCGCTCGGTGGGCCTCATCGGCGCGATCGAATTGTGCCGGGACAAGAAGACCCGCGAACGCTTCAAGGAGCCGGGCCGCGTCGGCACCAAATGCCGCGACCATTGCTTCAAGAACGGGCTGATCATGCGCGCCTGCTGGGACACCATGGTCCTGTCGCCGCCCTTGGTCATCGACAAGAAGGAAATCGACGAACTGGTCCGTCTCGCCCGTACGGCCCTCGACGCCACCTACAAGGATGTAAAGGGAGAGATGGCCTAGGACTTGCTACGAATTGCGTTGAATGCCGCCCCCGGACCATTAACCTTATGGGTCAGGTGGCTTCGACCGATAACCGGTGCCGGAAAACAGAGCTGAAGCCCACGGCGCCATAAGATCAATAGGAGAGGAATATCATGACAGTCTATCGCCCACGCTTCAGCCCGTCCCGCCGCGCCGTGCTCAAGGGCACCGGCGCCGTGGTCGCCGGGCTCACCTTCCTGCCGCGCTTCTCGCTCGCCGATGAGGAAAAGAAGCTCAACTTCTACAACTGGGATACCTATATCGGCGAGCATTCGTTGGCCGATTTCACCAAGGCCACCGGCATCGAGGCCAAGATGGACCTCTTCGCCGACAACGACGAGCTGTTCGCCAAGCTCAAGGGCGGCAATCCCGGCTATGACGTGATCGTGCCGACCAACGACAATCTCGAGCGCATGATAAAGGCCAATATGGTGATCGAACTCGATCACTCCAAAATTCCCAATATGGCCAACATCGACAAGCCGTTCCAGGACGCGGCCTTCGATCCGGGCCGCAAGCATTCGATCCCCTATATGTGGGGCACCCTCGGCATCGGCTATCGCAAGTCGAAAATCGAGGGCGGGGTGGTCGATAGCTGGAAGATCCTGCTCGACAGCGACAAGTATTCGGGCCGCATTTCGCTGCTCGGCGACGCCCAGAACGTCCTTGGCGCGGCGCTCAAATATCTCGGCTATTCCTTCAACTCGACCGATGTGGCCGAACTGAAGAAGGCCGAGGAGCTGTTGATCGCCCAGAAGAAGCACATCAAGGTCTTCGCCGACGACAACGGCCAGGACCTTCTCGCCGCCGGCGAAGTCGATGCCTGCCAGGAATGGAACGGCGATATCATCCAGGTGATGGCCGAGGACAAGGACCTCGCCTATGCGGTGCCGACCGAGGGCTCGCTACTCTGGCAGGATACCATGGCAATCCCGACCGGTGCGCCGCACCCCGATAACGCCCATGCCTTCCTGAACTTCATCCTCGATGCCGAGGCCGGCAAGCACATCGCCGAGACCATCCAGTATGCCACGGCGAATGCCGCGGCCAAGGCGCTGATGGATGCCTCCTATACCGGCAACACGTCGATCTTCCCGCCGCCGGAAGTCGTCGCCAAGTGCGAGCCCGGCCTCTATCTCGGCGAGGAAGCGACCAAGGTACGCGACGAAATCTGGACCCGCGTCCAGGCGGCGTAAGCGAATATTCGACACCGGCCGGGCGGCGCAGTCTCGCGCCGCCCGTTTCGTGACTGCATCCTGAATACAGAAAACCCTTGATGACCTTGACCTACCTGAAACCGCCGGAAATCCGCGCCGATATCGCGGTGGCGGCCATCGACCGGGCATTTTCGAGATTGTAGAGGGCAGGGGGCGATTGCCGGGTTGGGTCCTTTTGGGCTAGGTTTTGCGGGCGACGACTGGGGCAGGGAGTTGGGACATCTTGGATAGTTGGAAGGGCAATGGCCGGGTCTTCTTGATACTGGCGCTACCCGCAACATTTTGGCTTGTGGTCTTCTTCCTCTTGCCGCTCGGCTTTCTCTTTATCATGTCGTTCAGCGACAAGGCGGTGATCAACGGCGAGGTGTCGATCGTCGGTTACGACTATTTCACCGGCTTTTCGAATTACCTGCGTTCTTTTGACCAGCTCTACATCGGCATCATCTGGAAATCCGTGTGGGTCAGCGGGCTCGCCACGGCACTCTGCCTGCTCACCGCCTACCCCATCGCCTTCGGCATCTGCTTCGCGCCCGAGCGCTGGAAGCCGCTGATGCTGCTTCTCGTCATCCTGCCGTTCTGGATCAATCTCTTGATCCGCACCTATGCGCTGATCGCCGTGTTCCGCAGCCAGGGTTACATCAACATGACACTCGGCTGGGTGGGTCTCGGTCCTTACGACATGCTCTACAATAATTTCGCTGTCACCTTCGGCCTGGTCTACGTCTACATGCCCTTCATGGTTCTGCCGCTCTATGCCACCATCGAGCGTCTCGACAAGGCCTTCCTCGAGGCGAGCCTCGATCTCGGCGCTTCGCAGACCCGGACGTTCCTGAGCGTGACCGTGCCTCTGACCATGCCGGGCATCGTCTCCGGCATCATTCTGGTCTTCATTCCCTGTCTCGGCTCCTTCCTCACTCCCGATCTCCTCGGCGGCGCCAACGCCATCATGATCGGCAACGTCATCGAGCGCCAGTTCAAGGCGGCGAACGACTGGCCCTTCGGCTCGGCGCTGTCCTTCCTGCTGATGTACGCAACCTTCGGCGCCCTGGCGCTGCGGGCCCTTCTTGCCCGCCGCAGCAAGGGAGTGGACATCTGATGGCCGCCACCCTGAAACCGGGCGCAGGCCCTCTCGATTACGGCAGCCGGACCTGGCTCAAGCTCCTGTTCGCCGCGATTTTCTTCATGCTCTATGTGCCGATCCTGACACTCGTCGCCTTCTCCTTCAACACCGACAAGCGCGGCATCGTCTGGCGCGGCTTCACCTTCGACAATTACCTCAAGGCCTGGAACAACGCCGCCCTGATCGAGGCCCTGACCAATTCGCTGGTGATCGCCTTCCTCGCCACCATCATCTCCACCGTGATCGGCGCCATGCTGGCGCTGCTGCTGTGGCGTTTCCGCTTTCCCTTCAAGAGTGCCTATGAGGGTCTGATGGCGCTGCCCATCGTCATTCCGGAAATCTGCATGGGCGTGGCATTGCTGCTGTTCTTCATCAACACCGGCATGATGGAGGCGGTGGTCGCCATGCCCTGGCCGCTCAATCTCGCCAACATCGTCATTGCCCATGTCGCCTTCTGCTTCCCCTTCGTCGCCGTCGTTGTGCGCTCGCGCCTCGTCGGCTTCAACCGCGAGCTCGAGGAGGCCTCCAAGGATTTGGGTGCCAGCGAGTGGCAGACTTTCTGGAACATCCTGGTACCCTTCATGAAACCAGGCCTCAGCGCCGGCGCGCTGCTCGCCTTCACCCTGTCGCTCGACGACTTCGTCATCACCTTTTTTACTTCCGGCCCCGAAACCGTGACCTTCCCGGTCAAGGTCTATTCGCTTGTCCGCCGCGGCGTCTCGCCGGAAATCAACGCCGCCTCCACCGTGCTCATCGTCATCACCGTGGTGGCCACCGTCCTCGCCATGAAACTCCAGGCGCCGCAGAAGCGGGCCAAAGGCTGAAACCATGACCGAATCGATCATCTCGCTCCGCAATGTCAGCAAGCAGTTTGGCGGCAACGTCATTGCCGTCGACAATGTCTCCTTCGACATCGCCCAGAACGAATTCTTCGCGCTGCTGGGGCCGTCGGGCTGCGGCAAGACCACGCTGCTCCGCATGATCTCGGGGCTGGAGACGCCGACCGGTGGCGAGATCGTCATCGCCGGCGTCGACATGGCGCTGATCCCGCCCAACAAGCGCCCCACCAACATGGTGTTCCAGTCCTATGCCGTCTTCCCGCATATGACGGTCGAGCAGAATGTCGCCTATGGCCTGAAAGTGACGGGCGTTGCCGCCGATGAAACCAGGCGGCGAACCGCCGAGGCCCTCGAGATGGTGAAGCTCTCCCATCTGGCGCTGCGCAAGCCAGACCAGATGTCGGGCGGCCAGCGTCAGCGCGTGGCGCTGGCCCGCGCCCTCGTCAAGCGCCCCAAGGTGCTGCTCCTCGACGAGCCGCTCTCGGCGCTCGATGCCAAGCTGCGCGACGAGATGCGCCTCGAACTCACCCGGTTGCAGGAAAATGTCGGCATCACCTTCATCATCGTTACCCACGACCAGGACGAGGCCCTCTCCATGGCCGGCCGCATCGCGGTGATGGACAAGGGTGCGGTCATGCAGATCGCCACGCCGGCCGAACTCTACGAGCATCCCGTAAGCCGCTTCGTCGCCGATTTTATCGGTAAGGTGAACCTGATCGATGCCAGGGTGCTCTCCACCAAGGGCAAGAAGATCGCCTGTGAAGCCAAGGGCATCGGCAGGGTGGAACTCAGCGTCGACAAGCCCTGCGGTGACAGCGTCGCCATCGCGGTGCGCCCCGAGAAACTCAAGATCGGCAAGACCGAGCCCAAGGGCGCCAATCTCATCAAGATCGAAGGCAAGGTGCGCGATGTCGCCTATTATGGCGATACCAGCCATGTCGTGGTCTCGGCAAAGGACGGACTCGACCTGTCGATCAACGTGCAGAACGACCGGCGCGAGGGCGGCACCGGCATCGAACGCGGCCAGAAGGTCTGGGTGCACTGGTCGCCCGCCGATTCCCTCGTGCTGACGGAGTAGGCCCGTGTCGTTGGAAATGAAGAATATGACCTCGCCGCCCGGCGACGCGGCCTTCCGCCGCGCGCAATTGAAGGGCACAGGCTGGGAGCCCACCTACGCCGGCGCGCTCTCCTTCATGCGCCGCAAATACACCCGCGATCTGGCGGGCGTCGACATTGCGGTGACCGGTATTCCCTTCGATCAGGCGGTCTCGCACCGCTCCGGCACCCGCTTCGGCCCCGAGGCCATTCGCAAGGCATCGGCTGAAAACGCCTGGGGTCCGTTCTGGCCGTGGAATTTCGATCCCTTCGAAACGCTTGCCGTCGCCGACTACGGCGATTGCTTCTTCGACTGGGGCCGAAAGGAAAGTTTCCCCGAAACGCTGGAGCGGCACGCCGCCGGAATTCTCGCCTCCGGCGCCGAAATGATTTCATTGGGCGGCGATCATTACATCACCTACCCGCTGCTCAAGGCCCACGCCAAGCAACACGGGCCACTGGCGCTCGTTCATTTCGATGCCCACCGCGACGTCGAGCCCGATGATGGCGGCCGCATCGATCACGGCACCATGTTCGGCTATGCGGTAAAGGAAGGCCTGATCGATCCGTCGAGATCGGTGCAGATCGGCATCCGCACCGCCTTCGTCGGCGAGCGCCGTTACGGCTTCAAGATCGTCTATGCCGATGAAGTGCACGGATCGCCCGCCGCCGATCTCGCCAAAGCGATTGCCGGAATCGTGGGCAAGGCCAAGGCCTATCTCACCTTCGACATCGACTGCCTCGATCCGTCCGCCGCACCGGGAACCGGCACTCCCATCCCCGGCGGCCTCACCTATCATCAGGCGGCCGCGATCATCCGCAGGCTGACGGATGTGAACTTCGTGGCCATGGACGTCGTCGAAGTATCGCCGCCCTACGATCACGCGGAGATCACTTCACTCGCCGCCGCCTCGCTGATCATGGAGTATCTCTGCCTCCGCGCCTGGCAGAAGGGCGCGCGGGCGGCACCGATGCCGGAGTGAATAGAGACGCCGTCAGATCTCGGCTCGGGCCCCCTTGCTCGCCGCTTCGGCGCCGAGAATGTCTCGGTCGGCCGCTGCAACCACATCGGCCATGCCGAGTTGCTGGTCATCGCCGGGCAGACCGGCAGGCGGCGGTCGGTTCATCAGATCGAGGCAGATATCGCGGGCCCGGGCCGCGGCGTTGTAGCGGCCCGAGGCTTCGTAGCTGTCGCGGTTCTCGCGCAGGAATACGCGCGGCATATGTTGATGACGGCAGTATTTCAGCGTGTGGCGGCTGTCGAGGAAATGGCCGCCCGCCCGCATCGACGAAACCTCCGGCCAGTTGAAGGCCTCGTCATCCACCTCCGGCACGCGGATCAGACGCCGGAGCATGCCGCCCAGCTCATTGTCGAAAACCGCCTGCACCGGGCTGAACACGGTCGCGCATTCAAGCTGGCCGACCCCGCCCAGAATATCTGCCCCGGCAAGCGCCACGGCTTGACCCAGCAAAGCGCGTTCGGCCAGCGACTGGGCGTCCACATCCGGTGTGTCGGAGCCCGCGCCATAGGTGTGAGACAGGAGGCCGAAACCATGCTTGAGGAATTCGATGGCCATGCCCGCCGCCAGCACGGACTCGACGCAGGACTGCAGCGCCCGGCCGGTGCGCATGTCGAGGGTGAACATCAGCGGTGTACCGATCACCGGCAATGCTGGCGCCAGCACATGGGCCATGGTCACCATGGCGGCGATTTCCGTCGCCGCCATCAGCACCATGCCTGGCACCGTGATGGGCGCCGTGCCGCCGGCCGAAGGCAGGCTGCAGGCATGGATGGGCACGCCGTACCGGCCGCATTGGATGATCGCCTCCACATCCATCACCTTGAACTCGAGCGGGGTGAACGAGCAGACGATGCAACTGGTGATCGGGCGGGCCCGCAGATTGGCCTCGCCGCCCGCGGCGATGGCCGCAAGCCGGAGCAGATAGGCGATGTTTTCCTTGTTGTAGGGCTGCATCCACACATGCTTGTCGGTGTTGGCCACCAGCGCGGCGTAGGCATGGATGTCGGCCGTCAGTTCCGGCACGCCATGGACGAAAGGATGGGCGATGAAGCCGACTTCGTCGAGGCCGTTGGCTACGGCGGCGATAGTCCTGACGTCGGCCAGCTGCAGGTTGCGGTAGCGGCCGTCATGGGGATCGACGAAACCATGGGCGCCGGTGCCGGTGCGCATCACAAAGCCCCCGTCCAAGCGCGGCAGATGCAGGTCGCGGCCCGGCGTCTTGCCGCACAGGCTGACCGATTTCGGCGTGGCGGCGAGCGCCTCTTCGACCATGCGCCGGGGAAACCGCAGACGGTGGCTGTCGCTGCCGGCGGCGGCCCCCGAACGCATGAGAGTTTCATGGGCCTGCTTGTGGACGACGATCACGCCGCGATCTTCCAGGAGATCGAGCACGCGGCCGCGAATCCGGGAGACGGAGCCTTCATTCAACAGCCGCAACTGCGGCCGGCGGACCGGCTCGGCCATCTGAAATGCCGTCGCCAGAGGAGGAATGGCCGGCCTGTTGCCCAACCCACTCCGCCGCCGGCCTGAGGCATGCCGCGCTCGGCCCGTATCGTTGCTGTCGCCGGCCACCTGAGATCCCAACTGGCAGAGGTCCGAGACAACTTATCGGGCACCCGTTTCGAATGCACCTTGACCGATATCAAGCGACCAGAACGTCAGTCTAGAGCGGGATGATTCTACATTGACCCATATCCGGCGTTGACGAAGTAGTTTC
>CAYOZR010000113.1:0-10543 GCA_964408555.1 uncultured Aestuariivirga sp.
GGCCGAGCGCCTCCTTGGCGGGGCCGGACAGCGAGCCGAAGCTCATGCCGGCGATGGTGATCGGGATTTTCAGCTCGATCGGCTTCTTGGCGTGGCGGGTGCCGGGCACCACGCCGGGTCCGCACTTCTCGCGGTAGCCTTCCAGCGGATAGCGCGAGATCGAGGCCCCGAGGAACAGCAGGTCGTCGAATGTCGGCAGCTTGCGCTTGGCGCCGCCGCCGCGGATGTCGTAGATGCCGGTCGTCGCCGCACGCCGGATTTCCGACAGCGTATAATCGTCGAATGTGTAGGACTTGCGCGGTGTTGTACGTGGAGTGTTCTCGTCCATGTGGAACCTCAATAGGCGTCGGCGTGATCGACGTTGAAATTGTAGAGCTTGCGGGCCGAGCCGTAGCGGCGGAAATCCTTCGGCTTGTCCTTGCGCTTCGCCTGTTCCAGGAGCCTGGCGAGATCGGCGAGATGTTCTTCGCGCATGTCTTTCTCGATGCAGTCGGCGCCGAGACTGGCGACCTTGCCCTTCACATAGAGGCGCGCCTCATAGATCGAATCTCCCAAGGCATCGCCGGCATCGCCGCAGACAATGAGATTGCCGCGCTGCGCCATGAAAGCCGACATGTGGCCGACCGAGCCGCCCACCACGATATCGATGCCTTTCATCGAGATGCCGCAGCGCGAGGAGGCATTGCCGTCGATGACCAGAAGCCCGCCATTGCCGGTGGCACCAGCGGATTCGGAGGCATCGCCCTTGACCCACACGAGTCCCGACATGAGGTTTTCGGCGACGCCGACGCCGGCATGGCCGTGCACGATTACTTCCGCTTCCTTGTTCATGCCGGCGCAATAGAAGCCCACATGACCCTTGATTTCCACCAGCAGCGGTCCGTCGAGGCCGCAGGCGATGGCATGCTGGCCCATCGGATTGGTGATCGTCCAGTGCCGCTCGTTGGTGTTCTTGGGAAGCGCGTACAGGCGCTGATTGATGCCCGTCACGCCTTCCTTCTTGAGATCGAGTTCGTTCATGCGTGTCCGCCCCAGGTGTAGATGGTCGTCGGTTCCGGTTCCCAGATCTTTGCGTCGTCCGCCCCCGGGAGATGCGCAATAGCCCGGTACTCGGTGGCCATCGCCACCCAGTCGTCGGTTTCGGCCAGCACCGCATGCTTGCAGGCGATGGGATCGCGCACCACCGCGAAGCCGTCGGCGGTGCCGACCAGGAATGTGTAGAAGCCGTCGAGGTCCTTGACGCCGTCTTCCAGCGCCTGCTTGAGCGTGGCTCCGTTGCGCAGTTTCCAGGTCATGTAGGCCGCCGCCACTTCCGTGTCGTTCTCGGTCTGGAACTCCATGCCCTCTCTCTTGAGGTTTTCGCGCAGGCGGTTGTGATTGGAGAGCGAGCCGTTGTGCACCAGGCAGAGATCGGCGCCGGTGGCGAAAGGATGCGAGCCCGCCGTGGTCACCGCGCTCTCCGTCGCCATGCGCGTGTGGCCGATGATGTGGGTGCCCTTGGCCTCGTCGAGATCGAACTTGTCATAGACGTTGGCCGGCAGGCCCACTTCCTTGAAGATTTCGATGGTGTGGCCGGAGCCGACGACGCGCACCTGCGGATGGTGCTGCTTGAGCCATTGCACCACCGCCGCTTCCTTGGCGTTGGTCACCAGGATGCAGTGGTTGCCGATCTTCTTGACGGTGGCCTCGCATTTGAGCGCCTTCTCTATGCCGGTGTCGACTTTTTTCCAGTCGTAGTTCGCGTCATCATGGGCGAGCGAGAACTTCACCTGGTTTTTCTTCACCGGATTGCGATAGATGGCGACGCCCGCCGAGTCCGGCCCGCGATTGGTCATCTCGATGATCATGGGCTTGAACATGGCCCCGAGCTTCGATTGCAGCTTGGGGTTCTTGAGATAGAGTCCGACAATCCCGCACATGGGCGATCACCTCTTCTGCGACACTCCGCAGACCCATATCAGGCCGCATCAGGTTTTTCAACTGTCAGGAACTATTTTTTCTTATGGGGAATGTCACTCCTCCCGCCGGTAGCAGATGACCGACAAATACCGGATCGGCAGCTTGCGCAGCTCCTCCGGCCCATGCGGCGCATCGGCATCGAAGAACAGGGCATCGCCGGGGTGCATATCGTAGGTCTTGCCGCCGTGCCGGTAGACCACATTGCCCTCCAGCATATAGAGGAATTCCAGTCCCGCATGCTGGAAGGTCGGGAAAACATCCGACTCTTTCGTCAAGGTAATGAGGTATGGCTCGACCATCACCGGCCCGTGCGGGCTGTGGCCCAGAAGCTGGTACTGGTGGCCGGCCCTGGTGCCGCGCCGCTCGATGGTCAGTCCCTGCCCCGCCTTGACGAAGCTCGCATCGCGGATCTCCTCGAAGCCGCGGAACAGCGAGGTAACCGGCACCTGCAGGGCCCCGCCCAGGGCCTGCAACGAGGCCAGCGATGGCGAGGTGGCGCCGTTCTCGATCTTCGACAGCATGCCGGCCGACATGCCCGCCGCCTTGGCGAGTTCCGAAATGGTGAGGCCGAGCTTTTCCCGGAAGCGCTTGACCTCGCGCCCGATCGCCTCCTCGAGGAGCTTGCTCTGCGACGCCACCGTGCCATGCGGCTCCTGATAGGGCAGCTTCTTTGCCTTCCTCTCGCCTACTGGCTTGTCCACGGTGGGAAACCTCCTGGGACCGCCTTCATAGGACCGATGGCCGCCAAGCTCAACGCCCGCCGTTACGCCGCCCCGTTCCTCTTGTCTTTCGCACTTGCACACAGCATAAGTGCGCCCTCAAAACAGGATCGTCCATGTCCACACCACGCCTGACCCACTTGCAGCGGCTGGAGGCCGAGAGCATCCACATCATCCGCGAAGTCGCCGCCGAATGTGAAAAGCCGGTGATGCTTTATTCGATCGGCAAGGATTCGGCCGTCATGCTGCATCTCGCCATGAAGGCCTTCTATCCCTCGAAGCCGCCCTTCCCGCTGATGCATGTCGATACCCGCTGGAAGTTCCGCGACATGATCAAGATGCGCGACGAGACGGCAGCCACGCTCGGGCTTGACCTCATCGTCTATGTCAACCCGGAGGGTGCGGCCAAGGACGTCAATCCCTTCGACCACGGCTCGGCCCTGCACACCCAGATCATGAAGACCGACGCCCTCAAGCAGGCGCTCGACAAATACGGCTTCGACGCGGCCTTCGGCGGCGCCCGCCGCGACGAGGAAAAATCCCGCGCCAAGGAGCGCATTTTCTCCTTCCGCGACACCCGCCACCGCTGGGACCCGAAAAACCAGCGCCCGGAACTGTGGAACCTTTATAACGCCCGCAAGAACAAGGGCGAGTCGATCCGCGTTTTCCCCTTGTCGAACTGGACCGAGCTCGACATCTGGCAATATATCCATCTTGAGAACATCGCCATCGTGCCGCTGTATTTCGCAGCCGTTCGTCCCGTGGTCTGGCGCGACGGCCAGATGATCATGGTGGACGACGAACGCATGCGGCTCAATCCCGGCGAGGTGCCGGAGATGAGGAAAATCCGCTTCCGCACCCTGGGTTGCTATCCGCTCACCGGCGCCATCGAATCGAACGCCACATCGCTCCTCGACATCGTCGAGGAAATGCTGGTCGCCACCTCTTCCGAACGCCAGGGCCGGGTCATCGACAAGGACCAGGCCGCCTCCATGGAGAAGAAGAAGCAGGAGGGCTATTTCTGATGGCCCGCTTCATCGAATTCACCGGCGGCGACGTCGAGGCCTATCTGCGTTCCCAGGAAAACAAGGACCTTCTGCGCTTCATCACCTGCGGCTCCGTCGACGACGGCAAATCCACGCTCATCGGCCGCCTGCTCTATGAAGCGAAAATGCTGTTCGAGGACCAGTTGACGGCACTCGAGGCCGACTCGAAGAAGATGGGCACCCAGGGCGGCAATCTCGATTTCGCCTTGCTCGTCGATGGGCTCGCCGCCGAACGCGAACAGGGCATCACCATCGACGTCGCCTATCGGGCGTTCACCACCGACAAGCGCAAGTTCATCGTCGCCGACACGCCGGGCCACGAGCAATACACCCGCAACATGGCGACCGGCGCCTCGACCGCCGAACTCGCCGTCATCCTGATCGACGCCCGCAAGGGCGTGCTCACCCAGACGCGGCGCCACACCTTCATCGCAACGCTGCTCGGCATCAAGCATCTGGTCGTCGCCGTCAACAAGATGGACCTGATGAGCTACGACCACGAGGTCTTCGCGAAGATCGAGAGCGACTATCGCGCCTTTGCCGCGAGCATCGGCGCCAGTGATGTGACCTGCATTCCGCTTTCGGCTCTGGTGGGCGACAACGTCGTCGAGCCGTCGGCCGCCATGCCCTGGTATCGCGGGCCGGCGCTGATGGCCCATCTCGAAACCGTGGCTGTCGGCGACGATCTCGACACCCGCCCCTTCCGCATGCCGGTGCAGTGGGTCAACCGCCCGGACCAGAATTTCCGCGGCTTTTCCGGCACCATCGTCAGCGGCGCGCTGCGCCCCGGCGATGCCATCAAGGTTCTGCCGTCGGCGCGGGTCTCGACCGTCGACAGCGTGGTCACCTTTGACGGCAATCTCGATGTAGGTGTTGCCGGCCAGTCGCTCACCGTGACACTCAAGGACGAAATCGATGTGAGCCGCGGCGACGTGATCTGTGCCGCCGCCGATCCGGTCGAGGCTTCGGACCAGTTCGAGGTCGATATATTGTGGATGGGCGACGAGCCGATGCTGCCGGGCCGCCCCTACATCATCAAGGTTGGCACCAGGCAACTGCCGGGTTCGCTCGACGCCCTGAAACACAAGGTCAACGTCAACACCATGGAGCATGTGGCGGCCAAGTCGCTGGCGCTCAATGAGATCGGCGTGTGCAATCTCGAGCTCGATGCGCCTATCGCGTTTACGCCCTATGCCGAGAACCGCCATCTCGGCTCCTTCATCGTCATCGACCGCTTCAGCAACAACACCGTCGGCATGGGGCTGATCAGGTTCGCGCTCCGCCGCGCCGCCAACATCCACTGGCAGGCGCTCGACGTGAACAAGGCCTCGCGTGCCGCCAAGGCCGGCCAGAAGCCCGCCGTGCTGTGGTTCACCGGCCTGTCGGGAGCGGGCAAATCGACCATCGCCAATCTCGTCGAGAAGAAGCTCCACGCCGGGAGCCACATGACCTATCTGCTCGACGGCGACAACGTCCGCCACGGCCTCAACCGCGATCTGGGCTTCACCGACGCCGACCGGGTCGAGAACATCCGCCGCATCGCCGAAGTGACGAGGCTGATGGTCGACGCCGGATTGATCGTGCTCGTCTCCTTCATCTCGCCCTTCCGCTCCGAGCGCCTCATGGCGCGCGAGCTGGTGGAGCCTGGAGAATTCGTCGAGATTTTCGTCGACACTCCGCTCGCCGAAGCCGAACGGCGCGATGTGAAAGGCCTTTACGCCAAGGCGCGGCGCGGCGAGATCAAGCACTTCACCGGCATCGATTCCGCCTACGAGGAACCCGAGAACCCGGAAATCCGCCTCGACACCACCAAACTCTCCCCCGAGGCCGCCGCCGACCGGATCGTCGCCTATCTCGGCCGGAACGGCCGGCTGTCGAAAGCCTAACTCCGGCTCAGATGCACATCGAGCATCTCCAGCCGGTCGTTGCCGAAATAGAGCTTCTCGCCCGTGTCCACCGTCGGCACCCCGAAGACGCCGCGGGCGATCGCTTCGTTGGTGTTGACGTCGATGCGGCTCTTGTAGGCTTCGCTCAGTGCCGCCTCGCGGACGGCGGCGGCATCGAGACCGCACTCGGCGCCCCATGCGGCGATGCGATCGGCATCGGTGATATCGCCCGCCTCCGCCCAATAGGCGCGCAGAATACGCTTGGCGAAAGCTTCGCCCTTCCCCTGATCCGCCGCATACTGGCAGGCCCGCAGCGCCCGCGAATTGCGCAACGGATAGTGTGGGTGATAGGCGATGGGCAGGCCGAGCGTCTCCGCCCAATCGGCGATATCCTGCTTGAACCAGCGCACGAAGGCGGCATTTGCCTCCAAGGGCTTGCGCCCGCCGATCGCATCGAGCAGCCGCGGCAGATGCAGCGGTCGCCATACCAGTTCGATTTTATGCTTGCGCGCCACATCGCCCACCCGGTGCGCGGCCAGATAGCACCACGGCGAATGCACGTCGAACCAGAAGGTGAGACTCATGGCAGGAGCTCCATCCGCCCTTCCTCCGCCCACTGACGAAGCTCGATTTTTCGGATCTTGCCCGACGGCGTGAGCGGAAATTCATCGACTCTGAAGATCGTCGCCGGCACCTTGAACCCGGCGATGCGCGCCGCGCAATGGTTCCGCAGCTCCGCGGCTGCGGCGCCTGCGGATAGCTTGACCGCCGCGGCTACCGTCTCGCCGTAATAGGCATCGGGCAGGCCGAAGACGGCGGTGCCGGCGACCGCCTCGTGCTGCTGCAGCACATTCTCGATTTCGGCCGGATAGATGTTCTCGCCGCCCCGGATGATCATGTCGCGCAAGCGGCCGCCGGCGATGACCAGATGCCCGTCGCCGGTCATGCTGCCGAGATCGCCGCTGCGCAGCCAGCCCTCGGCGATGATGGTTTCGGCGGTGGCCTCCGGCATGTTGTAGTAGCCCTCCATCACCATGGGCCCGCGCGCCTGGATTTCGCCGATACTGCCCGGAGCAAGCGGCATGAGCGTCTGTGGATCGCAGATGCGCACCTCATAACCGGCTAGGATTTTCCCCGCCGTCTCCCAGCGCAGCGGATCATCGGTCTCGGGGCAGGCAAACAGCGTGGCGCCTTCCGTCTGGCCATAGACCTGGGCCAGTCCCGGCATCGGAAATTCTTCCGAGCAGCGCCTGAGCACATCCGCATTGCAATCGGCGCCGCCGCAAGTTCCCGCCTTCAGCGAGGTGAGATCATATTTGCCGCGCGCCGGATGATCGAGCATTGCCAGATAGGAAGTCGGCACGCCCGACAGGAACGTGCAGCGCTCCTGCTCAATGACCTTGAACATCGTTTCCGGATCGAAGCTCGGCACACCCACATAGGCGGCCCCTTTCTGCAGGCATCCCAGAATGTTCATGATGCAGCCGGCGCAATGGAACAGCGGAATGATCGAGGTCCAGCGGTCGCCCGCCTTGAGGCCCAGCCGGGAGGTAGCGCCGCGCGCATCCATCATCATGGCGCGATGCGACAGCAGCGCGCCCTTGGGAAATCCGGTTGTGCCGGACGTATACAACAGCGCGGCAATCGCGCCCGGATCGCACCGGGCAGGCGCCAACGCTTTCTCTTCGCGCAGTAGTTCCGGATAATCCGCCTCCAGCGTGAACACATGTTGCAGCCGGGGAAGCTCCGGCCGTAGCGCCCGGACACTTTCGAGATAGGGGTTCGACCGGTAACTCGTCGAACAGATGAGCGCTTTGGCGTCCGATTGCCCGAGCCCATAGGCAAGATCGTGCCTGCGGTAATGGCTGTTGACCGGCACGAAGACGGCACCCAGCGCCGCGCAGGCCATCTGTATAACCGGCCACTCGGCGCGGCTCTCGGCAAGCAGCGCCACATGATCGTCGCGTTCAATGCCGCGCGCCGCAAGTGCGCCCGCCAGCCGCAAGGCATCCGCGTGCCACTGCGCAAAGCTCAGCCGCGCCTCCTGATGCGGAAATACCAGCGCCTCCGCATCGGGCCATATCCGTGCCGCCGCTTCAAGCGCCGGCCAGGGATGATCGAATTCACTCACTGGGCGCACCAGCCGCCGTCGGCGAGAAGGATCGCGCCCGTCACAAAGGAGGCGGCATCGGAGGCAAGAAATACGGCGGGGCCCACCATCTCGCGCATCTCCGCCATGCGCCGCAGTGGTGTCCGCGCCGCGATCTCCTTCTCCGCTTGGGCCAGATAGGCCTGACCCTCGCCGGTCATCGAATGATTGGTGTAACCGGGATTGAAGGCATTGACGCGAATCTTGTGCGGTCCCCATTCACAGGCCAGCGCCCTGACCAGCATGTCGACGCCGCCCTTGGCGGCGCAATAGGGCCCAAGTTCATCGAATGCGGCCACCGAGGCGTTCGACGAGTTCATGACGATGGCGCCGCCCGTTCCCTGGCGGATGAATTGCCGCGCCGCCGCCTGGGCGGTGAGAAAATAGGCGCGCAGATTTCCGCCGATCACCGTGTCGAATTCTTGCGGCGTGAAATCGATCGCCTTCTTCTTCACATTCACCCCGGCATTGCACACCAGAATGTCGAGCCTTCCGTAGCGCCGCACCGCCGCCTGGATCAGCGCCTCGCAGTCTTCCGGCTTCGTCACATCGGCGAGCACGCCAAGCGCCTCGTGCCCCTTGCCGCGCAGCTCCGCCGCCGTGATTTCCGCCCGCTCAAAACTCCTGGCGCAGCCCACCACCTTGGCGCCCGCCGCGGCGAAGCCATGGGCCAGTTCCCAGCCGATGCCGCGGCTGATGCCGGTGATAACCGCCACCCGGCCGTTAAGATCGAAGAGTCCACCCATGGCCCACTCCCTGTGATGGTCTCGACATTATGGGGCGGCTTGACGCATATCAAGGTGAGACGCCTGCCGCCTGCGATGTTCGCCCATGACCGATGCATCCGTCACACCTTCATTGAAGCGCGCCCTCACTCTGCCGCTTCTGGTTCTCTATGGCCTGGGGATCACCATCGGCGCCGGCATTTATGTGCTGATCGGCGCCGTCGCCGGTCACGCCGGGCTTGCCGCCTATGCCGCCTTCGCCATTGCCGCCGTCGTCATATGCTTCACGGCCTTGAGCTACAGCGAACTTACCACGCGCATTCCGGTGAGCGCCGGTGCGGCCGCCTTCGTCCTCAAGGGCTTCCGCAGCCGCGGCCTGTCGCTTGCCGTAGGGCTTCTGGTGATTGCCGTGAGCCTTGTCTCGGCGGCGGCTATTGCCTCGGGCAGTGTCGGCTATCTCCGCCAGTTCATCGATCTGCCGCCAGCGCCGCTCCTCGCCCTTGTCGTCATCGCCATGGCGGCGATCGCCGCTTACGGCATCGTCGAGTCCACCATGTTCACGGCCGTGCTCAGCACCATCGAGGTGGGCGGCCTGGTTGTCATCATCATTGCGGGATTTCTGGGTGAGGCCGAGCCCATCGCGGCAGCCGTGACAGTGGCCGCCAGCGCCGCCGATCCCGCCCACTGGACCGGCATGTTGGCGGCGGGGCTTCTCGCCTTCTTCGCCTTCATCGGTTTCGAGAGTCTCGCCAACGTGGCCGAGGAAGCAAAGCTTCCCCATCGCACCATGCCGCTGGCCATTCTGCTGACGCTCGGCATTTCCACCCTGCTCTACATGGCTCTGGCGATCGCCGCCGTCATCGTCGTGACGCCCGACGAACTCGCAAGCTCGCTGGCACCCCTGAGCCTCGTTTTCGAGCGCGCCACCGGAATGCCGCCATGGATCATGTCTCTCATCGCCATCATGGCGACGCTCAACGGCGTCGTGGTGCAATTGATCATGGTCTCGCGCCTCATGCACGGCATGGCGCGGCTCGGAACACTTCCCGCTCCGCTGGGCTACGTCCATGCCGGAACCCGAACACCGGTTGTGGCGACGGCGATTGCCGCCGTGCTGGTCTATCTGGCAACGCTTGTCCTGCCGCTCGAGCGGCTGGCCGAAGCAACTTCGCTCATCTCGCTGGTGATTTTTGCGCTGGCCGATCTGGCGCTCATCGTCATAAAGCTGCGCGACGGCCCGCCGGCCGAGGATACCTTCGAGATTCCCCTTGCCGTGCCGGCCGTGGGCTTTCTCGCCTGTCTCGGCCTCCTCGCCGCCGCACTCTGGCTGTAGCCGCTTAGCCGCAGCCAAGTTCCGCCAGAAGGCCCGGCACGAAACTGTCCATTGCCCCCGCTTCGACCAGGCCCGCCACCGCTTCAATATCGCTGGAGAATTCGCGGTCGGCATCGCGCCGCGCCGCCCTGCTGCGGATCAGGCGGTGGGCGGCTTCGATTGCCTTTGAGGATTGCAGCGGATGGCGGAAATCGATGCCTTCCGCCGCCGCCATCAGCTCGATCGCCACGATGCGCGCTAGATTGGCGTTCATCGGCCCGAGCCGCCGCGCCCCGTGGGTCGCCATCGACACGTGATCCTCCTGGTTGGCGGAAGTTGGTGCCGAGTCGACCGAAGCTGGATGCGACATCTGCTTGTTCTCGCTCATCAGCGCCGCGGCGGTGCATTGCGGCACCATGAAACCGGAATTGAGGCCCGGATTGCGGATCAGGAAAGGCGGCAGGAGCGAGATGGACGAGTCGATCAGCGCCGCGATCCGCCGCTCGCTCAGCGAACCCATTTCAGCGACCGCCATGGCAATCATATCGGCGGCGAAGGCCACCGGCTCGGCATGGAAATTGCCGCCCGACAGGACCGCGCCATCCTCGGCGAAGACCAGCGGATTGTCGGAGACGCCATTGGCTTCGATCACCAGCATCCGCGCCGCCTGGGCCAGCAGATCGAGGCAGGCGCCCATCACCTGCGGCTGGCAGCGGAAGGAATAGGGATCCTGCACCCGCTCGTCGT
>CAYOZR010000114.1:0-10425 GCA_964408555.1 uncultured Aestuariivirga sp.
AGACGGCGCTCGCCACCGGCGAAGTCGATATCCTGGTGGGCGGCGGCGAATGGGTCACGGCGGGGCTGGCGCGCGAAAATCCGGCGATGGATTTCACCATTCCGAAAGAAGGCGGCGTCCTGTGGTCGCAGTCGCTCGCCATGTTTGAGACCAGCAAGAAGAAGGATCTGGCGCTCAAATTCATCCAGTATGTGATGAGTCCCGAGGGCCAGGCACGGCTTGCCACCTCAGCTTGCTATTGGGGCATGCCGGCCAATCGGAATGCGGCCCTGACCGATGCCGACAAGAAGATATTGCGTTTCGACGAGCAGCCGGACTTCCTGGCACGCGCCCAGCCCTATCCGGCCCCCGACGAAGCGCTCGACAAGAAGATGCAGGATGTGTGGACCGAGATGCTACAAGCCCAGTGAATGAGGCGGCGGAGCGGGCCCGGCGCCCGCTTCGCTCTCTATCATGAGCGGACCGCGTGCAGCAGAAAGCCGCTTGGCAGCATGGGCGAGCGTCGGCCCGGCGCTAGCGTGGACGCTCGTCTTCTTCGTCCTACCCTTCATCGTCATGGCGGCGGTGAGCCTGGCGCCGCAGGGCGTGGACGGGCTCAGCCTCGATGATTACCGGCAGTTCTTCGCCAATCCCGCTTACTGGCGGGCGATGACCAATTCGCTGGAGGTGACGGCCATGGTCACCGTGGCGTCGATCCTGCTGGCCTATCCCTTCGCCTGGATTCTGGCCGAACGCGTGCCGGAGCGCTGGCAGCGGCTGGCGCTGATGCTGGCGGTGCTGCCGTTCTGGACGTCCTATCTGGTGCGCTCCTATAGCTGGCTTCTGGTGCTGGCGGAGAAGGGCGTGATCAATGCCACACTCACCGATCTGGGCATCATCGCCGCGCCCATTCAACTCGCCAACACCCGCACCGCAACGGTGATCGGCTTCGTGCATTTCTTCGTCATGCTGCTGACCCTCACCATCTTCGCCAATCTGAAGCAATTGAGCCCCAATTACCGCAAGGCCGCCGCCGATCTCGGCGCCGGGCCCATCCGCACCTTCATCCATGTGATCCTGCCGCTCACCCTCCCCGGCATCATGGTCGGCGCCTTTCTCACTTTCGTGCTGGCGATCGGCGACTACATCACGCCGCAGATTCTCGGCGGCAACAACGAGCTCCTGATGCCGCAACTCATCATGATGCAGATCGGCCGGCGCGGCGACTTTGCCTCGGCCTCGGCCCTGTCGCTCATTCTGATGGCGGTCGTCACCATCGCCTATGCCGCCTGCGCCCGCTGGCTGAAACTCGAGAGGGCCTGAGCATGCGCGCCCTTGCAGTGATTTATGCCGCGCTTCTCTACGGTTTCATCTTCCTGCCGGTCATTGTGCTGATCCTGTTTTCCTTTCAGGCAACACAGTTTCCCATTCCGCCTTTCACCGGACCCTCCTTGCGCTGGTATGGCGCGGTGCTGACCGATGCCCGCCTCACGGCGGGACTGGTCAATTCGGTCATCGTCGCACTCGTGTCCTCCGCGGTGGCCGTATTGTTCGGCTTTCTTGCCGCCTGGGGTTTCGCCCGCTTCCGCCTTCCCGGTGAAGCCTGGCTTCGCGGGCTCATCGCCCTTCCGCTCACTGTGAGCTATCTCGTCATCGGCATGGGTCTCTTGGTGATGTTCAATGCCATCGGCATGCCGAAGTCGCTGTGGGCGGCGGGCATCGGCCATGTGGTGATCAATCTGCCGCTGTGTTTCGCCATCATCTACAGCCAGATGGGCGACCATCAGACGACCATCGAGCGCGCCGCGCGCGATCTGGGCGCGGCCGAATGGCAGGTCTTGCTGCTCATCACCGCGCCCATGCTGTGGCCCGCCCTGTTCGCCGCCTTCTTTCTGTCGATGACGTTTTCCTGGGATGAATTCGTGATCTCCTGGCTTCTTACCCGCTTCGACACCACGCTGCCCGTCGAAATCTGGAATCTACTGCGCTCCGGCCTCAACCCCAAGACCAACGCGGTGGGGGCACTGGTCTTCGGCGTGTCCATCGTGCTGGCCATCCTGTTCGAACTCGTCGCCCTGCGGAGAAGGCCCGCATGAACCCTGTGCTTCAGGTCCGCGACGTCTCGCACCGCTTCGGCGCCATTGCGGTGCTCAGTCACGTTTCCCTCGACGTCGCGCCGGACAGCTACACGGTGCTCCTCGGTCCCTCGGGTTCCGGCAAGACGACGCTACTGTCGATTCTCGGCGGTTTTCTGTTTCCTTCGGACGGCAAGGTCATGATCCGCGGCGAGGATTGCACCGCCGTTCCACCGGCAAGACGCCCCACCGCCACGGTGTTCCAGGATTATGCTCTGTTTCCGCACATGAGTGTCGGCGGCAATGTCGGCTTCGGCCTGCGCATGCAAGGTGTGGCCCGCACCGAGCGGGAGGCACGCGCCGCGGCGGCGCTGGAACAGGTGGGCTTGCCCGCTTCCTTCTCCAGGAAGCCGCATGAGCTTTCCGGCGGCCAGCGTCAGCGCGTGGCGCTGGCCCGTGCCCTGGTGGTCGAACCCGCCGTGCTGCTTCTCGACGAGCCGCTCGGCGCTCTCGATCTCAAGCTACGCCGCCAGATGCAGGACGAATTGAAGGCGATCCAGAAGCGCGCCGGCACCGCCTTCATCCATGTGACCCACGATCAGGAAGAGGCGATGGCGCTCGCCGATTATTGCGTGGTCATGAATGCCGGCCGGATCGAGGACGAAGGTCCGCCCGAGCGCGTCTATGCGCGGCCCGCCACGCGCTTCACCGCCGGCTTCATGGGCGAGAGCACCATGCTGCCGGGTATTGTGACCAAGCGCGGCGCCATCGAAACGCCGTTCGGCAATTTCATCGCTGTTCACGCAGCGCCCGCCGGAAGCCGGGTTACACTGGCCATCCGGCCTGAACACATCGGGCTTGCCAAGACCCGCGGCAATCTGGGCAAAGGCCTCGTCACCGATGTGGTGTTCCAGGGCAGTTTCAAGCGGGTGCTGGCGCGGTCATTGGCCGCCGACGGTCTCACGATCATTGCCAAGCTTGCGGCAAACGCGGCGGTGAAACCCGGCCAGACACTTTCATTCGCCGGCGATCCCGCCCATCTCATCGTGCTGCCGGAGTAGGCCATGGTAACCCTGCAGACGATCGGGCACCGCGATTGGTACGAAACGATCCGCATGGCCGACGGCGTCACACTCATCCACGAGCCGTGGATCAAGTCTTTCTTCCGCTGCAACATGTGGCATGTGCGCGGCCGCGACCGCGACCTGCTGTTCGATACGGGCCTCGGTCATGTCAGCCTGCGCCAGCATGTGCGGCTGGTGGCCGAGCGGCCGCTCCTCTGTGTCGCAAGCCACACCCATTTCGACCACATCGGCTGCCATCACGAATTCCCCGAGCGCTGCGTGCATCGGGCCGAGGCCCAGATTCTCGCCGATCCGCGCAATGACTGGACGCTTGCCGATCGCTATGCGACCGACGCGATGTTCGATGCCCTGCCAGAGGACTGGAATGCGGGTGCTTACCACATTCAACCGGCGCCGGCACAGCGCCTGCTCGATGACGGCGACACGATCGATCTCGGCGATCGCGCCTTCGAGGTCATCCATACGCCCGGCCATTCACCGGGCGGCATCGGGCTGTTCGAACGCAAGACCGGCATCTTCCTTTCGGGTGACATCGTCTATGACGGGCCGTTGATCGACGACGCCTATCATTCCGACAAGGAGCAGTATGCGGCGAGTTTCGCCCGCATCCGGGCCCTGCCCGCCGCCATCGTCCATGGCGGCCATTTTCCGAGCTTCGGCGCCGTGCGCTACCGCCAGATCGTCGACGAATATCTGGCCGGCCTGCGCCAGGCCGGCTGCCATCTAGCCTGAAGTCAGGAATTTCTCGACGAGGCGGCCCCAGAAGGCGGGACCCTTTACCAAAAGCTCGTCGTTGAAGTCGTAGCCCGCATCGTGCAGGCTGCGGCTTGCGCCATTGCCGAGGCCGAAATAGCAGCTCGGCACGATCTCCTGGATATAGGCGAAATCCTCGGAGAACATGAAAGGGCCGCGCATGTCGATGCGGGCGGGCTCCTGGCCCATCTCCACCGCCACCTCGCGCACCAGCCGCGCCAGCTCCAGCGAGTTGATGCCGGGGGGATAGCTGTAACCGTGGCCGTATTGGATTTCAGCCTCGCAGCCGAAGGACTTCGCCTGGGCCGCGACGAGTTCGGTGATCCGCCGCCGCAGCAGCGCGCGCACCTCCTCGGTGCAAGTCCTGACGCCGATCTGCAAATGCGCCTCGCCCGGAATGACCGTTGCCATGGAGCCGGCATTGAAGGCGCCCACGGTGATGACGGCCGCATCATGCGGATCGACATTGCGCGCCACGATCGACTGCAGCGCCATCACGACGCCGGAGGCGGCAACGATCGGATCGGCGGATTTGTGCGGTAGCGCCCCATGGCCGCCAACGCCCCGCACCGTCACATTGACGATATCGACGGCGGCGGTGATCGGGCCGGGGCGCACGGTCACCTGCCCCGCCTCTTCGCCCGGAATATTGTGGAGCGCGAAGATCGCATCGCAGCGGAAGCGCTGAAACACGCCCTCCTCGATCATGCGCTTGGCGCCGCTAATGTCCTCCTCGGCCGGCTGAAAGATCAGATGCACGGTGCCGTCGAAATTGCGGGTCTCGGTCAGATAGCGGGCGGCACCGAGCAGCATGGCGGTGTGACCGTCATGGCCGCAGGCATGCATCTTGCCGGGAGAGCGCGAGGCATAGGACAGATTGGTGGTCTCGTGGATCGGCAGGGCGTCCATGTCGGCGCGGATGCCGATTGTCCGGCTGCTCGTGCCGTTCTTCAGTGTACCCACGACGCCCGTGCCGGCCACCCCCGTCGTCACGAGGAAACCATAGCGTCGTAGCTCGCGGGCCACGATGGCGCCGGTGCGCACCTCCTCGAATTGCAATTCGGGATGCATGTGCAAATCGTGGCGGATCGCCGCCAGCTCGCTGGCGAAGCTTGCGATCTTGTCCTCGATCATCGTTTCATCGGCACTTGCCGCTCGATCATGTTGAAGAAGCTGGTGATGATCCAGGTCAGGCAGAAATAGACCACCGCCACCAACAGCAAGGGTTCGTAGACGCGGTAGGTATCCTGGCGGATCATGTTGGAGACGCCGAACAAGTCCATCACCGTGATGGTAGCCGCCAGGGGCGTTGCTTTGAGCTGCAGGATCACCTCGCCGGTGAGTGTCGGCAGCACCAGCCGGATGGCGCGTGGCAGCCACACCCGGCGCAGCACCGTGAAGGGCGACATGCCGAAGGAACGCGCCGCTTCCAATTCGCCCTTGGGCACGCCCAAGAAGGCGCCGCGCATCACCGCACCCTCATAGCCCGCGAAACTCAAGGTGAAGGCCAGCACCGCATAGAAGAAGCCCTCGCGCAACACCGGCCAGAGGAAACTCTGGCGGATTTCCGGGATCATCGGGAACAGCGAACCGAGCCCGTAATAGAGAAGCCATATCTGGATGAGCAGCGGCGTGCCGCGGATCGTGGCGCAGAAACCCTGAGCCAAAAGTCCGAGCGGCCTGGGCCCCGTGACCTGGACGAGGCCGATGGGAACGGCGAGAATAGCGCCGAAAAAGCAGGAGAGAGCCAGGAGCACCAGCGACAGCCACAGGCCGTTCAGCAGTTGCGGCAGATAATCTGGCAGCCAGGACCAGTTCATCTCAGTGCGCCTTCGGCTGGCCGCGCCGCACATGGCGCTCAAGTGCCGCGAACAGGCGGAGGGACACGATGGAGATTACCAGATACATCAGCGCGGCGACGGAAAAGAACAGGAAATAGTGCTTGGTTCCGCCCGCCGCCTGGCGGGTGGTCAGCGCCAGTTCGCTGTAGCCGACGACCGCCACTAGCGAGGAATCCTTGGTCACATTGAGCCACAGATTGGACAATCCCGGAATGGCGAAGGGCAGCATGGCCGGCAGGATGATGCGGCGGAAGCGGGTCCATGGCGGCATGCCGTAGGCCTTGGCGGCTTCGATCTGGCCGAGCGGGATCGCCTGGATGGCGCCGCGCAGGACTTCCGTCGAATAGGCGCCCTGGCAGAAACCCAGAACCGCGACCGCCGCCGAGAAACCGCTGATGCGCACGGCTTCATAGCCGAGTTGGTCCAGAGCCCGGTTGAGTGTGTCGGTACCGAGATAGAACAGAATGACGATCAGCAAAAGCTCAGGCACCGAGCGGACGATGGTAGTGTAGGCCTCGAGAAGGCCGCGGGTGGCCCGGCCGCCATTGAGCTTGCCCATGGCGCCGAGCAGGCCGAGCGCCAGGCCGACAGCATAGGCGCAAAACGAAATCTCCAGGGTGCTGACGGCACCGATCAGGAGATTTCCGCCCCACCCCGGCGGCTCAAGCGCCAGGAGTTCCCACGCGGTCGCCTTGATCGCCATGTCGCTTGCTCACCTTCCCCCGAATGGTCGGCGCCGCCCTTTGCAGGGCGGCACCGGAAGCAAGCATTAGGGCTTCGGAACGATCATCTTGCCGACGAGTTCCGGATACTTGTTGGTGATCTCTTCGAACTTGCCGGCCTTGGCCAGTTCGGCGATGGCGGCGTTGATCTTGTCCTTGATCGCCGTGTCTTCCTTACGGATACCGGCACCGACACCCTCGCCGAGGACTTCCAGATCGTCCGGCACCTGGCCCTTCAGCTCACAACAGGCAGCACCCTGCTCGGTAGCGAGAAAGGCATCGAGCGCCGATCCGTCGGCCTGCACGATGTCGAGCCGGCCGGCGGCGAGATCCTGGTTGGCCTCGTCCTGGGTCTGGTAGGTCTTGATCGTCGATCCGGCGCTGAAATATTTCTGGACATAGTTCTGGTGCACGGTCGAGACCTGCACGCCGATGGTCTTGCCCTTGAGGTGTTCGGGCGAGATGTCCATGTCGCCGTTCTTGGTGCCGATCATGACGGTCGGAGTGTTGTAGTACATGTTGGAGAAATCGATGGTCTGCTTGCGCTCGCCGGTGATCGACATGGACGAGAAGATCACGTCGATCTGCTTCGAGGTGAGCGCCGGGATGATGCCGTCCCAGGCCACTTCGACGAGCTCGCACTTTTCGCCCATCTGGGTGCATAGCACGTTCATCAGGTCGATTTCCCAGCCGACCCACGTGCCGGACGCATCCTTGGACGAGAACGGCGGATAGGGCTCGGCGGCGACGCCGAATTTGAGATCCGCTTGGGCGGGTGCCGCCGCGGCCATCATGGCGGTGGCGGCAACAGCCAGCATTACACGACGCGATAACTTCATTTCCATCTCCCTCTTGAAAGCGGGCCCGATCGGACGCCGCCATTGACAAAGCTAAGCACGCCCCAACGCCGCCGCCAACCCTCAGTGGATGCCGGAGACGAATTGCTTGCAGCGCGCACTCTTGGGATGCCCGAAGACCTGTCCGGGCGGCCCCTCCTCCTCGATCACTCCCTTATGCAGATAGATCACATGGCTCGACACGCCGCGGGCGAATTTCATTTCATGGGTGACCAGGATCATGGTGCGGCCCTCCTCCGCCAGATCGCGGATCACCTTGAGGACTTCACCGACCAGTTCCGGATCGAGCGCCGAAGTAGGTTCATCGAACAGCATCACTTTCGGCTCCATGGCGAGGGCGCGGGCAATCGCCGCGCGCTGCTGCTGGCCGCCGGAGAGGAAGGCCGGATACTGGTCGCGCTTGTCGAAGAGGCCGACCTTGTGCAGGAGCTTCTCGGCCCGTTCGATGGCCTCGGCCTTGGGCAGTTTGAGCACATGCACCGGCGCCTCGATGACATTCTGCAAGACCGTCATGTGCTGCCAGAGGTTGAAACTCTGGAACACCATGCCGAGGCGGGTGCGGATACGCTCAAGCTGGCGGCGGTCGGCGGGATGCAGATTGCCGTCCTTGCCGGTTTTCAGCGCCACCTGCTCGCCGGTGACTTCAATGCGGCCGCGGGTTGGCATTTCGAGGAAATTTATGCAACGCAGGAAGGTGCTCTTGCCGGATCCCGAGGCGCCGATCATTGAAACCACGTCGCCTTCGCGGGCCGTGAGCGAGACGCCCTTCAGGACTTCGAGCTCGCCGAAGCTCTTGTGCAGATCGCCAACCGCCACCGCGACCGGCCTTGCGCCGTTGCCGGCACTCTTGCGGGCTGTCACGCGTACCCTCCCACTTGGGCCTCGGGCCCTTGTTGTTGGCGCTAGTCTAGCAAGTTTGTGAGGGCTTGCAATTCGCCTGATTGCCGGAAAGCCGGGGGCGGCCCGGCGATCCGACGGACCGCACTAGAGAAACGCCCGGGCTGCCGCCCCGTGCCGGGCCCGCAATTCGTCCACATCCACGCCAACCGGCATGCCGTCCACGACCTTCCAATCGCCCGCGACCATTACCCGGTCGGCCCGGTGCGCGCCGCACAGAACCAGTGCGGCGACCGGGTCGCCGGCGCCAGAGAAACGCAGTTCATCGAGCCTGAACAAGGCAAGATCGGCCTGCTTGCCCACCGCGATTTCGCCGATGTCCTTGCGTCCCAGACAGCGGGCCGAGCCCGCGGTTGCCCAGCGCAGGGCATCCAGATGGGTAACCTTTGCGCCATAGGTGAGCCGATTGATCATCAGGGCGTGGCGCACTCCCTCCATCAGATTGGAACTATCGTTCGAGGCCGAGCCATCGACACCCAGTCCGACCGCGGCACCGGCCGCCTCCAGGTCGCGGGTCCGGCATTGGCCCGAGGCCAGCACCATATTGGAAGTGGGGCAATGGCAGATGCCGACGCCGTGGCGGCCGAGCCGGCCGATGTCGGCATCGCTGAAGTGAATACCGTGGGCGAGCCAGGTGCGGTCCGAAAGCCAGCCCGTTTCCGCCAGGTATTCGAGCGGACTCATGCCGAACTTGGCGCGACAGAAAGCATCCTCGTCATGGGTTTCGGCCAGGTGGGTGTGAAGCCGGCAATCATGCCGTGCCGCCAGTTCCCCGCAGGCAGTCATCAGCGACCGGGTCACGGAAAACGGCGAGCACGGCGCCAGGGCGATCTGGATGCGCGCGCCCTCACCCGCCTCGTGATACTTGCCGATGACGCGTTCGCTGTCGGCAAGGATCGTGTCTTCGTCCTGCACCACGCTCTCGGGCGGCAGGCCGCCGTCCTTGACCGACAGATTCATCGCGCCGCGGGTCACCGTCATGCGCATGCCGAGACGGCGCGCCTCAGCCACCTGGATATCCATGGCATCGTCGAGCCCGCGCGGGAACAGATAGTGATGATCGGAAGTGGTGGTGACGCCCGACATCAGCAATTCCACCAGAGCCAGGCGCGTGGCCAGCCGCATCGCTTCCGGCGTCAGCCGCGCCCAGATCGGATAGAGCGCCGTCAACCAGTCGAACAGTTCCTTGTTGATTGCCGCCGGATGGGCGCGGGTGAGTGTCTGGTAGAAGTGATGGTGGGTGTTGACCAGGCCCGGCAAGACCACATGACGCGAGGCATCGAACACCGCGTCATAGCGGGAAACGGGCGTCTTGCCGCCGGCGACCAACTCGACAATCCGGCCGCCGGCGACGACAAAGCCCGATTCGGCGCCCGCCGCCAGGCAGGCCAGCGGTGACTTCACATAGACACTGCCCATCCCGCGCCCGCTTCCCTTCGCAAATGGTTCGGGCTAGACTCGGCCCGGATCGGATTGAATGGCATGCATTTCATCGCATGAGCCTGCCCCGCGTGCCAAGGCCGATCCGCATCGCAAAGGCTCACAAGGGAGGTTTAATAATCATGCGTTTCAGCAAGATGGCAATCGTTTCGGTCCTTGCGGCCACCGCCCTCGGCGGCGTGGCATTCGCCCAGGAGATGAAGAAGGAAGTCGGCGCCGGCGAAGGCCAGGTCGATATCGTTGCCTGGCCCGGCTACATTGAACGCGGCGAGACCGACAAGAATTACGACTGGGTGACCGATTTCGAGGCCAAGACGAGCTGCAAGGTCAACATCAAGACCGCCGGCACGTCCGACGAAATGGTGGCGCTGATGAACGAGGGCGGTTTCGATCTGGTGACCGCTTCCGGCGACGCTTCCCTCCGCCTCGTCTCGGGCAAGCGGGTGCAGCCGATCAATGTCGATCTCATCCCGTCATGGAAGACGGTGGACGAGCGGCTGCAGAATGCGCCCTGGCATACGGTGGGCGGGGTCCATTACGGCGTGCCGTATCAGTGGGGCGCCAATGTGCTGGCTTATAACACCAAGGTCTTCCCCGAGGCGCCGAAAAGCTGGTCGGTGGTGTTCGAGGAGCAGACGCTGGCCGACGGCAAGTCAAACAAGGGCCGCGTCCAGGCCTTCGACGGTCCCATCTACATCGCCGATGCCGCCCTCTATCTGATGAAAAAGCAGCCGGAACTCGGCATCAAGGATCCCTATGAACTAACCGAGGAGCAG
>CAYOZR010000115.1:0-10354 GCA_964408555.1 uncultured Aestuariivirga sp.
GGCGGAGGGGGCCGGGAAATATCGCGGGCAGGGGGGTGGCAAGGACGCTATGGACCCGGGCCACGCCAGTGCCCATGGCGATCAGCGTGAACATGTTGAGATTGGGGGTCAGGAGCGACTGCCAGCCGCGCACGAAAAACGGCAAGCCCGCCCACAGCACCACCGGCGTTGCCAGCACCAGCTGCAGCCAGTTGGAAGTCTGTTTGCCCAGCAACATCATCAGGCCGGTCAGATGTCCGCCCATTTCCAGCGCCACTACCGGCAGCGACACCACAAGCCCGATCCAGAACCGCCGCGTCATGTCGATCAGTTCCGGATTGGGGCCGGTCTCGGTCCCGGCCAGTAGGGGCTCGAGCGCCATGCCGCAAATCGGACACGAACCTGGACCCACCTGGCGGATCTCCGGGTGCATCGGGCAGGTATAGATCGTGCCTTCGGGAACCGGCTCGGCAGCCGCCTTGGCGGCCTCGGGATCGAGATATTTCTGTGGATCGGCGATAAACTTGGCGCGGCAGCCGGCCGCGCAGAAATAATAGGGGCGGCCGCCATGATCGGCCTTGTGCTTGGCGGTGTGAGGATCGACGCTCATACCGCAGACCGGATCGATGGCAAGCCCCGCAACCGCGGGACTTCCAGCCGCATGGCGGGCATGCTCCATATGATCGTGGCGGTGTTCCGTCATCATGTCCTCGGGCGGTTGCAGGGCGAAGATGACACATCATATAAACCTTCCCATCATGGTAAGGTCAAGTGGAAGCCAACGAGGGGAGTAAGTCATGCAGATCGGCAATGCAGCGGACGCATCGGGCATCTCGGCCAAGATGATCCGCTATTACGAACAAATCGGCCTCGTTCCCTCGCCGAAACGGCGCGACAGCGGCTATCGCATCTATGAGGACAGCGACGTCCACCGGCTGCGCTTCATCCAGCGCGCCCGCGAGCTCGGCTTTCCGGTCGAGCGCATCCGCGAGCTGTTGCAATTATGGAACGACCGCAAGCGCCCGAGCCGCGAGGTGAAGCGCGTGGCGCTCGAACACATCGCCAATATGGAGGCGCAAATCCGCCGCATGCGCGAATTGGTCGGCACCCTCAGGTATTTCGCCGACGCTTGCGAGGGCGACGGCCGTCCCCACTGCCCCATACTCGACGAACTCGCACGCGATAACACGGGCTCGCGGGCAAGACCGCATCGCCACCGATTGCGACGTTGAATTGCAGCTCCGGCAAGACTATTCCAGAGACGGGGCGCCGCCAACCGGGAATCACTGAGACCATGGCCGATTACAAGCTCTATTGCTTCGGCGAATCTGGAAACGCCTACAAGGCTGCCCTGATGCTGGCCTTGTGCAATCTCAAATGGGAGCCGGTGTTCGTCGATTTTTTCAATGGCGAGACGCGCACACCGGAATACCGCCGTGATATCAATGAAATGGGCGAGGTTCCTGTCCTTGTGCATGAAGCGCGAAAACTCACGCAATCGGGAGTCATTCTCGACTATCTGGCCGAACAGACACGCAAGTTCAGCGCCAAGAGCGATGACGAACGGCGCGAAATATGGCGTTGGATATTATTCGACAATCACAAATTCACCAGCTACCTCGCCACCCTCCGGTTCCTCATGCAATTCGCCAAGACCGGCGAGACGCCGGTTACCGAATTCCTGCGCGGGCGCTGCATCAGTTCGCTGAAGATCGCCGATCAGCATCTGGCGGAGAACCCGTTCCTGATCGGCAAGCGCGCCACCATCGCCGATCTTTCCATGTGCGGCTATCTCTATTACGGCGACGAACTCACGGTGCCGCTCGATCCTTATCCGCATGTGCTGAACTGGCTCGACCGGATCAAGGCGCTGCCCGGCTGGAAGCATCCTTACGAGCTGATGCCGCGGGCGAAGGGCTGATCAAACCTTGCTCGGCGCCATGGCGTCGAGATATTCGTCGAGGTGCTCGAGATTCTCGAAGCGCATCCAGCCTTCATCGGTCTCGGCCTCGACGGTTCCGTCGGACAGGATGCGGGCGGGGCGGCCGCGGATGACGCGCTCCTCGACCACAAAAAGCTGCTCCGCCTGCTCCTCGGCCTTCTCTGCTTCAGCGGGTTGAGCAGGCTCCGGCGTGGAACCGGCCAGGGCCGCGTCGATATCGGATTTGGCTTTCTCGAGTGCCGCGATGGTCTGACTGACTTCCGGCGAGATGTCGGCGGCGGGTTCCTTGGCAGCCACAGCGGGTGCAGGTTCCTCGACCTTTAGCTTCTTGCCGAATTCGGGGATCGGGGCGATGGCGGCAGGCACCTCGGCTGGTGCCGTGATGGCTTGCCCGGGTGCTGCCGTGCCACCCTCAAGGGCGCCGATCACGCCGCCAAGCCCCATGGCCAAAATCCCGCCCACCAGGAGAACGGCAGCCACTTCTGGGGTGAGCGCCAGAACCTGCATCTGGCCCGGTGAGAAATACACCATGAGACCGAGTGCCACGCCGACGGCTGCTAACAGGACCCCCATGATCAGCATGAATTTCGACATCTCAATCCCCCTTGGGCATTGGCGGCCCACGCACGGTTGCTTACGGGTCCACGGGAATCGCACCCATGGTTAATATTCCCTCAATAACATTAGCTTTGAAAGCCTCAAGTTTCGACAACGATTTTTGGGGCGGGCCGGGTGAGACCGCCGCCCTCGATGGCGGCCCAGACCTGGCGGGCGATATCGCGATAGATGGCGGAATGCAGGCTGTCGGGCCGGCTCGCCACCACCGGCTCGCCGCGGTCGGAGCGTTCGCGCAGCTCCTGGTCGAGTGGCACTTCGCCGAGGAACGGCACACCCAGCTTCTCGGCTTCGGCACGGGCGCCGCCATGGCCGAATATTTCATGGCGCTCACCGCACTTGGTGCAGATGAAATAGCTCATGTTCTCGACGATGCCGAGAACTGGAACATTCACTTTACGGAACATATTCAAACCCTTGCGGGCATCGATGAGGGCAAGATCCTGCGGCGTCGAGACGATGACGGCGCCCGATAACGGCGTCTGCTGGGCCAGCGTCAGTTGTGCGTCACCGGTGCCGGGCGGCATGTCGACGATCATCACGTCGGCCTCGCTCCAGGCAACTTCGCGCAGCAACTGGGTGAGCGCCGACATCACCATCGGCCCGCGCCAGATCATCGGCGTGTCCTCGGCAACCAGAAAGCCGATCGACATCAGCTCGACGCCGTAGCGGGTCATGGGCTTCATGCGCTTGCCTTCGGCATCGGCGGCCTGAGGCTTGCCGGTGAGGCCGAAGAGCTTCGGCAGGGACGGGCCATAGACATCGGCATCGAGCACGGCAACGCGCAATCCCAGGGAATGGAGCGCCAGCGCCAGATTGACGGCGGTCGTCGACTTGCCAACGCCGCCCTTGCCCGAGGCCACGGCGACGATGTGCTTGATCCCCGGAACCTCGTTCCTGAGCGTCGCAGCCTTGGCCTTGGGGCCCGGCTCGCGCTGCGGCGGGCGCTCGGCAGTCAAGGCCACCATGGCCTTTTCAACGCCCGGAATGGCGGAAACTGCCTTTTCGGCGGCAACGCGCAGGGCTTCCATGGTGCGTACATGCTGGGGGTCGGTGGTCAGCGCAAACATGATATTGCCGCCCGAAACCGCTATCCCCGACACGAGCCCGGCGGAGACGATATTGCCGCGCCCATCCGGGGCGGCAATCCGCTTCAGAACCTGCAACACAACGTCTTCGGTCACACCGGCCATTTCAATCCCTTGCCGCGCAATCCGCCGCTCGCATAGACCCGAGGGCCCCCGGCGGCAAGGCCCATTAAAGCAGACGGGAAACCCGCTGCCTTAACACACCGAGCAGCTCGGTTTCGAACCATGGATTCTCCCTGAGCCAGGAATTGTTGCGCCAGGAGGGATGCGGCAGAGGCATCGCCGGGGGAACGCGTTTCAGGCATTCTCGCCAGGAAACGACAGTTTCAGTCAGTGAGCCCCGCCAGTCCTCGCCCAGATGCCAGCGCTGGGCATGGAGGCCCACGGCGACGATCAATTCCACCCGTGGCATGGCCGCCATGAGTTGCTGCCGCCAGGCCTTGGCGCATTCCGGCCGTGGCGGCAGGTCGGCGCCTTTCGCCGAGAGGCCGGGAAAGCAGAAGCCCATGGGCACGATGGCGATGCGGCTTTCGTCGTAGAAAATCTCCGGCCCGATCCCCAGCCAGGCGCGCAGACGGTCGCCGGACGGATCGGTGAACGGCTTGCCCGAGCGGTGAACCCGAACGCCAGGTGCCTGGCCGGCAATCAGAATGCGCGCCGTGGCGCTGACCTGCAGCACAGGCCGGGGCTCATGGGGCAGTTTCGTTCGCTCCGGCCGGTCGCGGCAAATACGGCAGCGGCGGATCTCAACCAGGAGATCGTGGAGGTTTTGCGGATCGTTTACCATGGCGCCAGTGTTTCAAATTTTAGCGATGCGGCAAAGCCGAACTTAGGCCGTGTCGCTTATGTTTTGTGGTTCGAATGGCAAAATGCTTTCAGGATGAGGGAAGGCAATGAGCAATATGACTGCCGGCGATGGGCCGCTCGACCGCTACAATTTTCATGACGACGGCCCCGCTGAGGCGCCGCAGAGTCCCGCCTATTCAGCGTGGGAACGGCCCGACACCATCCCGTGGCAACACGACCTCCTGATTCTCTTCCTGCGCAATCAATTGCGTGTGGCCCCCGCCATGCCGATCCTGGCACTGCTGCTGGCCGCGACCAGCGTTCTGTGGGTGCCGTGGTTCATAAGCGCCGGATGGCTGGTTGCCGCAATTGGCTGCCAGGCTTTCCAGCTCTTCCTGTGCAAACGGTATTTCCACCGTGAAAGAACCCGCGACGAGCAGAGCGACTGGATCGGCATCCTGTCGGCCTCGGAACTGCTCACCGGCATGTGCTGGTCCCTGCCCCTGTTCCTGTTCTGGGAAACGGCCAACAGCATGCAACAGATCTATCTGGTCGCCTCGGTGATCGCGGTGATCGCGGTGCGGCTGCTGATCGTCAACAATTTCATGCCGGTGCTGATCGCCGGAACCGGCGTGCTTACCGTCGGCGTGGCGCTGCGCTGCGTTTCGGAAGCCGAGCCCATCTATCTCGCGCTGAGCGGCACAATCGTGTCACTCGAAGCCTTCTTCCTTCTCGTCGCGCGCAATCTCCAGGATACGGCGCGCGACATGCTGATCTTCAAGGCCCAGAAGGAAAGCCTCTTCGAAGACTTGAAGCGCGCCAAGGAAAAGGCCGAAAACGAACAGACCAAGGCTGAGGATGCCAACAAGGCGAAGTCGGCCTTTCTCGCCAACATGAGCCACGAGCTGCGCACGCCGCTTAACGCCATCATGGGCTTTTCCGAGATTCTCAAGCGCGAGATGTTCGGCCCGCTCAACGTTGCGGCCTACAAGAGCTATGCCGACGACATCCACCATTCCGGCCACTATCTGCTGGCGCTGATCAACGACATTCTCGATCTGTCGCGCATCGAGGCCGGCCGCCGCGATTTGCAGGAGGAGCCGGTCAGCCTGCTGGTTGCCGTCGAAGAAGCCAACCATCTCTTGCTGATGAAGGCGGTGGAAAAGACGATCGACGTCCGCGTCGAAGTTCCCGAATCCCTGCCCAAGCTTATGGCCGACCGCCGGGCGGTGAACCAGATCGTCATCAACCTCTTGTCCAATGCCATCAAGTTCTCGCCGCGCCGCGGTACGGTGGCCGTCAAGGCGGAGCGCACCGCCGGCGGCGGGCTGGCGATCCGGGTCAGCGACAATGGGCCAGGCATCCCGGCGCATGAAATCGAAATCGCGCTTGGCGCCTTCTCGCGCGGCAGCTTCGCCACCAAGAAGGCGATCGACGGCGCCGGCCTCGGTCTGCCGATCGCCAAGGGATTGATGCAGGTCCATGGCGGCGACATCGACATCCGCAGCAAGCCCGGCGAAGGCACCGAGGTCACCGCGACATTCCCGGCGTACCGTGTCCTTGATGGTCCACGCGGCGAGGTCATGGCGGCACCCAACGTCTCCTCGGAGACGCAGCGTAAGCTGATCGCGCTGACCGGTTGAGCCGGAGCCGCGATCACGCCTCTTTGTTGCTCACCCCGGCGCTGTCGAATGTCGCCATGTTGTTGTGAAGATTGACCGCCGCCTTGACGAGGCCGGCGGCAAGGGCGGCGCCTGAGGCTTCGCCCAGTCGCATGCCGAGGTCGAGGAGCGGTTCCTTTCCCAGCTTGCCGAGCAGCCGCGCATGGGCGGGTTCGGCCGAGCAATGGGCGGCGAGGCAATGGTCGAGCGCATCGGCTCGCATGGCATGCAGGATCGCCGCGGCGGCGGTCGCCACATAGCCGTCAAGCAGGACCGGAACGCGCTGGATCCGTGCGGCCAAAACGGCACCCGCCATGGCGGCAAGTTCGCGCCCGCCCAGCCGGCGCAGGACTTCCAGCGGATCGGCGAGATGGGGTTTGTGCAGTTCGACGGCGCGGCGCACCGCATCGGCTTTGCGGGCAAGCCCCGCGGCATCGACGCCGGTGCCGGGTCCTACCCAATCCTCGGCTTTTCCGCCATGGAGGCCATGGGCGATCGCCGCGGCGATCGTCGTATTGCCGATCCCCATTTCGCCGATACAGAGGAGATCGCAGCCCTGGGCGATTGCTTCCATGCCGTAGGCCATGGTGGCGGCGCAGTCGGCTTCGTCGAGGGCGGCATCCTGCGTGATGTCGCGGGTCGGATGGTCGAGGGCGAGTTCGAACACCTTGAGGCCGAGATCGAAGGTCTTGCAAAGCTGGTTGATGGCGGCCCCGCCGGCCCGGAAATTGGCCACCATCTGACGCGTAACTTCAGCGGGAAAAGCGGTCACCCCTTGCGCCACCACACCGTGATTGCCGGCAAAGACCGCCACCACCGGGCGTTCGATGCGCGGCGGATAATGGCCTTGCCAGGCGCTCACCCATTCGGCGACGGCCTCGAGCCTGCCGAGTGCTCCCGGCGGCTTGGTCAGATTGCGGTCGCGGGCGCGGCATTTTTCCACGGCCTCGGCATCGGGCCCAGGCAGGTCCCTCACCAGATTGCGAATACCGTCGAAGGGCAGGACCGAGGGGGCAATTGTCATTGGCGGGCAAGGCTCCTAGTTTCGGGCCACGTCATCACAGGATTCGGGCTGCGGACGCAACATGAGCGACGATTTTGAGCCGCTGAGCGAAGCGCGCCGCAGATTCAGGCCCTTTGCCGAGTTCCTGGTGGCCTTGCGCTTCCTTACGGTACTTCCCGTTCCCTTCTTGCGTACCATCGATCCACCGCCGCTGGCGGAAGCCATGCGCATGTTTCCATTGGCGGGGGCGTTGGCGGGCGTGGGCACGGGAGCAGTCCTCAGCCTGTGCAATCTCGGCGGACTGCCGCAGCTATTTTCAGCGGCCATGGCCATCGGCATCGGACTTCTGATCACCGGCGCCTTGCACGAAGACGGGCTTTCCGACATGGCCGACGGATTCGGCGGCGGGCGGACGCGAGAAGAGCGGCTCGATATCATGCGCGACAGCCGCATCGGCGCCTTCGGGGCGCTGGCGCTCGGCGTCATGCTGCTGGCCAGGGCTTCCCTGTTCATGGCGCTGCTCGAATTACCGCCGGCCGATACGATCATTCTGCTGGCCTGTGCGGCGGCCTTTTCGCGCGCGCTGATCGTCGATCTGATGTGGGCGACCCGGCCAGCTCGCAGTGACGGATTGTCGGTGCTCGCCGGGCGTCCCAGCCGCAATACCGCCCTCTTCGCCCTTTCTCTCGGCGGCCTCGGCGGGGCGGGCGCGGCCGGTTGGGTGCTGGTGCCGGAAGCTGGCGTTGCCGCGCTGATTGCAGGCGGCGTCATGCTGGCGGCGGTGCGGGTTGTGGCGATGCGCAAGATCGGCGGCCAGACCGGCGATGTCTGCGGTGCGGCGCAAGTCCTCACGGAGCTCGCGATGCTCGCCACCTATGCGGCAACGATTTCTTAACTCTGTCAGCGGCCGTTAGCGCTCCGTTCACCGCTCCTTGAGAGACCGGTCTTCAAACTGGCATCGGGTTCGAGGCCGATTCCGGAGCGGAGACCATGGACAGACTCGGATTGAGTGCAATTGGCATGGCCCTTCTCGCCCTTGCTGCAACCGATACGGCAAGGGCGGACGAAACCATGCTGCAGGCTGCCTCGGCGACAGAGCTCACGGCCAATGCCAACGGTCATTTCATCGCGCGGGCCGAGATTAATGGCCGGGATATTCTGGTGATGGTCGATACAGGGGCCACCGCCGTGGCGCTCAGCTATGAAGATGCGGAGGCGGCGGGGCTCCGGCCCGGAAGCCTCGATTTCGACATTCCCATTGCCACCGCCAATGGCGTGAGCAAGGCCGCCCGGGTGCGGCTCGACCGGGTCGAGATAGACGGCGTGCGGGTCTATGATGTCGAAGGCGTGGTGCTGCCGGAGGGTGCCCTGCGCGGCTCGCTTCTGGGCATGAGCTATCTGAGCCGGCTGCGCAGTTTCAAGGTCGAGGATGGCGTCCTCTATCTTGAGGACTAGGACGTTTTCGGACCCAGGGACGGCGTATCTGAATGAGTCCATTCCCGCCGATCGAATACCCTGCCGCCATGAACGCCAATCCACTTCCCGAGATCGAGACGCCTTGCATCAAGGTCTGCGTGGTCGATCCCGAGACCGGGTTCTGTATCGGCTGCGGCCGCACCCGGGTTGAAATCGGAAGCTGGCTTAGCCTCAATCCGGCCCAGCGCAGGGACATCATGGCGGGACTGCCGGAGCGGGTGGAAACCCTCACCCTTCGCAAGCGCCGCCGCGGCGGCCGCCGCGGCCGCCTCGAACAGCTCGAGGCGTGAGGCCGGGCTAGAACTGCACGGCCAGATTGACTTCGCCGGAATAGGTATCGGTCTCGTCGAGAAGCAGTCCGGCGGCCTCGCCGGTCAGCGCCAGCTGGATATTATTGCCGAAGCCGAAGTTCAATCCGGCCTGCAGCCTTAGATCGGTATTGGGATCGTCGACGATCGAGCCGAGGACCGCATCCTTCGACTTGTTGATGAAGGTCCAGTCGAGTGCCACGCCGGCCCATGGTTCCAGCGTCGTGGTGCCCGAAAGCGCCAGGGTGTTGCCGATCTGGAGAGAGGGCGACAGGATCGCCACCTCCACCGTCTGGTCGTTCAGCAGTCCCGCCGTTTCCGTGAGCCATTCCTTCGACCAGGACAAGGTGGCGGCGGGCGAGAAGCGCCAGGTGCCGCGATACCAGTAGCCGGCGAGGCCGGTCGAGGCCTGCAGGCGTTCCGAATCGAAATTGAATCCGCCGCTCTGCTCACTGTCGAGAAGCGAACCCAGCAGGTTGGCGGAGAAGACGATATTATCGCCGAGCACTACGCCCAGATAGGGGCCCGCTCCCCAACCTTCCGATTGGAGGGCGGGCGGCGGCAGGCCCGATCCTTCCAGGTCGGCGGCTTCATAGGCCGCCATCACGCCCAGGGTGAACTTGTCCGTCAGCTTGTAATCGAGGCCCGCGATCGCGTTCCACAGGGGACCATCAAGATCGGAGACGAGGGCCGAGCCATCGATTGCTGAATATCTGCCGTCACCCCAAAGATTCCAGCGGGTGGCCGGCGCGGCGGCGCCTTCGGCGGCGGGCGAAATGGCGATATCGGTGCCACCGGACAAGCGGTCCTGCGCTTCTTCACTATTAAGAAGTTCAAGACCCGCCGGCTCGATATCGTCGGGCTCCATGCCGAGGCTCTCGGCGACAACCCGCGGCAGGAGCGATGAATAATTGATGAGACTCTGGCGGTCGATGATAGTCTTGGCGCAGGCCATGAGGAGTTCCGGAAGCCGCTGCTTTTCCGGCCCGAGATTGTCGCAGGACAGCGGTGCGTTCTGCGCGGCGGCAGGCAACGCCCATACGGCCATCGCGGCAAACACAAGCAAAATGCGCAAGACTGCGGACATGACATCCCCCAGCGACCCCAACTACCATTTAACACGTTGTGGCGGCAGCTCGGCAAGCCCTTATTCGGCTGCGAGAAGCTGCGGCCCGGCGTGGGCGCGCATGGCGGCGAGGGCGTGGTCGAGGACGTCGAGACCAGCCCCGGGACGACAGGCCTCCTCCGACAGAACACGGCGCCAGTGCTTGCCGCCCGGCATACCGTGAAACAGGCCGAGCATGTGGCGGGTGATGCGGTTGAGCCACACGCCCATGGCCAGTTGCGCCGCGATATAGGGTTTCATACGTTCGACAATGTCTTCGGGAGCCGCGGCAGCCTCGCTGCTAGCGAAGAAACGGCTGTCGACTTCATTCAGTATCCATGGTGCATGATAGGCGGCGCGGCCGAGCATCCCGCCATCGACATGGTCCAGA
>CAYOZR010000116.1:0-10320 GCA_964408555.1 uncultured Aestuariivirga sp.
CGATCTGCTCGTTGATCGAGCTTTCCTTCTCGATGTAGGTGTCGGTGCGCGGCACATAGGCCTCGGGCGTGTAGTAGTCGTAATAGGAGACGAAATACTCGACCGCGTTCTCCGGGAAGAACGAGGCGAATTCGCCGTAGAGCTGGGCGGCCAGCGTCTTGTTGGGGGCGAGGATCAGGGCCGGGCGCTGGGTCGCCTCGATCACCTTGGCCATGGTGAAGGTCTTGCCCGAGCCGGTAACGCCGAGCAGCACCTGGTCGCGCTCATTGGCGTTGGCGCCGGCCACCAACTCGGCGATGGCGGTGGGCTGGTCGCCCTTGGGCTCGAATTCCGAGACGATGTTGAGCCGCCGGCCGCCTTCGGATTTCACCGGCTTCGACGGCTTGTGCGGCGCGAAGATGGCAAGCTGCGCCAGTTCCGGGCGCAGGCCCTCGGGCCCGGCGCGCGGCGCGACCGGGATGTCGGGATAGCCTTCAACCGGCGCGATCGGCGCTTCCGCGAATCCGCCTTCCTGACGCGAATGACCCATGCGAGGCTATATAGGCGCGGGGCGGCGGAGGGGAAAGGGCGGCAGTCCGGGGCTGCTGACAGCGGGGTGGCAGCAAGTGCCTTCGGGAATGTGCTTGCCGCCACGTGACCGTTATGTAAAGCGCGCCTGTCGCTGTTGGTTGGGAATAAGCGAATCGACATGCCGCTGGCGCAGACTTGGATTGCAGGAAGATATCGGCTGCTTGGGTCGTGCGCGGCGATCATCGGATTTGCCTTTATCTGGCACAATCTGTTCCTGCTGCCGACCGATGTGGACTATTTCCTGGCGGCCGGCGAGCGGATCGTCCGGGGCGGGCAACCCTATGTCGACGTCCTCGAAAGCAATCCGCCGCTCGCCTTCCTGCTCTATGTTCCGGCGGCGTGGCTGGCCAAGCTTGCGGCACTTCCGCCGCAGCCGGTCTTTGTCGCCTTCCTGTGTCTGGCGATCGGCCTGTCATGCGCCGTTGTCCATGCCGTTTGCACCTCGGCCGGCGAGACGGCGCGGGACGGTTTCGCGCAGGTTTTGATCGCCGCCGCCGTTCTGGCGCTGGCGGCGAACGAATCCTTCGGCCAGCGCGAACATTTCGCGGCGATCCTCGCCGTGCCCTATGTGGCGGCGGCGGCGCAGCGCCTGGCGGGACGAAAACCGTCCCTGCCGGTTGCGATCCTGACCGGCATCATAGGCGGTTTCGGCATGGCGCTGAAGCCCTATTTCCTTGCCATTCCGGTGCTGGTCGAAATCCTGCTGCTGGCGATGCGCCGGGACTGGCGCGGCCTGTTCCGCGCCGAGCTCATGGCCATGGCGGTGCCGGTGCTGGTCTATCCGCTGTTCGTGTGGTGGCTGACACCGCTGTATTTCACATTCATCCTGCCGTTGTCGCTGGCCACCTACCATGCCTACCGGATGCCGCTGTTCATCGCCGTGCTGCTGCCGCAGTTCGCGGTCGCTATCCTCACGTTGCTTTTCGCCGTGTATGTATCCCGGCGCCATGACGGAGACCGGCGGATTTTCGCCTGGCTGGCGGCTTCCCTGGGCGGGGTCGTGTCCTATCTGGTGCAGTCGAAGGGCTGGCCCTATCAGGCCTATCCGGCGCTGTGCTTCGCCCTGATCGCGCTGCTGCAGGCGGTGTTCCCCGGGCAGGTCATGCGGCGGCGCGCCGTCGTGGCGGGGTTTGCCGCCGTGTCGATGATTGCCGGCCAGGCCACGTTCGTCAGCGACCAGGGCTGGCGAATTCACTATTTCACGGTCGTGTTCGGCCCCTATCGTCCGCGACGGGTTCTTGCGCTCACCCACGATATCGGCGTGGCCTTTCCCTATTTCCGTTCGGCCGGCATCGAGTGGGGCAGCTCGTACCCGTCGCTGTGGATGCTTCCGGCGGTGAGCAAAGGAATTGTGCCGCCAGACAAGCGGAAGGAGATCGGCCTGCTGGCTGCCGCGATCGTGACGCGCGATCTCGAAACCTTCAAGCCGGATTTTGTCCTGGTGGACAAGCGCTCCGAAACGCCAACTCTCAGGGGACACCCGGTGGCCTATCTCGAACTGTTCGCGGCATCGGAGGATTTCGCCCGGGCATGGCGTCCCTATGCGCTGGTCCGCACGGCGGGAGAATTCGAAGTGTGGCGGCGGAGCGAATAATCCGGGCAACAATGTCCCGTGGATGCGCGGCGAACCAAGTGCGGGAGGTTTCGATCAACCTGCCGCGGCACGCATCGATGTGGCATGCGCCGCGGACATGGCCCGGTGGCTAGCGACATTTTCTGGCTAGTTCACAGTGCGGACTTCGACCGCGATCGGCGGGCCTGCGCGCAGCGTCTGGTAGACGACGCAGTAGCGTTCGGTGAGCTTGAGCAGGGCGGCGCGCTGCTCGTCGCTGACATTGCCTTCGAGATCGAAGAACAGGCGGATAGCGCGGAAGCCGACCGGCGCCTCGCGGTCCACGCCCAATGTGCCACGGAAATCGAGATCGCCCTCGGCGCGAACCTTCGCGCCGTCAAGCGCGATGCCGAGCGCCGTCGCCACCGCATTGAGGGTGACGCCGGCGCAGGCGACCAGGGCCTGCAGCAGCATGTCGCCCGAGCACACATGCAGGCCGGTTCCGCCGGTTGCCGGATGCAGTCCCGCCTCGACCATCGCCTTCGCGGTTGCCACCGAGCAGGTGACGCCCTCACCGATCGCGCCTTCGGCCCTGAGCGTGATGACGGCATCCCGGGGCGATTCGCGGTAGCGCGTCTTCAGCGGCGCCTGCAGAGATTTGAGTTGCTCGCTGTCCATGGCCTCGCTCCTTGCTGGAAAGGCGGCAGCCTATCATGAATCCTGCGGCCGGTGCATCGCCCTTGCGTGGGTGGCGAGGCTCAGCACGCTCGCCGCCGCCATGAACCAGAAAACCGCGAAGGGCCAGCCGTCCTGCAACGATCCCACCAGCTGCGAGGCGGCGGCACCACAGGCCATCTGGGTGAAGCCGGACCAGCCGGCGGCGGCCCCGGTGATGCGCGGATCGACGCTGATGGCGCCCGCCGTGCCGTTGGGAATGGTGAGGCCGTTGCCAAAGGCGGCGAAAGCCATGGGCAGGAACAAAGTGGCGGGCGACAAGAGGCCGGCGATGGCGGCGGCGAGGCAGAGCAGGCCGCCCACCAGGGTGAAGCAATTGCCGGCCAGCATCATGCGGTCGATGCCGACCGCTTGCGTATAGCGGCCGGAGAGAAAATTTCCCGCCATGTAGCCGAACGATACAAAGAAGAACCATGCGCCATATTCGAGCGGCGTGCGCTTCAGTACATCGACCATGATATGGGGCGCGCCGCCGAGAAAAGCGAAGAACACGCTGGAAGCGAAGGCGAGCGTCAGGGCGTAGCCGCGAAAGCGCGGAATGGCGGCGAGGCGCACAAGGCCCTCGATCATGCCGACGCCGGCGCCGGGTGCGGCGCGGTTCAGATGGGTTTCCGGCAATCGCGCCCAGGCGGCGGCAAGCACGGCGGCGCCGAGCACCGCCAGCAGCCAGAAGCTCGCCCGCCAGCCGGCGACGGTGTCGAGGGCGCCGCCGAGTGCCGGCGCCAGCATCGGCGCCACCACGAAGGCCATGGTGATATAGGAAATGACGCTCGCCGATTTGTCGCGGTCATAGACATCGCGCACCATGGCGCGGGCCAGCACGATGCCGGCCGCCCCGCCGAGCGCCTGGACGAGGCGCGCGGCGATCAAGAGCTCGATGGTCGGCGCGATGGCGGCCAGCAGGCTGGCGACCACGAACAGCGACAGGCCGCCGAGCAGCAAGGGCCTGCGGCCGAAACGGTCCGACAGCGGGCCGTAGAACAACTGGCAGACGGCCATGCCGACGAGATAGAGGGTGAGGGTGAGTTGCGCCACGCCGTAGGAGACGCCGAATTCGCCCTGCAGGCCGGGCATCGACGGCATGAAGATGTTGAGGGCCAAGGGGCCGATGGCGCTGATGGCGACGAGGATGAGAAAGGAAGGGCGAGCGGCCGTGGCGGCGGAGTCCATCGCCGCCTTATTGCCGTTCCAGCCTCTCGCTGCAAGGCCCGGCCCATGTGCCGCCAGTCTTGCTGCTCATCTCATCGGCTTCGCGCCGATCGCGGTGGGCGCCGTCTTGGTGTTCCGGGCGTGCTGCATTACCAAGATTTCATGCAAAGCGGAGCGAATCGTCAGTGTCTTGTCAGATTGTACGGGCTAGTTGGGGGCGGCACGGCACAACAGCTTCAAGGAGACTCAGCGTGATTGCCCCACAACATATCCATCCCATGCTCGTTCATTTCCCGATCGTTTTCGTTTTCGTTCTTGCCGCCTTCGACCTCGCCGCCACGGCGCGCGGTTACAGCGTGACCGGCCGCACCGGCACCGGCAATGTCTCGACGGGGCTGGCGATCATGGCCGCGGCCTCCGCGGTTGCCGCCTATTTCTTCGGCGACATGGCGCTGTCCATCGCCGAGGACAACGGTTTCTCCAGCCAGGTTGCGGAAATTCACGAGGGCCTTGGCATGACGGTGGCCGCCGTGCTGTCGGTCTGGGCCGTCATCCGTGCCGCCCTGTGGTGGCGCAACGCACGCATCCGCGGCGTCGCTTCCGCTGTTTTCCCGCTTGCCGCGCTTGCCTCGGCCGGCCTGGTCGCGATGACCGCCTATTACGGCGGCGAGCTGGTGTTCGAACTCGGAGTCAATGTGGCCAAGGCCGCGGCGGTGAACTGAGCCCGCCGCGATCGCAAGCTTGCGGCGGCCGCACTTGACCCGGCCGCCGCCATTCTCCTAAAGCGGCGCGGAAAGGTCGCCGCGCCCAGCCAACATGAACTACCGCCATGCCTATCACGCCGGAGGCCACGCCGATGTGCTGAAGCACGCGGTGCTGGCGCGGGCGATCGAACATTTGAAGCAGAAGGACAAGCCGTTCCGCGTCATCGATGCCCATGCGGGAATCGGCGCCTATGCGCTGGATGGCATCGAGGCGGCCAAGACGCGGGAATGGCAAGGCGGCATCGGCAAGATGGCGGAAGCCTTCTCGCCTGAAATCGAAGCGCTGCTCAAACCCTATCGCGAAGCGATCGCGGCGCTCAATCCGGCGGGCGGCCTTGCGCGCTATCCGGGCTCGCCCGAAGTGGTGGCGCGGCTGATGCGGGGCGAGGACCGGCTCATCGCCAACGAGCTGCATCCCGACGACAACGCCGCTCTCGAACGGCATTTCCGGCGCGATGCCAATGTCACCGTGACGATGCTCGATGCCGGGACTTGCGTGAAAGCCAATCTGCCGCCGCCGGAACGGCGCGGCCTCATTCTCATCGATCCGTCCTATGAGGAACGGGACGAGGCGGAGCGGGCGCTGCGCATGTTGGCGCAGGGCCACCGGCGCTTTGCCAGCGGTGTCTTCATGTTGTGGTATCCGGTGAAGGGCGACAGTCTGGCGGCGCGGATCGCCGCGGCGTGCACGGAACTCGCTCTTCCGGGCACGCTCAAGGTTGAAATGCGCATCCGCGAAGCGTTCAAGGACGGCGGCCTTGCCGGCTCCGGCCTGGTGATCGTCAATCCGCCATGGCGGCTCGACGAGGAGTTGCGGCTTCTGGTTCCGGCACTTGCGTCGCGATTGGGCCTGGGCGACTGGGGGCACGCGGCCATCGATTGGCTGGTGCCCCCGGAATGACGCCGTGTCCTAATTAACCGCGGTGGCGATCGCCGTCGACAGGTCCTTATATTCTTCGCAGGTCGTGCCGCAACGCTTGGCGATTTCGGCGAGTTCCGCCTTGGCTAGATCGACGCGGCCGGCCGCCACATAGCCTTCGCCGAGATATTCGCGGGCCAGCACGAAATTGGGATCGATCGCCAGCGCCTTGCGATAGAAGGTGATGCCGATCTCGAGGCGGCCGGCCTTGCGGTTGCTGTAGCCGATGTAGTTCAGCACATGCGGGTCGTTCTGGTTGTGGATGGCGGCGAGAACCTCAAGGGCCCAGTCGTAATGGCCTTCCTTGGCCAGGGCGCGGCCCTGCTTGTACAAATCCGCATCGGGAAGTACGCCCGACTCGGCTTTGACGCATTTCTTCTTCTTCTTGTCCCAGACTTCGCCTTTCTTGCAGTCCTTGGCGGAGGGCGAATCGCCACCGCTGGTGGTGCCGCCGCCGCTAGTGGTGCCGCCGCCACCGCCATCGCCGGCGGCCAGCGCCAGGCCAGAGATTGAAAAGGCAAGCATGGCGGCGAAACCGAGAGTCGGGATGTTGCGCATGAAATCCTCCAATATTGACCTAGTTACGCCCGAATGACGGCGGCTATTCCATTGCTCGGGCCGCGGATGAACGAATGATAAACGGCCCGTTCAACATCGGCTCAGGGCGGTTCTGCCACAACTTCGCCATCGATCGGAGAGGATCGCAAACCCAAGGAGCAAAACATGACACGGTTCAACAACACTCGCATGCTGACCCTGACGGCGGCCCTGGCAATGGCCGCGGCCATCGGCATTTTCACGCAGAGTAGCCCGGCTTCCGCCGCCACCAGCGTCCTGAGTTGCGAAGGCAATTCGCAGGCGAAGGTCATCGACTGCTGCCAGAAAGCCTACAACAAGCACCGGCCCCTGTGGATGATGAACAGCCATGTGAGCTGCCACGAGGTGGTGCAGTGCCGCGCCGCCAAGCGCTCGGTGACCGGCGCTCCGGCGGCGAACCGGTGCTGGGTGAAGTATCAGCCGCCTTCGCCGAATGACACGAAGCCCCGGCCGGAGCCGAAGGATCCGCAGACCCGCGGCAATCTCAAGTGATACTGGCGGCGGGCGGCCCGGCAACCGGCCGCCCGTCAATCCGGCCGCCAGCCATAAATCCAGTCATTGCGCCGCTGGAAGCGCTCGCCCGTCATGGTTCTCAGCGCCAGATTGCGTAAGAGCCGCGCCGGGCCTTTGGCGTGATAGAGGCGGCCCAGCTTCAGCGACTCATTTTGCACGCGGGCGGTGCGCTCGCGGCGCAAATCGGCGTAGCGGGACAGCGCCGCCGCGATGCCGGGTATCTCCGCGACACTTTTCGCCAGCACGCAGGCATCTTCCAGCGCCATCGCGCCACCTTGCGCCAGATAGGGCAGACTCGCATGGGCGGCATCGCCGGCCAGCGCGATGCGCCGGTTCGTCCATTGCGCCGCCGGCGCGCGGTCGGCGCCCGCCCATTTCAGCCAGGACTTGGGAACGGCGAGCAGATCGGCCAGCGGGCCGGCGGCCTCGGCGAAAGCCTGCCGGACGGCATCGGATTTTCCGGGTTCGCTCCAGCCGGCCGCGGTCCAGGCGCTGTCGATCGCCGCCACGATGTTGAACCGCGTCCAGTTGCTCACCGCATAGTGCACCACATGGCCGCCGGGATAGAGCCACAGCGTCACGGTATCGGCAACGACCGATGGCGGTACGGCGTCGAAGTCAATGAGTCCCCGGAAGATGGCATGGCCGCGAAAGACGGGATCGCCATTGCTGGCGATGTCCTGGCGCAGCTTCGAGCGGATGCCGTCGGCGGCAATGACGGCGGCGCCCTCGCGGCGGCCGCCGTCGGCGAATTCGAGCACCGCGCCATCGGCAAGATTGTCGGCACGCACCGCTTGCATGGAGGTGATCAATTCGATGCCGGCGCCGGCCCGCGCCGCCGCCAGCAGTCCACCCAGAAGATCGGCGCGGTGGGCAACGCGATAAGGCGCGCCGTGACGCTTTTCGAAGGGCTTGCCGAGGCGGACGCGCTGCAGCAGGGCGCCGCTCAAGCCGTCTCGCACATGGATTTCGGCGGGGACCACGCAATGCGGCTCGACCGCGTCCCAGGCGCCAAGCCATTGCAGGGCGCGCACCGCATTGGGCGACATCTGCAGCCCGGCACCCACCGTCTCGAAGGCCGGCGCCTGTTCGAAGATCGATGAAGCGCGGCCGGTCCTGGCCAGGCCGAGACCGGCCGCCAGCCCGGCGATGCCGCCGCCGGCTATGAGAAACGGGCGCATGTCCATGGCCGATCATGGCACATCCGCCGGCCTACGGCATAAAATCGATCGACGTGATATTGGCGAGGCCGGTGAAGTTGAGGAGGCCGATCTGGAAATCCGCCATGCCGTCGCCGTTGACGTCGCCGCTGACGATGGTGGTGGTGCCCGACAGCGCGATGCGGAGCTGGCCCTTGATGTTGGAGAAGGGGCTGGTGCCGATGAAGGTGAAGGCCTGATTGCCGGCGACACCGGTCTTGGCATCGATCTTGCGCAGGTCGATGCGGTCGACAGAAGTGCCGGAGGAACCGGCGTTGAAATCGGCAATGGTATCGCGGGAAGTGCCCACTAGGCTTTCGGACAGCTTGTCGAACACGAAGACATCGGACCCGCTGCCGCCGGTCATCGCGTCCTTGCCCGCACCGCCGATCAACCGGTCGGCGCCGCCGGCGCCCAGCAGCCTGTCGGCGCCAGCCAGGCCGGTGAAGGTGTTGGCAAGGCCGTCGCCGGTCAGGGTATCGGCAAACTTCGAGCCCGTGAGATTTTCCACGGAGTTGTATTTGTCTCCCGCCGCATCGCCGGTGTTGCCGCCGGGGGCTGCGAGATTGGCGGTCAGCCCGGTGGCCGCATGGGCGTAAGCCGCCGTGTCGGCACCGAATCCGCCATCCAGACTATCGACGCCGCCGCGGCCTTCGAGATGGTCATTGCCGCTGCTGCCCAACAACGTGTCCTTGAACGGCCCGCCGCTGATATACTGGCTGGCCGCCGAGCCCACCCGCGTCACCGGCGCATCGGGGGCGCGGCCATAGAGGACATAGCTCGATCCCGCGTAAGACAGCGCATTCGGATCGGCGCCAAAGGCCCCGATCATTACATCGGCAAAACCATCGCCATTGACATCGCCGGCGCCGGCCACCGAACGGCCGCTGAAGTCAAAGGCCGCCACGCCGTCGAGGCGGAAACCGTTGCTGCCGTTAAGTGTCGAGAGATTGATGGCGGAGGCAAAGCCCGAGGCTCTTCCGAACACCACATAGCTCGATCCCGCGTAAGATAGCACATTCGGATCGGCGCCAAAGGCCCCGACAATCAGGTCGGCGAAGCCGTCGCCATTGACGTCGCCGGCGCCGGCGACGGAATAACCGCTGATATCGCTTGCCGCCACGCCGTCGAGGCGGAAACCGTTGCTGCCGTTAAGCGTCGAGAGATTGATCGCCGAGGCGAAGCCCGCAGCCTTGCCGAACACCACATAGCTCGATCCCGCGTAAGATAGCGCATTCGGATCGGCGTTACGGGCACCGACGACCACATCGGCAAAGCCGTCGCCATTGACATCCCCGGCGCCGGCGGCCGAAAAGCCGCTGAAGTCAGCGGCCGCTACGCCGTCGAGGCGGAACCCATTGCCGCCGTTGAGGGTGGAGAGATTAATGGCCGAAGCAAAACCCGAGGCTCTTCCGAACACCACATAGCTCGATCCGGCGGAAGACAGCGCATTCGGATCGGCGCCGTTGGCACCGACGACCACATCGGCAAAGCCGTCGCCATTGACATCTCCGGCGCCGGCGGCCGAAACGCCGCTGCTGTCACCGGCCGCCGCGCCGTCGAGGCGGAAACCGTTGCCGCCGTTGAGGGCGGAGAGATTGACGGCCGAGGCAAAGCCCGAAGCCTTGCCGAACACCACATAGCTCGATCCCGCGCCAGACAGCGCATTCGGATCGGCGCCATAGGCACCCACGATCACATCGGCGAAGCCGTCGCCATTGACATCCCCGGCGCCGGCCACCGAAACACCGCTGTAGTCACCGGCCGCCACGCCGTCGAGGCGGAAACCATTGCCGCCGTCGAGGGTGGAGAGATTGATCGCCGAGGCAAAGCCCGAAGCCTTGCCGAACACCACATAGCTCGATCCCGCGTTGGACAGCGCATTCGGATCGGCGCCAAAGGCACCGATTATCACATCGGCGAAACCGTCGCCATTGACATCCCCGGCGCTGGCGACCGAACGGCCGCTGAAGTCAGCGGCCGCCACGCCGTCGAGGCGGAAACCGTTGCCGCCGTTGAGGCTCGAGAGACTGAGGATGCCGCCGGCAAAGCCCGAAGCCTTGCCGAACACCACATAGCTCGATCCCGCGTAAGATAGCGCATTCGGATCGGCAAAGTGGGCCCCGACAATCACATCGGCAAAGCCGTCGCCATTGACATCCCCGGCGCTAGCGACTGAACGGCCGCTTCTGTCACCTGCCGCCGCACCGTCAAGGCGCACGCCGGTGGTGCTATTGATGGTGGAGAGATTGATGGTTGCAGTAAACTCCGACGCCCCTGCGGGCGCCGAAGCCAGTACCGCAAGGGCAAGGCTCGACACGC
>CAYOZR010000117.1:0-10238 GCA_964408555.1 uncultured Aestuariivirga sp.
GGCCATCGACGAGGTTCAGCTCTGCGCCGATTTCGAGCGCGGCCACATCCTCACCGACCGGGTGCTGCACCGCCGCGGCCGCGAGGAAACCATGCTGCTGGGCGCCGCCACCATGCGGCCCATTCTGGAAAGGCTCCTGCCCGGCACCTCCTTCGTCGCGCGGCCGCGCTTTTCCAAGCTCTCCTACGCCGGCCAGAAGAAGATCACGCGGCTGCCCGGCCGCTCGGCCATCGTCGCCTTCTCGGCCGAGATGGTCTACGCGGTGGCCGAGCTGATCCGCCGCCAGCGCGGCGGCGCCGCCGTGGTGCTGGGGGCACTGTCGCCGCGCACCCGCAATGCGCAGATCGCTCTCTACCAGTCGGGCGATGTCGATTACATCGTCGCCACCGACGCGATCGGCATGGGCCTCAACATGGATGTCGACCATGTCGCCTTCGCCGCGACCCGCAAGTTCGACGGCTTCCAGTTCCGCAATCTAAACCCCGGCGAACTGGGCCAGGTGGCGGGCCGGGCGGGGCGCTACATGAATGACGGCACCTTTGGCATAACCGGCGAGGCGGAGCCCTTCGATGCCGAAACCGTCGACCGCCTGGAAAACCATAATTTTGAAAATATAAAAGTGCTGCAATGGCGCAACCGCGATCTCGATTTTGCCTCGCTCGATGCCCTGCGCCGCAGCCTCGCCAACCTGCCGAAACAGGATGGACTGACGCGGGCGCAAGGCGCGCCCGATGTCCTGGCGCTTGAGGCGGTGGCGCGCGATCAAAGCATCGCCGGTCTCGCGGTGAAACCCAAGGATGTCGAGCGCCTGTGGGAGGTCTGCCAGATCCCCGACTATCGCAACATATCCCATTCCGAGCATGCCGGCCTCGTGGCCCGCATTTTCGAATTCCTGCGGACCGGCAACGGCCGCATCGACGAGGACTGGTTTGCCCGCCAGTTGGCCCATTGCGACCGGTCGGAAGGCGACCTCGATACAATCTCCAACCGCATTTCCCATGTCCGCACCTGGACCTTCGTCGCCAACCGCGCCGACTGGCTCCAAGCACCCATCTATTGGCAGAGCCGCGCCCGCGAGATAGAGGACAAGCTGTCGGATGCCTTGCATGAGAGGCTGACTCAGCGTTTCATCGACCGCCGCACCTCGGTGCTGATGAAACGGCTGGCCAGGAAGGAAGAGTTGATGTCGACAGTAGAAGACGACGGCGCCATTCGTGTCGAGGGTGAGTATGTAGGCCGGATAAAGGGTTTCTACTTTCTGCCCGACGGCGTTTCCGAAGGCGCCGAAGCCCGCACCCTCAAGGCCGCGGCCCTGCAGGCGGTGGCCGCCGAGATTCAGGCCCGCGCCAAGGCGGTGGCGGTCTCGGCCGATCCCGACCTCAAGCTCATGCGCGACGGTCACATCGTCTGGAACCATGCGCCGGTGGGCAGGCTCGAGGCCGATGCATCGATTCTCAAGCCGCGCGCCACGGTGCTGGCCGGCGATCAGCTCTCCGGCCCCGAGCGCGAAGAGGTGCAGGCGCGGCTGCAGAAATTCGCCGACCGCTATATCGCCGCAACGCTTGAACCCCTCGTCAAGCTCGAGGAGGGCGAAGGTCTCGAAGGCATGGTGCGCGGCCTCGCCTTCCGCCTCGTCGAAACGCTCGGCGTCCTGCCGCGCGACCAGGTTTCCGAGGATGTGAAATCGCTGAGCCAGGACGATCGCGGCAAGCTCCGCGCCTTGGGCACCCGTTTCGGCGCCTTCCATCTCTTCGTGCCGGTGCTGCTCAAGCCGGCCGCCAGCGAATTGCGCCTGCTGCTCTGGGCCTTGCAATTGCACAAGGACGGCAAGCTCGATCTCGCCGCCCTGCCGCAGCCGCCGGGCCAGGGCTTGACCTCGGCCGTCTTCGACCGCAGCACGCCCAAGGGCTTCTACGGCGTTTGCGGCTACCGCATCTGCGGCACCAGGGTGGTGCGCATCGACATGCTGGAACGCCTCGCCGATCTGATCCGCGACCGCGTCTTCTGGCGTCCGCGCATTCCCGAAGAACAGCGCCCGGCGGGTTCGGTGGAAGGCGGCGGCTTCACCGTCGCGCCCGACATGATGTCGCTGGTCGGCTGCTCCGGCGAGGAATTCCTGGGGATTCTCCGCAGTCTCAATTTCCGCATGCAGAAGAAGAAAGTGAAACGGCCGGTGGCGGCCGCGGCTTCCGCACCGGCTCCAGCCGCTGAAGCGGCGGCTCCCACGGAAGCTGCCGCGCCGGCCGAAGCACCTGCTCCCATTGAGGCTGCCGCGCCGGCTGAAATGGCTGCTCCTGTCGAAGCGGTAGCCGAAGCCGTTGCCGCTGCCGAGCCTGCCGCGGAGGCCCCGTCACCCACACCAGAACCCGCCATGGAAGAGATTGAGATCGAGGTCTGGTGGCCGCGCGATACCGGGCCCTTCCGCCACCGGGTGGAAAAGAAGCAGCACCATCGTCCGGTTGCGGCAAAGGAGAAGCCGGACGCCCAGGGCGAAAAGCGTCCCGAACGCACCCAACGCCCCCGCCGCGAGGGTCGGCCCAAGCCACCCGAACGGCGCCCGCCCCGGCCGGAAAAGCCCATCGACCCCGATTCGCCCTTCGCCGTGCTCAGCGCCCTCAAGGCGAAGATGGCGGGCACCAAGACCTGACGTGCCGGCCGAAACCCGCCAGCGCATCGACAAGTGGCTCTGGTTCGCCCGGATCGTCAAGAGTCGCGGCCTGGCCGCGCGACTGGTGGAAGACGGCCGTGTCCGGCTCAATCGCATCAAGATCGCCAAGCCCGCCCATGAGGTGGGCGAAGGCGATGTCCTGACGCTGGCCGTCCATGGCCGGGTCAGGGTGCTGCGCGTCAGGGCCAGCGCCTCCCGGCGGGGGCCGGCGGCCGCCGCCCGGCTCCTCTATGACGAGCTTGCCATGTCAAATTCCGATGCCTCGGTGACGCAAAAAGAGGATGCGCGCGGCGGCGGAACTTGCTAATGACCCGTTCGGTATAAAGAACGGCTGGACCGGCATGACTTACATCGTCACTGACAACTGCATCAAGTGCAAGTACATGGACTGCGTCGAGGTCTGCCCCGTGGACTGTTTCTACGAGGGCGAGAACATGCTGGTGATCCACCCGGACGAGTGTATCGATTGCGGCGTCTGCGAGCCCGAATGCCCGGCTGACGCGATCAAGCCCGACACCGAACCGGGGCTCGAGTCCTGGCTCAAGCTCAATACCGAATATGCCGCCAAATGGCCGAACATCACGGTGAAGCGCGAGGGGCCCGCCGATGGCAAGGACTTCGACGGCGTTCCCGGCAAGCTGGAGAAATACTTCTCGCCCGGCCCCGGCGAGGGTGACTGACCGGCAGTTTTCGCCGGTCAGCCATTACGGCGCCGCATCATCGACGCCGTAAATTGCAGTTATCGTTAACCTTTTCTGTTAATATCCTCAGTGTGCGGCGCAAAAATAGGCCGTACACGGACATCGCATGCTTTAATTTTGGCTAAACTTGTGTTATATGAGATGTAATGAACGCAAGGATTTAGGTGGATGATGGGACCCGGGCTGCAAAGCTCGGATTTTTTTCGCCACATGCTGGAATTCATCTGGAACGACTGGACCCGCGGGTGCCATCATCCTGAATTCTCAATGAAATACGGCGGAATGGGAAACGCTGGATGGGGTCGGAGACGGATCGAAGCAATCCGCCAGCCCGGTCGGTTTACCGGTCTTGACGGCTGAAACGAGTACGAAAGGCGTAAGGACACAAAATGAAAAAGACCAAGAACAAGAAGAAGCCGGTAGCCCGGAAGCCCGCCGCCAAGGCCAAGACCAAGTCGGTGCCGAAGAAGGTGTCGAAGCCCTTGGTCAAGGCCAAGGCCAAGCCCGTCAAGGCGCAAGCCAAGCCCGCCTCCAAGCCGGCGTCGAAGCCCGTTGCCAAGCCCGCCGCCGCAAGGCCGGCGGCCGCCAAACCCACCGCGGCCAAACCGCAGCATGTGCCGGCCAAGCCCGCCGCTTTAGCAGCACTCCGGGCCGCCGCCCAGGCCGCGGCCCCGGCTCCCGTTCCGGCGGCCCCGCCCAAGCCGGCCATAACCGGCCAAGTCGTGACCGTCCCCGGACCGAAGAAGTACGCCTTCAAGATCAATGAGCTGATCGTCTACCCCGCGCATGGCGTGGGCCGGGTCACCAAGATCGAAGAACAGGAAATCGCCGGCTCCAGGCTCGAACTCTATATCGTCGATTTCGAGAAGGAGAAGCTGCGCCTCAAGGTTCCCACCGGCCGCGCCGAGCAGAAGGGCATGCGCCGTCTCGCCGACCGGGCGCTGATCGAGCAGGCGCTTCGCGTGCTCAGGGGCCGGGCCCGCATCAAGCGCACCATGTGGTCGCGGCGCGCCCAGGAATATGATGCGAAGATCAATTCCGGCGATCTGATCGCGGTCGCCGAGGTGGTCCGCGATCTGTATCGCTCCGAGCGCCAGCCCGAGCAGTCCTATTCCGAGCGTCAGCTCTTCGAGCAGGCGCTGGAGCGGATGGCCCGTGAAATCGCGGCGGTGAAAAAGATCGACGACGACCAGTCCATCAAGGAAGTCGAGGACTATCTCGTCAAGAACGCCAAGCGCCCTCCGGTGCCGGGCGAAAAGACCGAAGACGAAGTCCCCGCCGAAGAGGCGGCATAAGAATACGCGGATACCGAGCGAAAAGGCCCGGGTGATGAACCCGGGCCTTTTTGCATGAGAAGCCCGGCCGCTTCACGCCAGCAGCTTGCGCACTGCATCCTGCCAGCCCGCATATTTGCGGGCCCGGAGCTTCGCATCCATTTACCAATTTACATTTGGCGCCAAAAAACTATCCTACCGCGACGGCATTTGAAGAAGAAGGCCAATGGGTCTTGCAAACGAATACCTGATCACGGCGGCGGCAGGCCGCAGTCTTGCCGCATTCTCGCAGTCGCGCGGCATCGATCTGGCGCCTCTGGCAGCGGCAGTCGGTCTCGATCCGGCCAGCTTCCAGCAATTCGGGGTTCGCATCAGTCTCGACCGTTTTGCCCGCTTACTTGAGGTCCTTGCCACCGTCAGTGGAGATGAGAGCTTTGGACTCCACTACGGACTGAGCTTCCAGCTTGGCGACACGGGCCCCTTCGGCTTTGCCTTGCAGAATGCCCCAGGGTTCCGTGACGCTGTGGAATTTCTCGTCAAGTATGTCCAGCTGCTTGCCGATTACGCCTATTTCGACTTGAACATCGGCAAGCAGATCACGCGCATTGTGTGGACGATTTCGCCCCTTGTCGTCAAACGTGACCAATTTGTGGATTTGGGGGTACTTCTGGCCTGCCGCCATTTCCGCAACTATGCGGGTGCGAACTGGTCGCCGAGCCGGGTTCACCTCGAACGGTCAGCACCCCGTTCCATCGCCGAGCATCGCGCCTTGTTGTCCCCGCATATCAAATTCAATGATCGCATTGTGGGGATGGAGTTTCCCTCGGCGGTCTTGAGCACGAACAATCCTGCCGCCGACAGCCGGATATTCGAGCTGATGCGCAAGCAATGTGAGGTTATGCTGGCCGCGCTGCAGGTGCCCAAGAGCGTGCTGCTGCAGGCGAAGGAGAAGATCGTGGCACTGCTCCAGACAGGCAATGCGACCTTGGCTCTGGTTTCGCGCCAATTGGCAATGAGCGAGCGGAGTTTGCAGCGGCGCCTGTCCGAAGCTGGCACCAGTTACGAGAAGCTTCTCGACGAAACGCGGCGCGAACTGTCCGACCGCCTGCTGGCCGACACGGCGCTGCCGCTCGCCGAAATCGCCCACCGCTGCGGCTACTCGTCTGCGACGGCCTATTCACGGGCAGCTCGCAACTGGTATGGCAAACCACCGGCCCAAATGCGGCGCAACCATGGCGTTGCCAAAGTTAACAAAAGTAACAAATGACGTTTGACGCCAAGCCACCGCAAACACGGCACCCTGTGTCAATTCAAGTTCATCCCGCAGCCTCTAAATAGGCTTCGACACGGGGTGCCCCCAGGCAGACCCAATTGATCGCGCCCAGGACAGGCGGATCGTTTGTCTGTAGCCGGACAATTTCCGATCAATGCTGCACCTGCGCGCGCCGGACGACGCAAGCCGTCCAGCCTGCGCTTGGGCGGCGCTCTCAGCTTCAACAGGACTGAAAGATGACACAGCAGACTACACCACCGAAGCGCATGGCACAGATCGAGACGCTCGGCCTTGCGGCCACAGTGATCGGCCGGATGAGAAAAGAGCTCGAAGGCATCGCCCCACCCACTCTCATCTGGCTGATCAAGGATCTTGAACAGGCATTACGCAAGCTCAATTCGGAGTTGTGCGCGGCCGATTGCGAGGGCGGAACCAGAGAAACAGTGGCGGCCGAAGGCCGCTAATCCCCATGCGGATTGACGACCTAACGAATTGGCGGCAGCCAAAGCTTGCCAGATTCATCCTCGCGGCAGCCGATAGCGACTCCTTTGCCGAGGAGATGATCGACTGGCTGAAACCGGTTCTCTTCGCCCTGCCGCAAGCGTTCTGGAGGGCGTGCAAGATCGACATCGGCTACCGTGCGGGCATGCGCGCCGCTCTGATCGGCCCCCATGCCAGTCGCATGGATTGGCAGATATTCGAGAATATTGAGCCGCTTGATCGCAAGTCTTTTCTCTACATGACGCAAAGTGATTGCGTGCTCGCAGTGCTCACCGACGACTCTGTTGCCCAGAAGATCGTCAGTGCTCTCGATGGTATCGCCGCTGGCATCGTCTGCATTGATATTGCCGACCATGCGGCACAACGCCTACGCGCCGTTTTCGCGGCGTTCGGTGTGGTGGTGGAAGTGTAATCCCTCCGGATTGAGAAAGTCTTCGGAAGGGCTCACGCAAGCAGCTTGCGCACCGCCTCCCGCCAGCCCGCATATTTGCGCTCGCGCAGCTTGGCATCCATTTTCGGCGAGAAGCGCTTGTCGAGCCGCCACAGTTTGGCGAATTCCTCAGGATGCGGATAAAGCCCCGCCTGCAGACCCGCCAGATAGGCGGCCCCCAGCGCCGTCGTCTCCAGCACTTTCGGCCGGTCGACCGGTGCGGCGAGAATGTCGGCAAGGCATTGCATGGTCCAGTCGGAAGCCGTCATGCCGCCATCGACGCGCAGGATGGTTTCGCCCGCGGTTCCCCAATCCTTGCGCATCGCCTCAAGCAGGTCGCGCGTCTGGTAGCACACCGCCTCGAGTGCGGCGCGCGCCAGTTCCTTAGGTGTGGTGGCCCGCGTCAGGCCGAAGATGGCGCCGCGCGCTTGCGAATTCCAGTAGGGCGCGCCGAGGCCGACGAAGGCCGGCACCAGATAGACCTCTTGGGCCGCATCCGCGGCCTGCGCCAGCTTGCCCGTCTCGGCCGCCGTCTTCACCAGTTTCAGTCCGTCGCGCAGCCACTGTACCGCGGCACCGGCGATGAAGATGGCGCCCTCCAGCGCATAAATGCGTTTGCCGCCCAGCTGATAGGCAATTGTGGTGAGCAGGCGGTTCTGCGAGTGAACCGGCTTCTCGCCTGTATTGAGCAGCGCGAAGCAGCCGGTGCCATAGGTCGACTTCATCATCCCCGGCTTAAAACAGGCCTGGCCGATGCTGGCGGCCTGCTGGTCGCCGGCCACCCCGGCAATGGCGATGGCATGGCCGAACAGGCGCGGCTCGGTCATGCCAAAATCGGCGGCGCAATCCTTCACCTCCGGCAGCATGGCGCGCGGCACATTGAAGAGCGCCAGGAGCTCGCCGTCCCAAGCGCCGGAATGGATATCGTAGAGCAGCGTACGCGAGGCATTGGTGGCATCGGTTGCATGCACCCTGCCGCCGGTTAGCCGCCAGATGAGGAAACTGTCGATGGTGCCGAAGCAAAGCTCGCCGCGCTCGGCGCGCTGGCGCGCTCCTTTAACATTGTCGAGCAGCCAGGCGATCTTGGTGCCGGAGAAATAGGGATCGAGCAGCAGCCCGGTCCTGGCCGCAACCATGGGCTCGTGACCTGCCGCCTTGAGCCTGGCGCAGGTCTCGGCGGTGCGCCGGTCCTGCCAGACGATGGCGCGGTGAATGGGTTTGCCGGTCTTGCGGTCCCACACCACGGTGGTTTCGCGCTGGTTGGTGATGCCGATGGCGCGGATGTCTGTGGGCTTCGCCTTCGCCTTGCGCAGGGCGGACTTGCAGGTCGCCAGCACGCTCCGCCAGATTTCTTCCACGTCGTGCTCGACCCAGCCGGAGGCTGGAAAATATTGTTTGAACTCCTGCCGGCCAAGCCCACGGATGCGCAGCTTGGCGTCGAACACGATGGCCCGCGACGAGGTCGTGCCCTGATCGATGGCCAGAATGAAGTCCGGCATGCGGCCTCTATCCCCCCTTGCGCGCAACCGCCTTGCGCGCCGGCTTCGGATTCATGTGCTGCCGCAATGCCGCCTGTTCGTCCGCCGACAGGTGCAGGCCGAGCTTCGAGCGGCGCCAGAGAATGTCCTCCGCCGTCTCGGCCCATTCATGGGTCTTGAGATAGTCCACCTCGCGCTCGCTCAAGAGGCCGAAGCTCTTGCCCATGTCCTGGGCGAAGCGGGCGCCGCCGAACATTTTCTCGGCATCGGTACCGTAGGCCCGGAAGATGCGCCGCACATTGCGCGGAGTGAGGAAGGAGTAACGGCGCTGCATTTCGGCGATTCGTGCCTCGACCTGGTCATAGGAGAAATCGCCGCCGGGCAGTGCTGCGGTTTCCGTCCACGGCCGACCGGCTTGCGGGAAGAACGGCGCCATCTTCTCCATGACCGCCTCGGCGAGCTTACGGAAGGTGGTGATCTTGCCGCCAAATACCGACAGGAGCGGCGCCTGGTTCTCGGCCGCTTCGAGCCTCAGCACATAGTCGCGGGTTGCTTCCTGCGCCTTGCTGGCGCCGTCGTCGTAAAGCGGCCTTATGCCCGAATAGGACCAGCGCACCGTCTCGCGGGCCACCGGGCGCTTGAAATATTCGCTGACCGCGGAGAGCAGATAGTTGGTCTCGGCCTGGGAAATCCTGGGGGCGCCAGGATCGCCCTTGTGATCTTCGTCGGTGGTGCCGATCAGGGTGAAGTTCTGTTCGTAGGGAATGGCGAAGCAGATGCGGCCGTCGGCATTCTGGAAAATATAGCAGCGGTCGTGGTCGTAGAGCCGGTCGACGACGATGTGGCTGCCCTTTACCATTCTGATCTTGTCGGGCGCAGTGCGGCCGACGACGTCGCCCAGCACCTGGCTCACCCAGGGGCCCGCCGCATTGATCAGGGCCTTGGCCCGCACGGTTTCGGTCTTGCCGCCGCCCGCCGGTTCGATCGTCAGCTCCCAGCCGCCTTCCACCCGCCGCGCCGTCTTGCAGCGCGTCCGTGTGCGGATGACGGCGCCGCGGCCGGCGGCGTCGCGGGCGCTGAGAACCACCAGCCGCGCATCCTCGACCCAGCAATCGGAATATTCATAGCCGCGCACGAATTCCGGCTTGAGCGGCTGGCCGGTGATATCGTTCGCCAGATCGACGCTGCGGGTCGGCGGCAGGATTTTGCGGCCGCCGAGGTGATCGTAGAGAAACAGGCCGAGACGAATGACCGGCCACGGTCTCAAGCCATGATGATGCGGCAACACAAACCGCAACGGCCAGATGATGTGCGGGGCCGCCTTCAGCAGCACCTCGCGCTCGATCAGCGCCTCGCGCACCAGCCGGAATTCGTAATGTTCGAGATAGCGCAAGCCCCCGTGGATGAGCTTGGTCGAGGCCGACGAGGTACCGCCGGCGAGATCGCCCTGCTCGGCGAGGAACACTTTCAGGCCGCGGCCCGCCGCATCGCGGGCGATGCCGCAACCATTCACGCCGCCGCCGATAATGAAAAGATCATAGCTCATGGACCGGGCCGCGCGCCTTCCGCCTGATCTGGTTCGCCGTTCCCGCCGGTGATTTCAAGCTGCACGCCGCTGTGCCGGCAGACATCGACGATGGTTTCGGGTGGCGGCCGGTCGGTAACGAAAATATCGACCTGCGACATGTGCCCGATGCGCACCGGCGCCGAGCGCGTGAACTTCATCGCATCGGACACCAGAATGACGTTGCGGGCATTGTTGAGGATCGCCTGTGCGGCGCGCACCTCGCGGTAGTCGAAATCCAGGAGCGCGCCATCGTCGTCGATGGCCGAGACGCCGATCACCGCGTAGTCGACCTTGAACTGGCCGATGAAATCGACCGCCGCCTCGCCGACGATGCCGCCATCGGAAC
>CAYOZR010000118.1:0-10187 GCA_964408555.1 uncultured Aestuariivirga sp.
CGAACATGCCGCCCTCGGGCATGCGGGCCGAGACGGTTTTGGCGCCCTTGAGGCCCGCCACCACGGCCCGGGCGCGGCGCTCGTAGTTCCGCTTCATGGCCTCGACTTCGGGGAAGCGATTGTCGAGCGCGAAGGCCGTTGCATCCTCGAGGAAAGGCTGGGAGCCGAACAGCATGGTCTCGGTGATGGGAAGGGCGCGCGCGCAAAATTCCTCCGAGGCCGCGATCCAGCCGCAGCGGAAGCCGGGCATGGCATGGGACTTCGACACCGACGAGACAACCACCGTGCGCTTCTCCAGTTCGGCCACGTCGAAGGGCGAGGCGAAGACCGTGTTGCCATAGGTGAGCGTGGCATAGACCTCGTCGGAGACGATCCACAGATCGTGTTTTTCGCAGAGCTTGCCGATTTTGGCGATTTCCTCGGCGGTGAATACCGCGCCGGTGGGGTTGCTCGGCGTGTTCATCAGAAGCACGCGCGACTTCGGCGTGATGGCGCGCTCCAGATCCTGCGCATTGAGATGAAAACCGTGGTCGGGATCGACGCGCACCGGGACCGCGATACCGCCCGCCGCGGCAATGACGCCTTCATAGGTGGCGTAATAGGGATCGGCCATCAGCACTTCGTGACCCAGATCGACCAGCGCCATCATCACCGCATAGAGCGCCGTCTGGGTTCCCGGCAGAAACAGGAATTGCTGGGGTGTGACGGCGCGGCCGGTGCGGCGCGAATACAGGCGGGAGAGCGCTGCCAGAATTTCCGGCTCGCCGCGGCCGTTGGAATAGCGGGTGCGGCCGGCGCGCATCTGGCGTTCGGCCACGTCCATGATCGCGGCGGGCGGCGGCGCGTCGGGCTCGCCGATCGACAGAAAGATCATCTTCTCGCCATGGGCGGCGCGGCGCTTGCCCTCGAGATGAACCGCCCATTTCTCCGAACCGAGACCGGCGAGCCTATCGGTGATCGCTGCAAAGCGCATATAATACTCCGTGAGTGGAATTGCGCGGTTGTATAGCTAGTAGGTGGAGAGAGTGCCATCGCGGGCGATGCGCAAGTTAGCCGCCTGCTTCAAACTGTCATAGCCGGTCGCGGAAACCGCAAGAACCGGGCATTGCTTGCCGTAAAGCTCCTCCGCGACCGCAGCGCCGATCGCCAGGTTGACGTCGGGCGCCACAAGAAGAATGGCCGCCGGGGCCGTGCCAAGCCTTATCGCCTCGGCAATGGCGCCGGGGGCGGAACCCGAGCCGCGGCTTTCGTGCATCAGCAAGACCTGGCCGGTGAGACAGGCGCCGCGCTGGGGATGATGTACGTCGAGGATGATTCCGGTCTTGGGATCGAAGGCGCCCCAGAAACTCAAAGGCTCGTCGAGGGCGAGAACCGGACCCTCGGCCTCGCCGGCATGGAGAATTGTGGCGCGGATCATGCCGACACCCACAGGGCCGGATCGCGCCAGACTTCGCCGCGAATGGCACTTTCAACGCATTCCTTCAGCGAGCCGAAACAGACTTCGACGCCCAGCATGCCCGGCGCGTAATAGGCCCATTTGGCGGCATTGGTCATGACACGGCCCTTGAGCCCGCGAAGCTTCGGCGAATAATAGGTGCAGATATCGACAGGCACGGCGATGCCGGCCGCCTCCAGCCTTGCCAGCCAGCCTTTGGCTTCGACGAGATGGCGGATACCGCGGGCGGTGGAGACGGTAAACTGAAGGCCGGGTTTCACCTGGCGGCCGTCGAGCAGGCGCACAAGCTCGCCAAATTCGGCAAGCGAGAAATGCGGCGTGCCGAGCGCCACCGCATCGAGCGGACCATCGCGGCCGGTGGAAAGCTCACTATGGGCCTGCCGCAGGTCGCCGGCGCCGACGCGCAAGGTCTCGCCGGAGCGGAAGACCGCATCGAGATCGGGGGCTTCCGGTGTCACGCCGATGCCGTGCCAGAGTTCCACGCCGCCCGACGCCGCCACGGCGGAACTCAACGCCTTGAGATTGCCGAGCGAAGTTTTCACCAGGCCGGAAATCGCCGGAATGCGGCGCCCGGCGATGCGGCCGGCATGGTGGCCGAGAAGATGATGAAAGATATCCTGGCGCTTCCAGTCATCGGCAAGCAGCGTGCAATCGAAATGAAGCTCCGCCCGCCGCCCTTCGTCAGTATGCAGTCCGGCGAAGGGCGCCTTGCCCACCAGCGCGCAGGCAACATCGAGATAGTCGCCGTATTTATTGGTGCGGGCGCCGACAACCGAATTGTAATAGGCAACCGCATTGGATTCGCCCACCGCTATGTGATCGCCGAATTTGGGGCCGCCCGGCAATTGATAGGGGGCACAGGTCCAGGTGGGCTTGCAGCCCATCGCGGCATAGAGCTGCATCAGCTGGCGGGCGCCGCGCACGGTTTCGGGATCGTCGGCTTCGGGCCGCAGATCCGGATCGGCGAGACTCACCACGCCGTTGTTGGTCCAGGTGGGCACGGCGAGCCTGGCGCCGTTTTCCAGGAGATAGCGGGCGAAATCCACATGCGCCTGGCCGGTGTAGAAGCAGGCATCGATATGGGCGAAAGTAATCGGCACGAGGCGCATCGCGCCCATGATCTCCGCCGCCTTGACGACAAGACGCATGGCAAGCTGCATGGCCTTACCCTCGCGGCCGGCCAGCAGCGCCGCCTCGCGCGCCTCGAGTGTCAGGCTCACTCCATCACCTTTTCACGGGCCAGGCGGTTCAAGGCCACGTAGTCGGTCTTGCCGGAGCCCAGCACCGGCAGCTCCTCAAGGCTCAGAATATTGCGCGGAATCATCAGTTCGGTGGCGCCTTCCTTCTTCAGCCCGTCGGCCAGCTGCTTGCGGTCGAGCTTCTCGGCCGTGGTGATCAGCACCAGCTGTTCGCCCTTCTTCTTGTGGGGAACGGCGACCACGGCATGGACCCAGTCGGGAAAGGCCTGCCGGAGTTTCGCCTCGATCGCGGTGAGCGAGATCATCTCGCCGGCGATCTTGCAGAAGCGCTTGGCGCGGCCGAGGACGATGACGAAGCCCTGGTCGTCCATCTTGACGATATCGCCAGTGTCATGCCAGCCATCGGGCGGCGGCTCGAGCACGCCGGGAGTGTCGGCGCGCAAGTAACCGAGCATGACATTGGGTCCCCTGACCACCAGGCGCCCGCCCTCATCGATGCCTTCGACCGGCTCGAGGCGGTATTCGATGCGGTCGAGAAGCCGGCCGACGGTGCCGGTCTTGTAATGCATCGGCGTGTTGACGGCGAGAACCGGAGCGCATTCGGTGGCGCCATAGCCTTCGAGAATGCGCAGCCCGAATTTCTCCATCCACAGCTCGCGGGTTTCCTGCTTTACCCGCTCGGCCCCCGCCACGACCAGGCGCACATTGAAGAAATCGTAAGGGTGGGCGTTGCGGGCATAGCCCATCAGGAAGGTGTCGGTACCGAACAGGATGGTCGCGTTGGTGTCGTAGCAGAGCTCGGGGATCACCTTGTAATGCAAGGGCGAGGGATAGAGGAAGGTGCGCACCCCCGCCAAGACCGGCAGCAGCGAAGCGGCGGTCAGGCCGAAGGCATGAAACATGGGCAGCGGGTTGAACACGATGTCCTGGGCGGTGAAGGCGATGCGGGCGGCGGCCTGATGGCGATTGGCGTGCAGATTGCGGTGCGATAGCACCACACCCTTGGGCACGCCTTCCGAGCCCGAGGTGAAGAGAATGACGGCCGCCGAATTGGGATCGCGCGAGGCGCCGGCCGATTTGAGGGCGCGATTGGGAAATGTCCTGGCGAAGAGCCCGTAGAGCTTGTCGCCGAGGCCGAGGCTGGCGCGCACGTCCTCGAGGAAGACAATCTTGCGGTTCTGGCCGAGAATTTTCAGATCGTCCTCCATGTTCCCCGCCTCGATGAATTTGCGCGAGGTGACGATGGTCTCGACCTGGGCCGCGGTGCAGGCGGCCGACATGTTGATGGCGCCGGTGGAGAAATTAAGCATGGCCGGCACCCGGCCGAAGGCATGCAGGCCGAAGAGGGTGACGAAGGTGCCGTTGGCATTGGGCAAGAGCACGCCGACGGTCTTCTGGCCCGGCGTTGCCCGCGCGATCCTGCGGCCGAGAATGAAGCTACCGAGAACGAGGCGGCCATAGCTCAGCGGATCGCGCTGGATGTCCTCGAGGATCTTGTGCCGGCCGCCGTGGGTGGCGCGAGCATCGAGCAGGGCCTCGAATAGGGTCCGGTCGATGTTGGAGGTGCGGAAGACCATGTCGGTCATCACGTCATAGAGCTGGTCGGCCTGGTGTTCGCGGAGTTCCGAACCCTTCATTCCATCGGGTGCATCGAACTTCAGCGGCGGCAGGAAGGTGAGCGTCACCTTCGGGAACCATCTGAGCCGCAACTTGCCGCGCATGCGCGAGAGCTGCGAATATTGGGCGCCCTCGATCCGGACGGGGAGCACCTTGGCGCCGGCCATCTGGGCGATGGCGCCGGGGCCTTCATAGACCTTCATCAGCGCGCCGGTGACGGTGAGGCGGCCTTCCGGGAAGATGACGATCTTGCGGCCCTTCTTGAGCTCGCTCACCAGGCTGCGCAGCGCCATGGGATTGGTCGGATCGATGGGAATGATGTCGAAGAGGCGGAAGGCGGGCTTCACCCACCAGCGCATCGCCATGTGGGTGTTGATGGCGAAGCCGCAGCGCTCGGGCAGAAAGGCCGAGAGGATGGGGCCGTCGAGCAGCGATTGGTGATTGGCGACAATCACCGCGCGGCGGCCGGCGGCGGCGAAATTCTCGAGGCCCCTGACTTCGACACGGTAGAGCAGGCGGAAGAGCTGGCGCGCCAAATTGGTCACCAGTTCCTGGGGCAGCAGGCGGCAGATCCACACGGCCACCCCGGCATTGGCGATCGCCACGCTGAGAAACAGGCCACGCGCCGTCATGGTTTGGAGCAGGGCCGCGGAGATGACGGTTGCGGCAATCATGAAGATGGCATTGAAGATGTTGTTGGCGGCGATGACCCGGGCGCGCCTTGCCGGAGCCGTCCGGTTCTGCATGATGGCATTGAGCGGCACGGCATAGATGCCGCCGAAAAACGCGGTGAAGAACAGATCGCCCGCCACCCGCCAGCCGGACCAGGAAGCAAAAAAGACCGAAGGCCGGTTGAAGGCGGTGCCGGCAAGCGCGGCATTCGCCGCGCCCGAAGCGAAATAAAGATCGATCATGAACACGGTCATCATGATCGCCGCCACCGGCACGTATCTGGCCGAAATTTCGCCCTTGAGCAGGGTGTTGGTGAGGAGCGAACCGGCGCCGATGCCGACGGTGAAGGTGGCGGTGAAGAGATTGGCCACGGTGTCATTGGCGAGAACCACGTCCCTGGTGAAGATCGGGAGCTGGATGAGCAGCACGGTGCCGAGGAACCAGAACCATGAGGCGCCGAGCACCGCCCAGAACACGTCGGGGCGCTCGCGCGCATGGCCGATGAGCTTGGCCGTCTGGCGGATCACGTTCCAGTCGAAGACGAGATCCGCCGCGGCGGGCGCGGCCGGCGGCATGCGGAGCGCGGCGAACCAGGCGCCGGCCGCGAGAACCACGAGGGCGCCGGAGAGCACCGGCCTTCCCCAGGGCTCGAGCACCAGAAAGCCGCCGAACATGGTGCCGAGCAGAATGGCAACAAAAGTGCCCATCTCGATCAGGGCATTGCCGCCGATCAGCTCCTCGCGCCTCAGGTATTGCGGAAGAATGCCGTATTTGATCGGGCCGAAGAAGGCGGCAAGCGTGCCGGCGAAGAATAATACGGTCAGATGCAGATAGGGATTGTCGAGCCACAGGCTCACGGCGCCGAAGGCCATGGCCGCCATTTCGACAAGCTTGATGCGCCGCGCCAGCACGGCCTTGTCGAACTTGTCGGCAAGCTGGCCGGCGATGGCGGAGAAAAGGAAATAGGGCAGGATGAACAGCGCGGTTCCGGCCTGCACGAAGAGCGTGGCATTCCAGCCCCGGTTCACCGCGAGATCGAAGGTGATGAGAATGGCGATGGCGTTGCGCAGGCCGTTGTCGTTGAAGGCACCGATGGCTTGGGCGGCGAACAGGGGCAGAAACCGCCCGGTTCGCAGGAGGCCCATCTGACTTTCACCGCTCATGCCGTCATCTCCAGGAATTTCGGCCATGAATATGTCAGAGCCCGCGCCGGTCAGCCAGCATGTTCAAGACACCAGGATTTGCCGGATGAGTCTTAGGGTCGCCCGGTGATCGGCGCTGACCACGGGTGCGCCCGCCGCCGCCAGGGCCTGCCGCCGGGGCGCATTCCGGCTGAAGCCGATGAAGTGCACCCGATTTGCAAGACCCGCCTCGACGTCGTTGCGATTGTCGCCGATATAGACGATCCGGTGCTTCGGCAGGCCGGTCGCGGCGATGGCGCGGGCCACGATGTCGCGCTTGTGGCCGCCACCATCGGCGCCGAAGGGATGGCGGGAGACGGCGTTCCACAAGTCCACGGCCTCGAGGCGCAGGCGGGCCGCCGCGACGATATTGGCGGTGGCGATACCGAGTGCCGCTTCGGTGGCGAGAGCGTCGAGCAACTGGCGGGCGCCGGGAATAGCGACGGGCGATAGCAGTCCGCCGCGCAGCCCGCCGCGCAGGACTTCGATATAGTCGGCGAGGACGGCATCGCGCTGGTTCGTGGCGAGGCCGTGAGCCGCGAGAATTTCTTCGACAATGTTTCCGTCATTACGGATGGCGTAGCTGTCCCAGTCGCGCGACAGGCCGGTAAGCCCATAGCGCCGCTCGAAGGGCAGGAAGAAGGCATCCTCCTCGGCCCGCGTCAGATCGAGAAGCACGCCGTCGACGTCGAAGATGACGGCGGCATCAACCATCGACCATCCGCGGTGTCATCTCGATCAAGGTCGGGCCATTTGCTTTCAGCGCCGCCCCGATCGCGGCGGCCAGACCTTTAAGCGAGGCGGGTTTCTCGGCGAAGCAGCCATAGGCTTTGGCGAGCGCCTGGAAATCCGGGTTCTTCAGGGTGACGGCATTGGGCTGGATGCCCTTGTTCACCATGTCATCGCGGATCTGCCCCAGCGCGTCATTGTTCCACATGAGAATGACGAGGGGCAATTTATGTTCGGCCGCCGTGCCCAGCTCATTGACGGTGTACTGGATGCCGTAATCGCCGATCATCACGGCAACCGGTTTCTCGCCGACACCGAACTTGGCGCCGATGCCGGCGGGAAGCGCGAAGCCCAGGGTGCCGAAACCCACCGGGTGCAGCCAGGTGCGGGGCCGGTGAATGGGGAATATCTCGTTCGCGGCATAGGCGATCTGGGTCATGTCGGAGGCGATGACGGTCTCTTCCGGCAAGCTGTCGCGGATCACGGCAAGAACCTTGGCGAGCATCCGGCGCAGCGGACGGTCTTCTTCGACGGAGAATGCGGGCGGCGGCGCGGCGCGAGCGATCTGCAATCCGGCCGCGATGCCTTCGAGTGCGGCGCGGGCATCGCCGAGAATGGCGATCTCGGCGGCATGGGGCCGCGTCAGCGAGGCGGGATCGATGTCGATGCGGATGAGGTTCTGGCCGAGGATGAAATCGGAGGTCCAGAAATCGGTTTCCGAAAGCTCGGAGCCGGCGCACAGAATGGCGTCGGATGTGGCCAGCAGCGATTGGCCGGCCTGGCGCGACAGGCAGTAACCAAGGCACAGCGGATGATCGGCGCGCACCGCGCCCTTGCCGGCCGTGGTGGTGAGGATGGGTGCGCCAAGCTTTTCGGCGATGGCGGTGGCGGCAGCACCGGCATGCAAGGCGCCGCCGCCGAGCAGGATCACCGGATTTTTCGCCGCCGACAGTTTCTTCGCCGCCTCGGCAAGCAGCGCGGGGGAAGGAGACGGCAGCGACGGAAGGGCGCGCGGCGTCCAGCCATCGCCCGCCGGCTGCTTCAGGAGATCGAGGGGAATTTCCAGATAGGCGGGGCGCGGGCGCGTGCTGGCGAAATTGCCGAAGGCGCGGGCGAGCCCATCGCGAATGTCCTTCGGCGTATAGGCGCGCATGGCGAGGCTGGTCACCGTCGCGGCGGCGCCGCGCTGATCGAGCATCTCATGCAGGCGGCCTCTCCCTTGCGCGCTGTCGGCGATGTCGAGGGCCGAGGAAATCACCAGGACATTGCTCGAATCCGACCACGCCTGACCCATGGGTGTCAGGATATTGAGAAGGCCGGGGCCGGTGATGGTGAAGCACACGCCCGGCTTGCCGGTGGCTCTGGCATAGCCGTCGGCCATGAACCCCGCGCCCTGCTCGTGGCGCACCAGCACGTGCCTGATCTTGGAGCGCGGCAGGGCCCGGTACATTTCGACATTGTGGACGCCGGGAATGCCGAAAATGGTGTCGACGCCATAGGCTTCGAGGAGACCGACGAGGGCTTCGCCGGCCGAGAGTTCCGCACGCTTGGACATTCAGGCCGCCTTTGACTCGGGCTGGGGTGGGTTCACCGCATGGCATGCCACAAGGCTTGCATCGTGGGCAAGCAGCGGCGGGCTCACCACCCGGCAAGTGCCGAAAGCAAGCGGGCAGCGGGGATGGAAGGTGCAGCCCGGAGGCGGGGCGAGCGGCGAGGGCAATTCGCCTTTGAGCACGATGCGCTCGCGCTTGGCGGAGGGATCGGGAACCGGCGTGGCCGAGAGCAGCGCCCTGGTATAGGGATGCTGGGGATTGCCGAAAATGGCCTGGCGCGGTCCCTGCTCGACGACGCGGCCGAGATACATGACCATTACCTCGTCGGCGATGTGCCTGACCACCGAGAGATCGTGGCTGATGAAGAGATAGGCGAGATTGTGCCGTTCCTGCAGATCGGCCAGCAGATTGAGCACCTGGGCCTGGATCGAGACATCGAGGGCGGAGACCGGCTCGTCGAGCACCAGCACGGCGGGATCGAGCATCAGGGCGCGGGCGATGGCGATGCGCTGGCGCTGGCCGCCGGAAAACATGTGCGGATAGCGGTCGTAATATTCGGGCCGCAGCCCAACACTCGCCATCATGGCGCGAGCGCGCTCGCCGCGCTCGGCTTGCGGCATCTTGGTGTTGACCAGCAGCGGCTCCTCCAGCGCATGGCCGATCTTCTGGCGTGGGTTGAGCGAGCCGTAAGGATTCTGGAAGACGATCTGTACCGTGGGACGGAGCAAGCGCAAGGTTTCGGACGAAGCCCCCACGATGTCGTGGCCGGCAATATTGAGCGAGCCCGAGGTCGGCAGCTCGATCATGGCGACGAGGCGGGCAAGGGTCGATTTTCCGCAGCCCGACTCGCCGACGACCGCCAGCGTCTTGCCGCGATCGAGAGTGAAACTCGCGCCATCGAGGGCTTTGAGCGTGGCCGGCTCGCGGAAGGCGCCGCGCGAGACGCGGTAATAGCGGGTGAGATCGCGGGCGGTGAGAACGGTGCTCATGCGGCCTTCTCCTTGCCCGGATGGCCCCGCGGCTTGCCCTTGCGCAGCGGGTAATGACAAAGCGCGCCGTCATTCAGCTTCGGCGCCGCCGAATGGCAAAGCGAGGTTGCGAATTCGCAGCGCGGCGCGAACAGGCAGCCGGGGGGACGATCGAACTGGCCCGGCACGACGCCGGCAATGGAGGGAAGGCGGCGGGCCTTGGCGCGCTCCGGCAGGGCGGCCAGCAGGGCCGCCGTGTAGGGGTGACGCGGATCGGCAAAGAGCTGCCCAACCGGTTGTTCCTCGACCTTCTGCCCGGCATATTGCACGCTGACCCGCTCGGCCGTTTCGGCGACGACGCCCATGGAATGGGTGATGAGCACCAGGCCCATGCCGGTATCCTTCTGCAGGCGCACCAGAAGATCGAGGATTTGCGCCTGGATGGTGACGTCGAGCGCGGTCGTCGGCTCGTCGGCGATCAGCAGCCTGGGGCCGCAGGCGATCGCCATGGCGATCATGACACGCTGGTTCATGCCGCCGGAAAGCTGGTGCGGGAAGGAGGAAAGCCGCTGCTCCGGCCCCGGAATGCCGACGCTTTCGAGGAGCTCGATGGCGCGGGCCCGGCGCGCCTTCTTGTCCATGTCGAGATGGGTATTCAGCGCCTCGATCAACTGGAAGCCCACGGTGAAGCAGGGATTCAGGCTCGACATGGGCTCTTGGAAGATCATGGCGATGTCCTTGCCGGTGATCTTGCGGCGCTCGGCCGCCGTCATGTGCAGAAGGTCGCGGCCCTGGAAATCCATGCGGTCCGC
>CAYOZR010000119.1:0-10160 GCA_964408555.1 uncultured Aestuariivirga sp.
CGCCTGCCGCATCCGCTCCGACGGACGCTACAACGACAAGCTCTATGTGGACGGCGGGCCTTCGACCACCAAAACCGTGGGCTACTTGCGCATGGAAGGCCGCGAGGTGTTCAAGCATGCGGTCGTCAATATCGCCGCGATCATGGAGGAAACCATGGCCGTAGCCGGTATCAAGCCCTCGCAGATCGACTGGTTCGTGCCGCATCAGGCCAACCGGCGCATCCTCGAAGGCACCGCCAAGAAACTCGGCATTCCCGAGGAGCGCATTGTCATGACACTGGACCGCGACGGCAATACCTCCGCCGCCTCGATCCCCCTCGCCCTCGATGTTGCCGTCAAGGATGGCCGCATCCGCCGCGGCGATCTCGTGCTGATGGAAGCCATGGGCGGCGGCTTCACTTGGGGCGCGGTTCTAGCCCGCTATTGACGCCCACCCTAACCCTTTGAGTTCCCGCTATTTTCTATTGACCTCCCGAAAACGGCATTCTAACCTCGCGGTCATCTTGCAAGGGGAAAGTGATGGCGGGCAAGACCCTCACTCGCGCCGATCTCAGTGAAGCCGTGCATCGTGAAATCGGCCTGTCGCGGACCGAGTCCGCCGATCTCGTCAAGTCTGTTCTCGATCTCATGTCGGATACGCTGATCCATGGCCATTCGGTGAAGCTATCGTCCTTCGGCACCTTCATCGTCCGCAGCAAGAAAGGGCGTATCGGCCGCAATCCGAAAACCGGCGAGGAAGTGCCGATCACGCCGCGCCGCGTGCTGGTATTCCGTCCGAGCCAGGTGATGAAGAACGTGATCAATGGCCAGGAGCCGGGCACCGAAGATTGACGCATCGGTTGGGGATCTCCGGGTCGCGGCGGGAGAATGACAGTGGAAAAGGCCCCGGACGCATTCCGGACCATCAGCGAAGCGGCTGAGGAACTCGACGTTCCCCAGCACGTTCTGCGTTTCTGGGAAACCCGCTTTGCCCAGATCAAGCCGATGAAACGGGCGGGCGGCAGGCGCTATTACCGGCCGTCCGATGTCGCGTTGCTCAAGGGCATCCGCACGCTGCTCTATGGCGAAGGCTATACCATCCGCGGCGTGCAGCGCATTCTCAAGGAACTGGGTGTGGCCCATGTGGCCGCGGTGGGCCGCGGTGAAATCGCCGCCCGCAAGCGCGACGCCGAACTTGACGGCGTGGCGCCTCCGGGCCGCGCCAAGACGGCGCCACGCCTCGCCCGCGGCGCGCCACCGCCCGGCAAGGCGCCGCTCGCCCGGCCCGGCGACATGATCGACGAGGCGCCGCAGGTGATCCACCGCCTGTCCGACACCCATGTCGATTCGCTCAAGGCGGCGCTGCGCGACCTGGGCGATGCCCGCCGGCTTCTGGATTTCGGCCGCGGCGGCTGAAAGAGAGCCGCAATCGCCTCTTCCGGTTTTGCATGGGGGATGCTAGAGCCTGCCCTGTGTCGGAGCGTAGCGCAGCCCGGTAGCGCACTACTCTGGGGGGGTAGGGGTCCGGGGTTCGAATCCCCGCGCTCCGACCATCTGCCTCCCGTACTTTCCCGAGAAATAGGCCACGGACCGCGCCTGAGACGGGGCGGCGATTCCGGGCCGGTGTTTCACGTGAAACTATTCCTGAAAGCGGAGAGAATGCTTGATTTGGTTGCGCTTTCGCGACGCTTTGGGCGCCAAAACGCAGCCTTTTCAATGCAAAATGCGTGCATTTCGGAAGCCATTTTCGAGGCAAAATAGTTGACTGAGTCAACTATCGGCAAATTGCCCCCGCGACCGGGATGCGGGCCGCCGTCGGGGCCCATGAGGCCCATGTTCTGAAATTGGCGGGCCTCGCCAAGCAGCTTCCCTGATGCCATGGGCGCCGACCCACGGAGCATCGCGATACTTCCAGGCACAGGCAAGCACCACGAAGAGGTTACGATCAAAGCGTCAACTCAAGGAGCCGGTGCTCCATTGCCCGCAACTCATTCGGAGACTGGAGAACGCCAACCGCTTTCCGAAGCGCCTGCGCCTCGGCAGCGGGCCGCGTTCGAGAGGCGGATGGATCGAGAGCGAGGTGCTGAAATGGCTCCAGAAGCGGATTGATGATCGCGATAAACCCACCGACACCTCCGCGCGATCGGAGGCGAGCGGGCTTCGGCCGGGGGCCATCCCACTATTTCAGCCAGGTTCCGCTTTGGGCCGATATTGTTGCAAAAGTCGGTCGCAGCCTGCAAGTGCGCAACTATCGAATCCAAAGGGCGCGCCGCTTGAAACACTCATGCGCGACAGAGCGATTTTTTGAATCAATATTGCGCGCCGGGATGTGAAAAATCTATTTGCAACAATATCGGCCATAAGCGGCCAAAGGGTAATTCTGTGCCACGGTGTCGACACTGTGTCACGGATGGCGGGGTCGCCATCCGCGATCCGAACTGATCAGCCGTCCTATTGCAGCATCACGACCCGGGTCCCGATCTCCACCCGGTCATAGAGGTGAATCACGTCGACGTTGAGCAAGCCGATGCACCCCGCAGTGACTTTGCGCCCGACTTGGGTCGGCTTGGCCGCGCCATGGATGCGATTGATCGTGTCGACGTCGCCCCGATAGAGATACATGGCGCGCGCCCCCATCGGATTGTCGGGGCCTCCCGGCATACCATTGATGTATTTGGCGAGCGAGGGAATTGCCTCAAGGTGCTCCGGCGTGGGCACCCATACCGGCCATTTCGCCATGCGCTTGATCACCGCTTCGCCCGACCACGCCTTGCTCGACTTGCCCACGGCGACGCCGTAGCGCATCGCCCTGCCGTTGCCCAGCACGTGGTAGAGAAAGCGGCGCCTCGGTTCGACGACGATGGTCCCCGCAGGCTCCTGCGTCTCATAGTCCACCTCGCGCCGCCTGAACTTGTAATCTACCTCCTGCGCGTCGGAATCGCGGACCGGAAAGGGCTCGCCCGAAAGCGCAAATGCCTCGCGGCCCGGGAAAAGCCCCGAGGCGAGCATGGACGTGAGGAACCCGCGGCGTGAAATCGGCATCGGCATTTCCGCTCCGGCAATGAAGCCGATTCCTAACGCCGCGCGCCTGGCGGATCAATATCCAATCCGACTTCCACCGGCTTCTTGACCGAAACTATCGGACAAAAGAGGTCATTGGCCGCGCCGACACTTGGCTGATGGTGTCGGCCATACGCCAAGACCTCGACACCTATTGCTCTCGTGCCGAGAATACCCATCTCTTCCTTGGTCGAAACGCAGTCGTACCTTAGCTTTCGCTGGAACGCATGACAACCGATACGCTTTTCGCGGCGATGGATCGGGCGGCGGGCCGAAGTTCCGCAATCAGCTGCGGGATGCGGGCGAGGGGATGTCTCGGGATAGCGAAGTCGGATTTTCTGAAACGCGGCCGATGTCACATATGGGCCAAAATGCGACATTCGACTCCACACACGCCATCCAGATACACCCCATACCCTGTATCCTAGACCATTCGCGGCAATAACCGCGCATTTACGGCCCCGCCACACTGTCGTTGGCCTTCCGGGATATGCCGAACTCGCGGCATAAATCGGTCATCACCTCACCGTCCGGAAGGCGGGCCACGAAACGCAGGCGTTCGTCCATCACCGAACTCTCTTTCCACGGCATCCACACCTCCCACCCGCCAATGCAGGCAAAAAGCGTTACCCGTGTGTCCGGTACGAAACGTCACCTATCTCTCAGGCCGGTCACTTCGCTGAAGGCTTCGGCGTGACTTTGTCGGCAGCCCGCCACCCAGGCGGCGCGAATGACCTGACACCCTCGCAAGGCTTTGTTCATCGGCGCGGGCCTAGACTTGCGCCAACAATCGCAATTTCGGACGCGCGGACATGGCGAAGGCGGCGCTCCTCAAGACGAGCCTCGATGTTCTGTATTTTTCCGGTGCTGCGCAGGTGCTGCGCCGCATCCGCGGCGGCATCGGGGCGATATTCGCGCTGCATCATGTGAAGCCGGGCGGCGGCCTGCAGCGCGGTTTTGCGCCCAATGCCGGGCTGGAAGTAACCCCGGCCTTCCTCGATTCCGTCATTAACCTTACCAGGTCGCTGGGCTATGAGCCGGTCTCCTTCGCCGAAGCGGTGGCGCGGATTGCCGGGCAGGGCGCTTCCGATCGGCCCTTTGTGGTCTTCACCCTCGATGACGGTTACCGCGACACTCTGGTGCATGCGCGCCCCGTGTTCCGCAAGCACCAGTGCCCGTTCACTGTCTTCGTGACGCCGGCGATCGCCGACGGCCGCTGCGAGCTGTGGTGGCGCGGCCTCGAAGCGGCGATCGCCGGTGCCTCACAGATCGACACCAGCATCGGCGGCGCCGACGTGAGCCTCGCCACCGTTAGCGACGGCCAGAAGCGCCTGGCCTGGCACCGCCTCTACTGGCCGTTGCGCGCCATGGAACAGACGGCCCAGCGCGTCTGGATCCGCAGCTTCTGCGCCCGCCAGGGCATCGATCTCGACGCCATGTGCCGGGCCGAGGCGATGAGCTGGGAGGAACTGCGGCTGCTGGCTGCCGACCCCCTCTGTACCATCGGCGCCCACACCGTGAACCACTATGCGGTGGGGCGCCTGTCGCGCGGCATGGCCTGGCGCGAATTGACCGACTGTGCCGGTCGCATCGAGCGCGAACTCGGCCGCCGTCCGCTGTATTTCGCCTATCCCTATGGCGATGCGGACGCGGCGGGACCGCGTGATTTCGCACTCGTGGCGGAAGCCGGTTACCGGGCCGCCGTGACCGGCCGCAAGGGCCTGATCTTCTCCGGCCACAAGGACCATCTGATGGCCCTGCCGCACGTGACGCTGTCGGGCGAATTCCAGAAGCTGCGTTATGTCGAGGTGCTGCTGTCGGGCTCGGCCTTTGCCCTGTGGAACGGCCTCAAGCGGGTCAAGACCGCCTAGAGCATGTTCCGCCAAAGTGCATGCACTTTGGCGACAAGAACATGCTCCAAGTCATTAAACTTTGCGCGATTTCTTTTCGGCGAAGTGATTCCACTTCGCCGGAAAGCGCGCTAGGCGGGATCGGGCTTCGACATCCAGCGGATGAGGCCCATGACCACCGGCAGCCACAGGATGCCGGCGAAGATGTAGAATGGCAACTCGAAGGCCGGTCCGCGTCCGATCACCAGATCGCCGCCCACCGCCATGGCGATGAGCGCATAGACGATCAGGAACGCCACCGTGGCGAAAGTGCCGATGAATTTGCGGGCGCGCTGTGTCATGTCCGGCCCTGCGTGGGGCTGGGCCGCGGCGGCTTGATCGTCCGGACCGGATCGCCGGAATGCTCACTGTGTCCAAGCGCCACCGGATCGCTGGCGGGAAACGTTCCGGCCAATGCTTCGTCGAGGTCTTGTTCCGGGGTCTTGCTGTTGGATATCATAACCGAATTCTACACTCCCCGCGCCCGATCACAAACAGGTCGAGATGCCGGGTAGCGGATCCGATTAAATTTCCGCCATGGGCCAAGACCGGCCCTCGGCGGCCGGCGGGAAGAACGAGTGTGGCCAACTCGCACGGTTCCTCACGACACGGATTTTTTCGTTCGCGTGGTGGAGGTCGTACGGCGAAATGGGCAAAGTTGGGTCAAGAAGCGGCCCGGTCGTCGTCCAAGTGACGCGGCACGATCACGGCAACAGCCGCGGGTGAAGTGGTCCACTTCCGACTTTTCTCAAATGACGCTTAGCGATCCGAGTGTCGGATACGGCTGTCATGGTGAGTTCCAAAAATCCGCCATCTGATGTAAGGTGGGGCGTTTTAGGGATGAAGGGGGGAGTTTGGCCATGGCTTTCTATTTGACGCGCTTCAGCTATACGCCGGAAACTTGGGCTCGATTGACGAAGAACCCCGAAGACCGCCGCGATGCCGCACGCAAGTACATCGAGTCAGTCGGCGGCAAGCTGCACGGCTTCTGGTATGCGTTCGGCGCGTACGACGGCTACAACCTCTGGGAAGCGCCTGACAACGTCTCGATGGCCGCGGTCGCGATCGCGATCGGCGGCGGGGGCGCGTTGTCGAAATTCGAGACGACGCCGCTGTTCACCGTCGAGGAGACCCTGGACGCCCTTGGCCGTGCGCGGGCGGTCGCCTACCGGCAGCCCGGAGCGTAGTCGAGCGGCATCGTCCTCCGCCAGCGGCCATGGCGCCGCGGGCGGTGCCGCACGAAAGCGGCGTCGGAGACCGTGCCGACCCTGATCCAGAAGAAGCCGAAGTCTTCTGGGCAGTGAGAGCTGTTTCAGCCGGTGCGTGAACGGCGAGACCGCTGCCGGAAGAGTTTGATAGACGAGGTCGAGCGATTCCTGGATACTTCGGGTACAAATTAATGGATGCCCAACCGGCGAAATCGGAATAGCGGCTTCGGCCAGCTATGGTGGCCCGGTTGGGAAAGTCACACCCTGTTGCCCAGCGAACACGAGGTGGCGACTTCTCTTCAGGGTCAAATGCGGAAATTCAAAGCGATCCATGACCGGATTTCAAGATGCGACACCAGCCGGCGCCGCCATGCGGCGCTTCATCCCTTGAAGGATGGGGCCGGGACCCGTAAGCGGCGGTCATGGAGCAGTTGAATCCAAGACAAGCCGCCGCCCTGCCTTATGTCCGCCTCTGGCTGTTGGCCGTCGCCTTTCTGGTTTTCGCCATGGTGATCGTCGGCGGCGCCACGCGGCTGACCGACTCGGGCCTGTCGATCACCGAATGGCGGCCTCTCGTCGGCATCGTTCCGCCGCTCAGCCAAGCCGATTGGCTGGCGGTCTTCGACAAATACCAGCTCATTCCCGAATACAGCGTCGTCAACCGGGGCATGACGCTCGAGGAGTTCAAGTTCATCTTCTGGTGGGAGTGGGCGCATCGTTTGCTCGGGCGGATCATTGGCGCGGCTTTCCTGGTGCCCTTCCTGTTCTTTGCCGCAACCGGCGGGCTGGCGCGCCGCTACTGGCCGCGCTTCATCGGCCTCTTCATCCTGGGTGGCCTGCAGGGCGGGCTCGGCTGGTACATGGTGACCTCGGGGCTGGTCGACCGGGTCGATGTCAGCCAGTACCGGCTGTCCGCCCATCTTACCCTGGCCACCGCGATCTTCGCCGCCATCCTCTGGGTGGCCTTCGGGCTTGCGGGCAAGCGGCGCAGGCCGGTCGCGGGGCGCGAGGCATGGGCGCTCGTCATCGTGGCACTGATTGTTTTGCAAGTGGCGGCGGGCGGCTTCGTCGCCGGCCTCGACGCCGGCATGGGCTACAACACCTGGCCCCTGATGGACGGAAAGCTTCTGCCCGACGGGCTATTGGTCATGCAGCCCGCCTGGCGCAATGCCTTCGAGAACGCCATGACCGTGCAGTTCGATCATCGCCTGCTGGCCTATGCCATCGCCGTCATCGTGGCGGCACATGCCTATGTCGTGCGGAGCGGGGCGGCCCTGCTGCTGCTTGCCGCCGTGCTCCTGCAAATCGTCCTCGGCATCTGGACACTGCTGGCCCAGGTGCCGCTGGGGCTCGGCCTTATCCACCAGGGCGGCGCGCTGATCCTGCTCGCCGCCGCCCTGTGGAATCTGCATGCCATGCTCAGCCGATCGCCTGCTCCAGATCGGCGATGATGTCGGCGACATCCTCGATGCCGACCGAAAGCCGCACCACGTCCGGCCCCGCGCCCGCCTGCTTCAATTGCTCGGGCGAGAGTTGGCTATGGGTGGTGGAAGCCGGGTGAATGATGAGCGAGCGCGTGTCGCCGACATTGGCGAGATGCGAGAACAGCTTCGCCGACGACACCGTCTTGACGCCGGCGTCATAGCCGCCTTTGAGCCCGAAGGTCAGCACCGCACCGGCGCCCTTCGGGCAATATTTCTGGTGCAGCGCGTAGTGCTTGTCGTCCTTGAGGCCGGCGTAGTTGACCCATGTCACTTGGCTGTGTTTCTTCAGCCATTCGGCCACCTTCAGCGTGTTGTCGCAATGCCTCTGCATGCGCAGCGATAGCGTCTCCATGCCGGTGAGAATGAGGAAGGCGTTGAGCGGCGCAATGGCGGGGCCGAGATCGCGCAAGCCCAGGACCCGGCAGGCGATGGCGAAGGCGATGTTGCCGAAGGTCTCGTGCATCTTCATGCCATGATAGGAATCGTTGGGCTCCGACAGAAGCGGATAGCGGCCGCTCTTCGACCAGTCGAAATTGCCGCCGTCGACGATGGCCCCGCCCATGGAATTGCCATGGCCGCCCATGAATTTGGTGAGCGAGTGGACGACGATGTTGGCGCCGTGCTCGAAGGGCTTGCACAGATAGGGGGTGGCGAGCGTGTTGTCGACGATCAGCGGCACGCCGGCCTGGCGCGCGATCTTGGCGACGGCGGCGATATCGGTGATGCGGCCGCCGGGATTGGCGATCGACTCGATGAAGATGGCCTTGGTCTTGGGCGACAGGGCCTTCTCGATCGAGGCGGGATCGTCGGCATCGGCCCACACCACATGCCAGCCGAAGGACTTGAAGGAATGGCTGAACTGGTTGATCGAGCCGCCATAGAGCTGGCGCACGGCGACGAATTCGTCGCCCGGCTGCATGAGTGTGTGGAAGACGATCAATTGCGCGCCGTGGCCCGAGGCGGTGGCGAGCGCCGCCGTTCCGCCTTCGAGGGCGGCGCATTTGGCTTCCAGCACCGCCTGGGTCGGGTTCATGATGCGGGTGTAGATGTTGCCGAAGGCGCGCAGCGCGAACAGATCGGCGGCGTGTTTTACATCCTGGAAGACATAAGCCGTGGTCTGGTAGATGGGGGTGATGCGGGCGCCGGTGGCGGGATCGGGTGCCGCCCCTGCATGCAGGGCGAGTGTGTCGAATCCGGGGATTTTGTCGGCCATGTGATTCTCCCTCCAACGGTCCTGAAAACTCGTAGGAAGGCCAGCCTAGCCGGATGTGGTCTTCGGTCCAAGCCCCAGGCTTTGCACCTTGCCGCTTTCATGCAGCGACGGGCGGCGTGAGCTGATGAGCCCGGAATTGCCGCCCACCCAGGCCCATTCGCCCGAGAGCTTGCCATATTCCATCTTCGGGCACCGGTTCATGACCACCTTGACGCCGCGCGCCTCGGCCCTGGCCGCGGCCTCGTCGTTGCGCACACCAAGCTGCATCCAGATGACCCGGGGCAGGGGTTCGAGCGCCAGCGCCTCATCGGTTACCGCACCGGCGATTTGCGAATTGCGGAAGATGTCGACCATGTCGACCGGCTCCGGGATATCCTTGAGGGTGGCAAAGACCTTCTGGCCGAGAAGCTCCCGGCCGGCGAGGCCGGGATTGACCGGGATCACCTCATAGCCTTTGCCGAGCAGATATTGCGCGACCAGATAGGACGGCCGCACCTGGTTGCTCGAGGCGCCCACCATCGCGATGGTCCGGACGCTTTTGAGAATGTCGAGGATGTAGTCCGGCGGATAATTGTCGTGGTTCATGGCAGCCTGATGCGGCCGTTCTCGTCCAGCGGAAAGAAGGGATTGTATGCCACTTCCCACAGGTGCCCGTCCAGATCGGCGAAATAGCCGGAATAGCCGCCCCAGAAGACTTTCTGCGCCGGCTTCGAAAGTTTCGCGCCACAGGCAAGAGCATGATCGATGATCGCATCGACGCGCGCTTCGCTCTCCGCGTTCCACGCCAGCGAGACGCCGTGAAACGCCGGCACCGCCGTTGCCGTCACATGCGCATCTTCGGCCAGCGCATCGTGACCGAAGAGACCCAACACGATGCCGTTGGCATCGAAGAAAGTGACGTCGGCGTTGCCGGCCGGCGAGGCCACGAAGCCGAGCTTCTCGTAGAAGGCACGTGACCGCGCCATGTCGGTGACACCGAGGGTGACGAGATTGATGCGGGGGGTCATCATTGATCGGTCCATTGCGGATTGCGCTTGGCCGCGAAGGCGGCAATGCCCTCTTCGGCATCGCGGGCCAGCATGTTTTCAGCCATGACCCGCGCCGTATAGGCATAGGCCTCTTCGAGGCTCATGCCGTGCTGGCGGTGGAAGGCCTGCTTGCCGGTCTTGAGCGTCAGTTGCGATTTCGCGGCAATCTTGCGGGCCAGTGCGTCCACCTCTTCGCTGAGCCGGTTGGGCGAGACGGCGCGATTGATGAGGCCGATGCGCTGCGCCTCATGGGCCGCAACGACATCGCCGGTGAGCAGCATCTCCATGGCGTGCTTGGG
>CAYOZR010000120.1:0-10032 GCA_964408555.1 uncultured Aestuariivirga sp.
GGGCGCGGTCGACGTCGGCATGCGCGGTGACCACCCCTCCCTTCGGGGCGTCGGCGACGGCCGGGGGGGGGCGCTGTTTCCCGGCACCGGCCTGTGCGGGATGCGCGAGCGCGTCGAAGCAGCCGGCGGCAGCCTGCGCATCGATTCCTCCCGCGGCCATGGCACCCGGCTGGAAGCCCGGATCCCCATGCCACCGCCGGCGGCATCGGCCGAGGTGCTGGCGCTGCCACCGCGCGCGCAATCACGATGAACGCAAGCACCTGCATCGGTGACACCATGGCACTCCTCCCCGCCCGCACGAGGTTGCGTCGATGATCCGAGTCGTCCTTGCCGAGGACCAGGCCCTTGTAGACGATGGTGCGGGTCGAGACGGAAACGGGGTAATAGGCCCTGGCCCTGGGCCCAAGCACTTCGAGAACGCGGTTCGACACCACCTTGCGGCAGACGAACAGCTTGCGCTCGAAATGAGCTTCGTCGCGGATGGTGGGGCCACGGCCGATGAAGAGCTGACGGTGCACCGGTTCGGTGCCCTTGACCGAAAATCCGAGGACGAAGGAATCGACCGGCACGTCGCGCCTGCCGAGAATCTTCAGGCCTTCCTCGCGCGCCGTTTCCCACCAGATGCGTTCGATGTCCTGGCGATAGACCGGCTCGCGCGGCATGAAGAGATAGGCAACGCCATATTGGTGGGCGGCGGGGAGCTCGAAGCCGAGGCGCTTTGCCTCTTCGGCGAAGAAGGCGTGCGGAATCTGGATCATGATGCCGGCGCCATCGCCGGCCTTGGGATCGGCACCCACCGCGCCGCGATGCTCGAGATTCTTCAGAATGCTCAGGCCATCGGAAATGATGCGGTGGCTCTTGATGTTGTTGATGTTGGCAAGGAGGCCGACGCCGCAGGCATCGTGTTCGTGGCGCGGGTCATAGAGTCCGTGCGCGGCGGGAAGCCCTTCCGGCAGCAGGTGCGTGGTCATGGCCTTGCGTCCTCTTCCGTCCTCGACCGATCATACTCCGCCGGAAACCGGCGTGAACCCGGCGGAGGCATTCTTCCGGCACTTAAGTCTGATCTTGGAGGAGGGCTGTTGGAGGTGGCCGCCGAAGCCCGCCGCAGGATCAAACTCTTGGGCCGCCTTTGGCGCCCGAGCTTGCCCTTACTTGCGTTTGGTGGCGTTGGCCCGGAGCGTGCGTGCGGTGCCGGCGGCTTTATCAGCCGCCGTCTTCAGGGTCTTGGTGGTCGTAGTCCGGAGCATCCGGTTCCACTTGCCTTGAGTTTACATCGAGAAAGGACAGTGTCACTGTCCTTTCTTCTTATGACACAGAGGCTGGAATCACGCAAGGAAGGAATTTGGGCGAGGCAAAATACGCAATAAAATTGCGCGAACCTAGGCAAAGGGAGGCGCGAGGCCCTTCCAGGTCACATAGATGCCGACGAGGATGACGAAGCCGGCGAAGATGGTGGCAAGGCTGCCCCCGCGGGTGGCGAGTTTCTTGCCGGCCAGGGTTCCGGCGATACCGCCGGCGATGCCACCCGCCACGAACAGGGCGGCAATGCGCCAGTCGACCAGGCCCGACAGGGCATAATTGCCCGCCGTGGTGGCGCCGAAGGCGGTCACGGCGACGAGCGATGTGGCGATGGCATTGGCGATGGGCATGCCGGTTGCCAGCATGAGGCCGGGGACGATGAGAAATCCGCCGCCGATGCCGAAGAAGCCGGCAAGCCCGCCCACCCCGAAGCCCACGGCGACGAGCAGAGGCAGCAGCTGCCGTGCCGTTGAAAATGACAGCCGCACATCGGGATTGCCTTCGGCATCCTTGCGCAGCGCCATGACGATGCCGACGACGATCATCAGACCGCCGAAAAGCGCCAGCAGCTTGTCGCCGGGTACCAGCATCGCAAGACTCGATCCCCCCCAGGCACCGGCGATGCCGGCGGCCGAGAAGCTGATGGCGCAGGGCCATTTCACCTTGCCGCTGCGGGCATGGCCGATGAGGTTTGAAAGCGCGCTCAGCGCCACGGCAATGGCGCTGGTTCCGATCGCCATGTGCGGCGAGCCGATGCCGACGACATAGAGCAGCAATGGCACGGCAATGATCGAGCCGCCGCCACCGACGAGACCCAGCACCAGACCGACAAGGCCGCCCGAGAGGGCGGCCAGCATGTCCTGAACGGCAGGCATCATGCGATCAGACGGCGGCTGCTATTTGCGCCGGGTGCATCATTTCTCTTCGATGCATTGCTAGCGGCCCCGCGCCACGGGAAGTCCCGCCTTTTTCCAGGCCTCGATACCACCATCGAGAATGAAGGCGTCGACCGAGGCGGCCTTGGCGAGCGGCGGCGCGTTCATGCGGGTGCGGTTGCCGGACTTGCAGTGAAAGACGATGGCGCTCGCGCCTTCGCCGACGCTGCCTTCGCGGAGCTTCGACAGCGGACGATTGCGCGCCGCCGGAATGCGTTCGCGCGCATGCTCGTCGAGGTCGCGAATATCGATCAGGACGGCACCGCGGTCGATCAGGAGCTTGGCGTCGGCGGGCGAGATGTGGGGCAAAGGCATGAGGGCGTTCTCCGGTCAGCAGAAGATGGACTTGAGGGTTGAAAGCATGCGCGCCACATTGGGATCGCAGACGCGGTAGAATAGTGTTTGCGCCTCGCGGCGGAAGGCAACGAGATTTTCCTCGCGCATCTTGGCAAGGTGCTGGGACAAGGCCGACTGGCTGAGGCCCACGGCATCGCTCAGGCGCGAGACATTCATCTCGCCGGCCTCGATGAGCTTGCACAGGATCATCAGCCGCCGCTCATTGGCAAGCGCCTTCAAGAGCCCGGCGGCGTCCGCCGCCTGGGCCTCAAAGGCCGCGAAATCCGTGTCCGGAAGCGCTATATTCATTGGCATGTCTCTATTTTAGGTATTGCTAATTTAGAAATTTCTAATATATTGTCAAGCGAAAAGTTACTCGGGAGCCGCCATGACCGCCAAACCGCTGATTCAAGCCTTCTTCGATGAGCCGACCAATACGGTGAGCTACCTCCTCGCCGACCCGGCGACGAAGATGGCCGCCGTCATCGATCCGGTGCTCGACTACGACCACAAGTCCGGCAAGGGTTCGGTCAAATCGGCCGATACCATATTGGCAAAGGCCAAGTCCGAGGGCTTCGAGATTGTGTGGGTCCTCGAAACCCACGTTCATGCCGATCACCTCTCGGGCGCGCCCTATATCAAGCTCAAGACCGGCGCCAAGGTGGCGATCGGCGAGCGCATCCGCGAGGTGCAGAAAATCTTTCGGCCGGTGTTCAATGCGATCGACGTCTCCGGCGAGGGTTCGGAGTTCGACCGCCTGTTCAAGGACGGCGACGCCTTCGACATCGGCTCGCTCAAGGGCGAAGTCATCGCCACGCCGGGCCACACGCCGGCCTGCGTAGCCTACAAGGTCGGCGACGCCGTCTTCGTCGGCGACACGCTGTTCATGCCCGATTACGGCACGGCGCGCGCCGATTTTCCCGGCGGCGATGCGCGAATGCTCTACCGTTCAATCAAGCGGCTCCTGGCGCTGCCGCCGGAAACCCGGCTCTTCATGTGCCACGACTATCTGCCCAAGGACGGACGCACCGACTATGCGTGGGAAACCACGGTGGGCGAGGAGGCGGCGCGCAACGTCCATGTCGGCGGCGGGGTCAGCGAGAACGACTTTGTCGCCATGCGCACGGCGCGCGATGCGACGCTGTCGGCGCCGGTGCTTCTGTTGCCGTCGATCCAGGTCAATATGCGGGCCGGCAAGCTTCCGCCCGCCGACAGTAACGGCGTTCAATACCTCAAGGTGCCGGTGCAATTGATGTCTTAGTCCGGGCTTGGCGCTCCGGTTGCGGGCGGCTAAGAGAGGGCCTCAGTCCACGGGTTCTCTACGATGAATTTTGCCTCCGACAACGTCTACGGCGTCCACCCCCGTATTCTGGCAGCCCTCGCCGGCGCCAATTCCGGCACCGCGGCCTCCTATGGTGGCGACGACCTGTCGAAGAAATCCGAAGAAAAATTATCGGAAGTCTTCGGCATGGATGTGCGCGCTTTTCTGGTGACCACCGGCACGGCGGCGAACGGCTTGTCGCTGGCTTCGATCGCGCCGCCCCATGGCGCCGTCATCTGTCATGCGGAAGCGCATATTTCCTGCGACGAATGCAATTCGCCGGAGTTCTTCACGGGCGGAGCGAAAATCCTCGGTCTGCACGGGACCGGCGGCAAGATCACGCCGCCGATGATCGAGAAGACGCTAAAAGGCTTCATCCGCGGCGAGCATGATCCCAAGCCTGCCGCCGTCTCGATCGCCAATGTGACCGAACTCGGCACTGTCTATTCACCCGATGAAGTGAAGGCAATCTCGGCCGCGATCCGGCCGCGCGGCATGAAGCTGCACATGGATGGTGCGCGGTTCGCCAATGCGGTGGCGGGACTGGGCTGCGCGCCCGCCGATGTCACCTGGAAGGCAGGTGTCGATGTCATGTCCTTCGGTGCCAGCAAGAACGGCGCCATGCTGCTTGAGGCGGTGGTGTTCTTCGATACGAAACTGGCCGAGGATTTCCTCTACCGGCGCATGCGGTCGGGCCAGCTGGTTTCCAAGAGCCGCTATCTCGGCGCCCAGATGCTGGCCTATTTGCAGGACGGCCTGTGGCTCGACAATGCGCGCAAGGCCAACGCTCTGGCGCAACGCCTGGCAGACGGCCTCAGGAGCTGCAAACAGATCCGCATTCCCAATCCGGTGCAGGCCAATGAAGTCTTCGCCATAATGCCGCGAACGCTGAACGACAAGCTCCTCGCCTCGGGCGCCAAGTTCTACGACTGGATGCCCGACAGCCTCGGCGGCGCGATCAAGGAGGATGAAATCTTCGTCCGCTTCATTGCTTCCTTTGCGACGCCGGAAGCCGACGTTGACCGGTTCGTCGCGCTGGTCGAGGAACTTTCCTGACAAACGAAGAGCGCCGCCTTGCGGCAGCGCTCCCAGTGATCGAATACCGGTTCAGGCCGCCCGCTTGGCGTCCAGAACCCTGGTTTCGCCAGCCGTCTTGATGGTAACGGTGCGGGGCTTCATGGCTTCCGGAACTTCGCGCTTGAGCGAGATGTGGAGGAGGCCGTTGTCCATTTCGGCACCCTTCACCTCGACATGATCGGCAAGCTGGAAACGGCGCTCGAAGGTGCGGGCCGCAATACCCTGGTGAAGGAACTCGGTCTTCAATTCGGGCTTGTCGACTTTCTTGCCGGTGACCGTCAGGGCATTGCCCTTTATTTCCATATTGATGTCGGCCGGGCCGAAACCGGCAACCGCCATGGTGATGCGGTATTCATCCTCGCCGAGGCGCTCGATGTTGTAGGGCGGATAGCTGGGGGTCTCAAAGTCCGCGGCATCGTCGAGCATCCGGGCCAGACGGTCAAAACCGATGGTGGAGCGATAGAGGGGGGTTAGGTCAAACATGGGCACATTCTCCTTGAGCAATGTTGCAGTGGTCTTGCCCGCCTTGAGGGCCGGGCACCTGGTTGCAGGCCCATCGCAATGGCGCCTGCACAGCTTCAAATAATTTTTGCGCGGCCAATTACAAGGGCGGGCCGCAACAATCCGGTTTGAGTAATATCAAGGGTTTAGACGAATTCCAGGCGCGGAAGCTGAATTGAAAATGAATAGAGCCTTCGGGCTGTATTCAAGCGGGGGCCGCTAGTTTCGCGTCCATCGATGGCCGCAGTGGTCATCCCAATGAACCGAACTCTGGAGAACCCAAATGATCAGCAAGTCCCTCATCGCCGCCGCCGCAGTCGCCGCGTCCATCACCGCTTTCGCCCCCGCCCAGCAGGCCCAGGCCAGGACCAATATCGACATCGGTATCGGTTTTGGCTTCGGCGGATACGATCCGGGCTACGGCTATGGCTATTACCCGGTCTACGACCCCTATTTAGGCGCCATCAGCTGCCACAAGGGCAAGAAAATCGTGAAGTGGTCGGGCTACAACAATGTCCAACCCGTCGATTGCTCGCTGCCGGGCTACAAGTACACCGGCTGGAAGTGGGGCCACAAATACCTGGTCAGGGTCAGCGGTGGCGGCAACATCACCGGCGTCCAGATGATTTTTTAAGCCAATTCGGCACCGGAGCGCCCAGGCGGGCGCTCCGGCCCCTTCCGCCCCGATCCTGCCATGAAGCTGAACGGCAGATGAACGGGGCAATCGGATTCCGTTCAGCAAGATTCCGCCATGATCACCGTCAATAAAGTTCACCAGTCTGAATGAGGAGGGCATCATGATTCTAAAGGGAACCTTGGCAGCCGCTCTGGTTGCTGCCGTAATCTCGTTTGCACCCGCGCCGGCCAGCGCCGACACCGATGTGCGCGTCGGGGTGGGATTCGGATTTTGGGCAGGCGGCCCCTGCGCCGGCCACTACGGTAACCGCTACCGCTGCTGGCCGCGCTATCGTGGCGGTTATTGGGCTCCCCACTACTATCCTTATCGCCATCGCTACGCTCCGGCCTATGACGGCTATTCCTGCCGGGAGGCGCGCTGGATCCTGCGCGAGCAAGGCTTCCGCCGCATCCGCGCTGAAAGCTGCGGTGGCCGCTATCACGTGTTGATCGGCTGGCGGAACGGCCATCCGCACCTGATCAGGATACGTCGCGCGGACGGCGCGATCTTGTCGATCCGCCACATCTGATTCGCCCGGTACGCCACGGCCAATTCCAGCGGCTTCCGGAATCAGATATTGAAGTTCGCGTCGTCAACAGAGGACTCCTCATGCGAAAACTCCTTGCAACCACTTTTGCCGCAGTTGTCATGACCGCTTCGGCCTTCACCATGACCGCCCCGACCAAGGCCGGCGTCAACATTGATATCTTCATCACGCCGGGCCCCGGCTATCTGTATGTCCCGCCTCGCGGTTATCGCGCCTGCCGGGCTGTCGCCCAAGATCTCTATTGGCGCGGCTACCGCAATATCCGCGTGGTCGATTGCCGCGGCCGCATCTATGCCTACAAGGCGCGTAAGAACGGCCGCTGGTATATCGTGCAGATTTCCGCGCGGACCGGCGTGATCGTCGACCGGCAGCGTATCTACTACTGAGAGTTGGCCGAGGAATCACGATGCTGAATTGGCTATCGACAGGCGCGTTGGCGGCTTTCACCGCCGCCATCGCGCTGGCCGGCAGCGAGGCCGAGGCGGGCACCCGGCTGCGGTTCCATTATGCTCCCTTCTACGGCCTCTACGATCCGGGTCCGGAATGGATGCCGCCGCCGCGCTACTATTATTATTTCGACGGGCCGGAGCCGGGCCGGTTCTACGAATATGACGAGAGTTACTACGAACCGGAATATCTGGGGCCGGATGATGCGCCGGCTCCGTTAAAGCCACGGAAGAAGCTGAAACCGGCGGCGGCCTCCGTGCCCGATGCGGTGAAGAAGACCGCCGTGGCAAAGGCCACGATCGTGGAAGTACAACCGAAATCCACCGCCGCACTCTCCTGCGACAAGGCCACCGCGATCGTCTCGGGTTACGGTTTTGCCACCGTCAAGGCCGAGGATTGCGAGGGTCTTGTCTATGCCTTCAACGCCACCCGCGGCGGCAAGGCCTATGCGATCAAGCTCAGCGCCGTCAGCGGCGAGTTGACGGAAGTGAAGAAGCTGCAATAGTCCCGTTGCTTGCTCTGCGCCCGGGCGTCGTCTAGACAGCCCGGGCACGTCTTTTTTGGGGGGCCATGCAGCTTTTCTCAACGCCGGACAACCGCATACCCGAAGGTGCCGTCTGCGTGCCCGTTCAAACCCGCGACGGGCTTATACTAAGGGCCATGCGGGTGCGGGTGGCGAGCCCCAAGGGCACTGTCGTGGTGCTCGGCGGGCGCGGCGATTACATGGAACGCTATTTCGAAACCACGCGCGACCTGATGCAGCGCGGCTATTGCGTGGCCTCGCTCGATGCGCGCGGCCAAGGCGGTTCGCCGCGTCTGCTGCGCAGCCGTTATCGCGGTCATCTCCACAGTTTCGTGGAACATGACGAGGACCTGCGCGCCTTCATGACCGAGGTCGTTCTGCCCGACTGCCCGCCACCCTATTATGCCATCGGCCATTCGACCGGCGGCCACATCTTGCTGCGCAGCCTTCGCAACCGCACCTGGTTTAGCAAGGCAATCGCGGTCGCACCCCTGATCGGCATCATCTACGGCCGCTGGCCATTGCCGCTGGTGCGATTGCTGGTTTTTCTCACGACCCGGTTTGGATTCGGCTGGATGTTCCTTCCCGGCCAGGGGCGGCGGCCCCTGGCGAGCGGCGATTTTACCGGTAATCCACTGACGTCCGATCGCAGGCGCTGGAACCGCGACAGCGCAATTCTCGAGGCGGCGCCGGACCTGGGCCTCGGCGGCCCGACATTTTCCTGGCTCCGGGCGGCAATGGCATCGACGGCGGAGCTCAAGACCATGGGTCCCGGCGACAGATTGCGGGCCCCCGTGCTAATCGTTGCGGCCGGGCTCGACCAGGTCGTCGACAATGAGGCGATCCGCGAATTCGCCCGCCGCGTGCTGGGTGTTTCGCTGGTCTTTATCCGCGAGGCGATGCACGAAATCCTCACCGAGGGCGACGAGGTCCGCGCCCAACTCCTTGCCGCTTTCGATGCCTTCATCGAGGGCAAGGGCACGCCTTAACCAGATCCGGCAAAGTGCCGCTCGCCATATCGCCTTAGCCATGCTATGGGCTCGGCCAATCCCAGACATTCAGGAAAGCTCCGGCGCCTATGAATCTGCGCAACATCGCCATTATTGCCCATGTCGACCACGGCAAGACCACGTTGATCGACCGGCTGCTCGCCCAGTCCGGCTCCTTCCGCGAGAACCAGAAGGTGGCCGAGCGGGCCATGGATTCCAACGATCTCGAGCGCGAGCGCGGCATCACCATTCTGGCGAAGGTCACCTCGCTTGTCTGGAAGGACACGCGCATCAATATCGTCGACACGCCGGGCCATGCCGATTTCGGCGGCGAGGTGGAGCGCATTCTCAACATGGTGGATGGCGCCGTGCTCTTGGTCGATGCCGCCGAAGGTCCGATGCCGCAGACCAAATTCGTGCTGCAGAAGGCCCTCAAGATCGGTCTCAAGCCCATCGTCGTGGTCAACAAGATCGACCGGCCGGACGAGCGCCACAATGAGGTCGTCAACGAGGTCTTCGATCTGTTCGCCGCCCTCGATGCCAGCGAAGAGCAACTCGATTTCCCCATCCTCTACGGCTCGGCCAAGCAGGGCTGGATGGCCGCCAAGCCCAATGGCTCCACCGGCACCATGGCGCCGCTGTTCGACCTCGTGGTCGCGCATTTCAAGCCGCCCGTGGTCGAGGAAGGCCCGTTCCGCATGCTGGTGACGACCATCGAGGCCAACCCGTTTCTCGGCCGCGTCCTCACCGGCCGCATACGCTCCGGCTCTGTCAAGGCCAACCAGACCGTCAAAGCCATGGGCCGTGACGGCAAGACCGTCGAACAGGGCCGCATTTCCAAGGTGCTGGCCTTCCGCGGCCTTGAGCGCCTTCCCGTCGAGGAAGCCTATGCCGGCGACATCGTCGCCATCACTGGGCTCACCACGTCGACCGTCGCCGATACGATCTGCGACCCTTCCGTGACCGAAGCGATCGCCGCCCAGCCCATCGATCCGCCGACGCTCACCATGACGTTCCGCATCAATGACGGGCCCTTGGCCGGCAAGGAAGGCGACAAGGTGCAGAGCCGGGTGATCCGCGAACGCCTGCTGCGGGAAGCCGAAGGCAATGTGGCGCTCCGCGTCTCGCCGTCGGAAACCGAAACCGACGCCTTCGAGGTGGCGGGCCGCGGCGAATTGCAGCTCGGCATTCTGATCGAAACCATGCGCCGCGAGGGCTTCGAGATGACCGTCGGCCGGCCGCGCGTCGTCTTCCGCACCGACGAGACCACCGGAGAGAAACTCGAACCGATCGAGGAAGTGATCGTCGACGTCGAAGAGGAATATACCGGCATCGTGGTGCAGAAGCTCTCCGAGCGCCGCGCCGAAATGCGCGACATGCG
>CAYOZR010000121.1:0-9877 GCA_964408555.1 uncultured Aestuariivirga sp.
CTGGATGCGATGCTGGAACGCACCGAGACGCGTTTCCTGATCATCACCCACCATGCGCTGACCATGGCGCGCATGCACCGGCTGTTCGGCGTCACCATGATGGAGCGCGGCGTGTCGCAGCTCGTCTCGGTCGATCTGCAGGAAGCCGAAGCGATGCGCGAGGCGAGTTGAGGGCATTCGTGTTCCGCCGGCGCGGCCCATGAACATCGTCTTCGATATCGGCAATGTGCTGCTGCGGTGGGATCCGCGCTTCCTCTATCGCAAGATTTTCGCCGACGCGGAGCGCATGGAGTGGTTCCTCACCCATGTCTGCGGCAATGAATGGAACCAGGAACAGGACCGCGGGCGGAGCTTCGCCGAGGCGGTCAGGGAAGCAACGCTGCGCCATCCCGATTATGCCGCCGAGATCGCCGCCTATGACGCGCGCTGGCACGAGACGCTGCCCCATGCCATCGACGGCAGCGTCGCCATTCTCGATAGCCTCAAGGCGCGCGGCGCGCCGCTCTATGCGATCTCGAACTGGAATAGCGAGAAATTCCGCGAGACGCGCAGCCGCTTTGGCTTCCTCGGGTATTTCCGCGACATCGTCGTCTCGGGCGACGCGCGGCTGGTGAAACCGGACCCCGCCATCTACCGCCTGCTGCTCGACCGCAACGGCCTTGCGGCGGAGGATTGCCTGTTCATCGACGACAGCGCCGCCAATGTGGCGGGGGCGGAAGCGGCCGGCATGACGGCGCATCATTTCCGTTCGCCGGAGCTCTTGGCCGAAGCCCTGCGCCAGGCCGGGCTTTTGTAGAATCGGCAGCCCCGGCGGGGGTCCTCCCGGACTTTTCGACGCATTGCCATTCCACCGGTAATTGCCAAACGATTTCATCAGCTTGGGGCCCCGATCCATTTCTTGACAGGTTTCGGGCCCGCAACTATGGTGCGCGCGATTTTGAGGGGGCGTGTACCGCTGCCCGCAGGCCCAATTTCCTGAGCGCGATCATGAGTGACACCGGCCAGAGGCCGCCGCCGGATCGGCTTGAAGATTTTGAGCGGCGGCTTGACAAGACGCTTCAAGCGCGGCGCGGCGCCACCGGACCCGACACGACGGAGGGTTCGGCGGCGGGGCTCGCGTTGCGGGCGGTCAGCGAGCTTGTCGTCGGGCTTCTCGTAAGCATGGGACTGGGCTGGGTGGCCGACAAGTATCTCGGCACGGCGCCGTGGATCATGTTGGCCTTGATGCCTGTAGGCCTGGCGGCGGGGGTGATGAACGTCATGCGTCTGTCCCACTCGCAGCAGGCCGAAGACATTCTCGGCGGCAAGGGGCCTCCAGCGCCTGCCGCCAAAGACGAAGATGAGGACTGAACGTGTCGACACCCGAAGCAGGCAAGAAGATCATCGATCCGATCCACCAGTTCGTGATTTCGCCGGTATTCGGCGAAGGCCCGCTCGGCACCTTCACCTTCACCAATTCGGCGCTGTGGGCGGTGATCGCGGTCGCCTGCGCCTCGCTGCTGTTCATGCTGGCGCCCACCCGGCTGGTGCCGAGCCGGCTGCAATCGGTGGCCGAGAGCATCTACGAACTCGTCGACAACATGACCCACGAAACGCTGCACGAAAACGCCCGCACCTACTTCCCCTTCGTGCTGACGCTGTTCACCTTCATCCTGTTCGCCAATGTGCTGGGCCTTATTCCCTATTCCTTCACGGTGACCAGCCACATCATCGTGACGCTGGCCCTGGCGCTGGTCGTCTTCGTCGGCGCCACCATCATCGGTTTCATCCGCAACGGCTTCGGCTATCTCAAGCTGTTCGTGCCGTCGGGGGTTCCCGTCCTGCTCTTGCCGCTCGTGGTGGTGATCGAGATCGTGTCCTATTTCATCCGGCCGATGAGCCTGTCGATCCGTCTGTTCGCCAACATGATGGCCGGCCACATGATGCTCAAGGTGATGGCGGGCTTCGTCGTCATGCTCGGCATTGCCGCCGGCTGGCTGCCGCTCGCCGCCATGGTGGGGCTCATGGGCCTCGAGCTTCTGGTGGCGGCGCTGCAGGCTTACGTGTTCGCGCTTCTCACCTGCATGTATCTCAGCGATGCCATGCATGTGGATCACTAATTCCACTCACCGATCAACTTCAAACTAGGAGAAAGACCATGGAACTCGACGCAGCAAAAGCCATCGGCGCAGGTATCGCCGCGATCGCGCTGGGTGGCGCCGGTATCGGTATCGGTCACATTTTCGGTAATTACCTGGCGGGCGCGCTGCGCAATCCGGCCGCCGCCGCCGGCCAGCGCGGTACCCTGTTCCTCGGCTTCGCCTTCGCCGAAGCGACGGGCCTCATCGGCTTCGCCGTCGCCATGCTCATCCTGTTCGGCTGATGCCGCAACTCGATATCAGCGCCTGGCCGCCGCAGCTGTTCTGGCTGGCGGTGACGTTCATCGCGCTCTACATCGTCATCGCGCGAGTGGCGATCCCGCGCACCGGCGGGGCCATCGCGAAGCGCAAGGCAACGATCGAGGGCGATCTCGCCCAGGCGCAGAAGCTCAAGGCGGACACCGACAAGGCCATCCAGGCCTATGAGGCGGTGCTGGCGGAAGCCCGCGCCGGGGCCCATGGCATCGCCCAGGCCAACCGCGACAAGCTGGCCGGCGAAATCGACGCCGAGCGGGCGAAGCTCGATCGGGCGCTTGGCGCCAAGATCGCGGAAGCGGAGAAGCAGATCGCCGCCGCCAAGACAAAGGCGCTGGAGGATGTGCGGGCCGTTGCCGCCGAGCTCGCCACCAGCATCGTCGCCGAATTGATCGGCGCCAAGGTCAGCAAGGCCGCCGCGGCGGCCGCCGTGGCCAAGGCGGCGAAGTAAGGAGGGAAGCCCCATGGAATTCTTCCGCGAAGCCGAGACGTGGGTTCTCGTCGCCTTCCTGCTGTTCGCGGCCCTGCTCGTCTATCTCAAGGTGCCGGCGATGCTGGCGCGGATGCTCGACGAGCGCTCGGCGAAGATCGCCGCCGAGCTTGCCGAGGCGCGCAAGCTGCGCGAGGAAGCCCAGAGCCTTCTCGCCTCCTACCAGAAGAAGCGCGCCGACGCCGAGAAGGATGCCGCCGCTATCGTCGATCAGGCGAAGAAGGAGGCCGAGGCCTATGCGGCCGAGGCGCGCCGCAAGCTCGCCGAGACGCTCGAGCGCCGCACCAAGCAGGCCGAGCAGAAGATCGCCCAGGCGGAAGCCGCGGCGATCAAGGCAGTGCGTGCCGTGGCGACGGATATCGCCGTTGCCGCCGCCAGCCAACTGGTGGGCGAGGCGGTCAAGGGCGCCAAGGGCGACGGGTTGATCGCCGAATCGATCGCCGCGGTGAAGGGCCGGCTGAACTGACCTTCGCCAGATGAATTGAAAAAGCCCGGCCGCCGCGCCGGACTTTTTGTTTTCAGGCGCCGTTGAAGCTCTCGCCGGTCCAGGGATTGAGAATTGGAATTTCCGTGGGCACAAAATCCCGGACATTGCGGGTGACGAGCGTCAGTGTGTGCGACAGCGCCGTCGCCGCGATGAACAGATCCGGCTGCGAAAAGGTGTGGCCGTTTTTCTTGCCGAAATCGATCAGCAAGCGCCATCTCAGCACTTCATTTTCCCCAATACCGATAATCCGGCTTCCGAAAAGCGGGCGGACTACCGTTTCGAGCCAATGCGCTCTCTGTTCGCGCTTCAGCGTGTCATCGATGCGCGAAATTCCGAATCTGATCTCGCCAATCGTAATGGAAGACAGGAAGAGCGAATGGACGTTCTGCCCGGCCATAAATCCCAAAACACTCCTGTCCGGCTTTGGCTTTCCGAGCTCGGAAACGACATTCGTATCGACCAGCCACATTCACATATCGAGAGGTTCGTTGACCGTCATGGGCTCGCCGGGGATGACGAGCGGATATTCATCCTTGTAGGGACAGGCCTGCATGGCATCTATTAATGCCTGACCGGTGATTTGACGTCCGTCTGTCGCCTCCATTGCCGCTGGGTAGACGGTCACGGCGTGCTTGCCATGCAACGTGATTTTTTGCGGGCCCTCGGTCTGCGCCCGGCGAATGAGTTCGCTAAGCCTTGCTTTGGCTTCTTGCAGAGACCAGACCCTCGGATGTTCGTTCATGGACATACCTCGCTTGCGCGCTGCGCTCTCGATCGCTTCTCTTCATCATCCTTGGCGAGCAATTCGTTCACGTGATCGACGAACTTCCGCTCTTCCTTTCGAATCCGGTCGATTTCATCGAAGATTTTCGGGTACGGGCAAGCCTGAAGAACGGCGATCAAGTCCGCACCGGCTTGCTTGTGCTTCTTCTTCGGCGGGGTCTCCACAGCGGCAATCGCCGCAACCGGCTCGCCCCTGCAGGTCACCGTCCGCGGCCCCTCGATCTGTGCCCGGCGGACCACTTCACTGAACTTGGCCTTGGCTTCTTGCAGTGACCAGACGCGGGTGGGTTTGTTCATGGGCGAACCTCAATTCTGACTAGTCAGACTAGTCAGAATTGGAACCCCTGTCAAACCGTACCCTACTCCGCCGCCTCCATATAGTTCGCCATGGGCGGGCAGGTGCAGACGAGGTGGCGGTCGCCGTAGACATTGTCGACGCGGCCGACCGGTGGCCAGTATTTGTCGTTGGGATAGCCTTTGAGCGGGAAGAAGGCCTTTTCCTTGGAATAAGGATGCTTCCATTCGCCGAGCAGCAGGCGGTGGGTGTGGGGCGCGTTCTTCAGGACATTGTCGGCGCGGTCGGCTTTTCCTTCTTCCACTTCGGCGATCTCCTTGCGGATCTCGATCATGGCGTCGCAGAAGCGGTCGAGCTCGCGCTTGCTCTCGCTCTCGGTGGGCTCGATCATCAACGTATCCACCACCGGGAAGGACATGGTGGGGGCGTGGAAGCCGTAGTCGACGAGGCGCTTGGCCACGTCCTCGACGGAGAGGCCGGTGCGTTCCTTAAGCCAGCGCAGATCGATGATGCATTCATGGGCCACGAAGCCGCCGGGGCCGGTATAGAGAACCGGGAAATGCGGATCGAGGCGCCTGGCCATGTAATTGGCGTTGAGGATCGCCATGATCGTCGCCTTGCGCAAGCCTTCGCCGCCCATCATGGCGATATAGGTCCAGGAAATGGGAAGGATGGAGGCCGAGCCCCAGGGAGCGGCCGAGACGGCGCCGTGCGACTGGTCGCGGCCCGCCGCCGGATTGACGCCGTCCACCACCCGGTGGCCCGGCAGGAAGGGCGCGAGATGAGCCTTGACGCCGATCGGACCCACGCCCGGCCCGCCGCCGCCATGGGGGATGCAGAAGGTCTTGTGCAGGTTCATGTGGCAGACATCGGCGCCGAGTTCGGCCGGGCGCACCAGCCCCACCTGCGCATTGAGATTGGCGCCGTCGAGATAGACCTGACCGCCGTGCTCATGGACGACGGCGCAGATGTCGATAATCGCCTCCTCGAAGACGCCATGGGTCGAGGGATAGGTGATCATCAGGGCCGCGAGATCGGCGGCATGTTCTTTCGCCTTGGCGCGCAAGTCGCCGACGTCGACATTGCCGCGCGTGTCGCAGGCGACGACCACCACTTTCATGCCGGCCATGACGGCGGAGGCGGGATTGGTGCCGTGCGCCGAAAGCGGAATGAGGCAGATATCGCGATGCGCCTGTCCACGCGATTCATGATAGCCGCGGATGGCAAGGAGGCCCGCATATTCGCCCTGGCTGCCGGCATTGGGCTGCAGCGAGACGGCATCGAAGCCGGTGATCTCGGCCAGCATGGCTTCGAGCTCCTCGAACAGCTGGCTGTAACCCTGCGCCTGTTCGAGCGGCACGAAGGGGTGCAGCATGGAGAAGCTCTGCCAAGTGACCGGAATCATTTCGGTGGTGGCATTGAGCTTCATGGTGCAGGAGCCGAGCGGTATCATCGCCTGGTCGAGGGCGATATCCTTCATCTGCAGATGGCGCAGATAGCGCAGCATCTCGGTTTCCGAGTGATACATCTCGAAGACCGGGTGGGTGAGATAGCTCGAGGTGCGGCGCAAGGGCTCCGGAATCACGTCCTTCAAGGTCTTGTCGAGCTCGTCGATCGACACCCGCTCCAGCGCGTCGGTCTTGAACACGGTGAGCAGGCGCTCGAGTTCGGCGCGGCGGATGGACTGGTCGAAGGCAATGCCCAGGTGATCGGCATCGACAAAGCGCAGATTGATGCGCTTCTCCTTGGCGCGGGCCCACAGCGTATGGGCCCGGCCCGGCGCATGGATGGTCAGCGTGTCGAAGAAAGACTTGGTCTTCACTTCATAGCCGAAGCTCTTGACGGCCGCGGCGAAGATCTCCGCCAGGCGATGGGTGCGTTCGGCCGTCTTGCGGATGCCCTTGGGGCCGTTATAGACGGCGAACATCGAGGCGATGACGGCAAGCAGCACCTGCGCGGTGCAGATGTTGCTGGTCGCCTTCTCGCGGCGGATATGCTGCTCGCGGGTCTGCATGGCCATGCGCAGCGCCCGGTGGCCTTCGCTATCGACCGACACGCCGATGATGCGGCCGGGCATGGACCGCTTGTACTCGTCCCGGGTGGCAAAGAAGGCGGCATGGGGCCCGCCATAGCCCATGGGCACGCCGAAGCGCTGGGCCGAACCCACGGCGATGTCGGCGCCGAGTTCGCCCGGCGGCGTGAGCAGCGCCAGCGCCAGAAGATCGGTGGCCATGATGGCAAACGCGCCGGCCGCATGAAGTTTGGCCGTTACGGCGCGCCAGTCGCGCACCTCGCCGGAGGACCCGGGATAGGAGAGGAGCGCGGCGAATACCGTTTCGGGTTTGAGGTCCTTCATGGGATCGCCGATCACCACGTCATAGCCGAAGGCGCGGGCCCGGGTTTGGATGACGCCGATGGTCTGGGGATGGGTATCGGCATCGACGAAGAATAAATTGGCCGAGGTCTTCACCACGCGCCTGGCCATGGCCATGGCTTCGGCGGCGGCGGTTCCTTCATCGAGCAGCGAGGCGCCGGCGATCTCGAGGCCGGTGAAATCGACGACCATCTGCTGGAAATTGAGCAGCGCCTCGAGGCGGCCCTGGCTCACCTCCGCCTGATAGGGCGTATAGGCGGTGTACCAGCCGGGGTTTTCCAGCACATTGCGCAGAATCACCTTGGGCGTGACCGTGCCGTAGTAGCCCATGCCCAGCATCGAGGTGAACACCTCGTTGCGCTCGGCCATGTTGCGCAGGTAGGAGAGCGCGGTGCGCTCGGCCCTGGCGGCGGGCAGGTCAAGCTTCCGCCTGGTGCGGATTTTTTCCGGCACCACCCTGGCGATGAAATCCTCGAGTGACTTGGCGCCGACGGTCCGCAGCATCTCGACCGTTTCGGCATCGTTCGGGCCGATATGGCGGGGAATGAAATTGGCGCCGGGTTCAAGTTCGGCGAAGGTGGGACGGGCCATCTGAATCATTCCTTATTGTGCGGCCACGAAACTGTCATAGGCGGCCTTGTCCATCAGGTCGTCGAGCTCGCGCTTGTCCTTGAGCCTGACCTTCATGAACCAGCCGCCGCCTTCGGCGCCGCGGTTGACCAAAGCGGGATCGCCTTCGAGTTCCTTGTTGACGGCGGTGACTTCGCCGGAGACGGGGGCATAGACTTCGCTGGCCGCCTTGACGCTCTCGACCACGGCCGCCTCGCCGCCCTTCTCCACCTTCTTGCCGATGGCCGGAAGTTCGACGAAGACCACATCGCCCAATTGCTCCTGGGCGTGGTTGGTGATGCCGATGGTGGCGGTGTCGCCATCGACTTCGATCCACTCGTGGTCCTTGGTGTATTTGACGCTCATCGAAGACTCTCCTCAGCGTTTGTAGTGATGGGGAACGAAGGGAAGGGGCGCGACCCGGGCCGGCATGGGCTTGTCGCGGACGATTAGTTGGACGGGCGTTCCGGGGACGGCGGATGCCGTCTCGACATAGCCCATGGCGATGGGGCCGTTGGCGGTGGGGCCGAAGCCACCGGACGTGATGACGCCGATCTTGCGGCCCGCCATATCGGTGACGATGGTGCCGTCGCGGGCCGGCGCCCGGCCTTCCGGCCGGATGCCGGCGCGCTTGCGCGAAGGGCCTTGGGCGATCTCGCGCAGCACCCGCTCGGCTCCGATGAAGCCGCCTTCGGTGCGCCGGCGCTTGCCGATCGACCAGACAAGATCGGCCTCGACGGGCGAGGTCGTCTCGTCGATGTCGTGGCCATAGAGGCAGAGGCCGGCTTCGAGCCGCAGCGTATCGCGCGCGCCGAGGCCGATAGGTTTCACCTCAGGCTCCGCCAACAACGCATCGGCCAGGGTACGCACCTTGTCCGCCTTGATGGAAATTTCAAAACCATCTTCGCCGGTATAGCCGGAGCGGGCGATGTGACAGTCCATGCCATCGAATTCGGCACTGGTGGCCATCATGAAACCCAGCCCCGCGGCTTTCGGCGCATGGCGAGCCATGATTTCCGCAGCCTTGGGGCCTTGCAGCGCCACCAGCGCCCGGTTGTCGGCGCGGACTAGCTTCACATTGGCCGGCAGATGTTCGGCGATCCAGGCGAAGTCCACCTCCTTGCGCGAAGCATTGACGACGAGGCCGAGGGTGCCGTCGGCGGCGGCGGAAGCGGAGCGGTTGATCATCAGGTCGTCGATGATGCCGCCCTGGGGATTGAGCAATTGGGTGTAGCGGATGCGGGCAAGCTCCAGGCCCGCCACATCGCCGGGCACGAGTTTTTCTATGGCCGCCGCGGTGGTGGCGCTATCGGGACCGACGAGAAAGGCCTGGCCCATGTGCGAGACGTCGAAGAGACCGGCCGAGGCCCTGGTCCAGTTGTGCTCGGTCAGAATACCGGTTGGATATTGCACCGGCATTTCATAGCCGGCGAAGGGCACGATGCGGGCGCCGAGACCGACATGAAGATCGTAGAGGGGGGTGCGAAGAAGGGCCGCTTCACTCATTTCAGGGTCCTGACAACAGCATGGCAGTCCGGCTGTTGCCGGACCTGCCCCCTCTGTCAGAAACCTGAGAGATTTCGCAGCGGGTCGCTCCGACACCCGATGCTTCGCTCCTTCGGTGAGAGGCCCAGACAAGGCCCCTGCTCTCCAGAGTTCAGATACGCTGCGGTCCTTTTGCCTGAGAGTTTCCGGGGCGGTTGCTCCTTCGGCGCCGGTTTCCCGGTCTCTCCCGCGTCGCGTCTACGCTGAACTGGGCGGCAACCTAGTCGGGCGCGGGATTAAGTCAAGCGGCGTTCCACAACTTGACAATGCTGCATTGCACTCGCATGAACGGCGCATGGCCAAGCCACCGTTAACGACACTTCTGGCAGCACCGCGCGGCTTCTGCGCCGGGGTGGTGCGGGCCATCGACATTGTCGAGCGGGCGCTCGCCCTTTATGGGGCGCCGGTCTATGTGCGCCATGAAATCGTCCACAACAAATTCGTGGTCGACGGGCTGAAGGCCAAGGGCGCGGTGTTCGTCGACGAGCTGGACGAGATTCCGGCGGGCGATCATCCGGTGATCTTCTCGGCCCATGGTGTGCCCAAATCGGTGCCGGCGGCGGCTGACGCCCGCAAATTGTTCCGCATCGATGCCACCTGCCCGCTGGTGACCAAGGTGCATATGGAGGCGCAGCGGCATCACGCCGAGGGCCTGGAAATCGTCCTGATCGGCCATCGCGGCCATCCGGAAGTGATCGGCACCATGGGCCAGTTGCCGGAAGGCGCCATTACGCTGATCGAAACCGTCGAAGATGCGGAAGGGCTCCAAGTGCGCGATCCGATGAAGCTCGCCTATGCCACCCAGACGACGCTGTCGGTGGACGACACGAAGGATGTGATCGCGGTTTTGCAGCGGCGCTTTCCGGCGATCCGCGCGCCCCCCAAGGAAGATATCTGCCAC
>CAYOZR010000122.1:0-9721 GCA_964408555.1 uncultured Aestuariivirga sp.
CGAGCTATGTGGTGTTCGGCAAGGCTGCGGGCTTTGCCTCGGCCGTCAATCTCTCCACCCTTAACGGCAGCAACGGTTTCCGCCTCGACAGCGTGACGGCCTATGACTTCAGCGGTTATTCCGTCGCCGGCGCCGGAGATGTCAATGGCGACGGCTTTGTCGATGTGATGATCGGTGCCCCTAACGCCGATCCGCATGCGCTGTCCAACGCGGGATCGAGCTATGTGGTGTTTGGCAAGGCTGCGGGCTTTGCCTCCGCCATCGACCTCTCCACCCTCAATGGCGGCAATGGGTTCCGCCTCGACGGTGGGGCGGCCGGTGACTTAAGCGGCCGCTCGGTTGCCGGCGCCGGGGATGTCAATGGCGATGGATTTGCCGACCTGATTGTCGGGGCCTATGGCGCCGATCCGAATGCGCTGTCCTACGCGGGATCGAGCTATGTCCTCTACGGCCGCGCTCCCGATGCGCCGGCGACGCGGATCGGCTCGGCGGCGGGACAATACATCAGCGGTGGGGCTTTCGCCGATACATTGTCGGGACTTGGCCGCAACGATGTTCTGGAAGGCCGCGCCGGAATTGACAGCCTCTTGGGCGGGCTCGACAATGACACGGCTTCCTACGCCCATGCCGGCGCCGGCTTGTTGGCCAATCTCGCCGCGCCCGGCGGCAATACCGGCGATGCGGCGGGAGACAAATACAATTCCGTGGAGAATCTCACGGGTTCAAAGTTTGCCGATACCCTGACCGGCAACGGGCTCGCCAATACCCTCTCCGGCCTCGCCGGCGCCGACAGGCTGCTGGGCGCCGGCGGCGCCGACCGGCTGATCGGCGGTGCGGGCAAGGACGCGATGACCGGCGGCAGCGGGTCCGATGTCTTCGTGTTCGACAAGACGACGGAAAGCAAAGTGGGCACGGCCCGCGACACGATCGCCGATTTCGACGCCGGTTCGGCGGGCACCTCGGTCGACCGCATCGATCTGCGCAAGATCGACGCCAAGACCGGTGTAGCCGGCAATCAGGCCTTCACCTTCATCGGCACCAGCCCCTTCTCGAATATCAAAGGCCAGCTCCGCATCTCGCTTTCCGGTTCCACAACCATCGTCAGCGGCGACGTCAACGGCGACAGCGTGGCGGATTTCCAGATCGGGCTGTTGAACTTCACCGGCCTCGCCAACCTCACCTCGATCGATTTTCTGCTGTAGTCCGAGCGGCACTCTGGGGAATGCCCGTCCCGAGTTGAACCCTTTGTCTGAAACCGCTAAGGGAGCGGCTGCTTCAAAACAACGGATTCCCCATGAAAATTGACTTTTCCGGCGCCGCGCTGCCCCGTTCGGGCGCAATTGTGATTTTCGCCACCGAGGGCGGCAAGCTATCCGGCCGCGCCGCCGCCGCCGATGCCGCGACCGGCGGTCACATCGCCAAGGCCATCAAGGCGGCGAAATTCGAGGCCAAGCGCGACAGCTCGCTCGATATCGTGGCCCCCGGCAAATACGATCGTGCCGTGGTCATGGGTCTCGGCAATCCCGATGCGCTCACCGCCCGCGATGTCGAGATGCTGGGCGGCGCCATTGCCGGGATCCTGCAATCGCTGAAACTGAAGGAGGCCGCCGTCGCCGCCGAAATGCCGGGCAAGCCGTCTCTGAAGCCCGCCGCGGCGGCGGCCCTCGTCGCCTCCGGTGCCGCGCTCCGCGTCTACAGTTTCGACCGCTACAAGACCAAGAAGAAAGATAAGCCCAATGGCTTCGCGGCGCTGACCATCCACACCGCCGCCGCGACTGCCGCGAAGCAGGCCTATGCGCCGCTGGCGGCTGTCGCCGAGGGCGTGCATCTGGCCCGCGATCTCGTCAATGAGCCGGCCAACCATCTGTTCCCCGTTGAATTCGCCGCCCGCGCCAAACGGCTGGCCCGCCACGGCCTCAAGGTCGAGGTCCTGACGCCGGCGCGGATGAAGAAGCTCGGCATGGGAGCGCTCCTCGGCGTGGCCCAGGGCTCGAGCCATGAGGCCCGCATGGTGGTGATGCGCTGGGATGGCGGCAAGAGGGGCGACAAGCCGGTGGCCTTCATCGGCAAGGGCGTCACCTTCGATACCGGCGGCATTTCGATCAAGCCGGCGGCCGGCATGGAAGACATGAAGGGCGACATGGGGGGTGCCGCCTGCGTGACCGGTCTTATGCTGGCACTCGCCAGGCGCAAGGCCAGGGTCAATGCCGTGGGTGCGATCGGCATCGTCGAGAACATGCCGGACGGCAATGCCCAGCGGCCGGGCGACGTGGTCAAATCCATGTCGGGCCAGACCATCGCGGTGCTCAACACCGATGCCGAAGGCCGTCTCGTCCTCGCCGACGTGCTGTGGTATGTGCAGCACCGCTTCAAGCCGAAATTCATGGTCGATCTGGCAACGCTCACCGGCGCCATTCTGGTGGCGCTCGGCAAGGAACATGCGGGCCTCTTCTCCAACAACGACGAGCTGGCCCAGCGCCTGTCGGAAGCGGGTTTTGCCACCGGCGAGAAGGTCTGGCGCATGCCGCTTGCCGCCGAATACGACAAGCTGATCGACCACGATGTGGCGGATATGAAGAATATCGGCGGCCGCCATGCCGGGTCCATCACCGCGGCGCAATTTCTCCAGCGCTTCGTCAACAAAGTGCCCTGGGCCCATCTCGATGTGGCGGGAACCGCCATGGACGGCGTCAAGAACGCCCTGAACCAGAGTTGGGGTCCCGGCTGGGGCGTGCGTCTCCTCAACCGCCTGGTGGCGCAGCATTACGAGAAGTGATTTCAGCGGCTGTGATAGGCGTCGCGATAGGCCCGCAGGCCGAGATAGTAATTGACGATCGCCGCCTCGTAGCGAGCAACGCTCGCATCGAGTGCGGACCGGTCGGTCTTGCCGCGCGTGTAGGCCTTGAGCGCCGCCTTGCGGTCCTTCTCGACGCCGCGGCGCGAGGCTTCGAGCAGCCGCCGGAAGGCTTCGAGCTCGCCGGTAGCGGCTGCCCCGAACCGGAGATTGCGCAGCGAAACCTCATAGAGCGGATTGACGTTCTCCGAGATCTCGGGCTTACCGGTGAAATCGACCGCCGCCACGCATTGGCCCTGCGGCGCTTCGATAGGCTGGCAGACGGCGGTACAGGCTTGCGCCGTCCCCGCACCACAGCAATTGCACAGGCTTGCCGCCGCGGCGCCATTGACCGCCGCCATCAGCCCGAATGCCGCCAGAATTGGAAGTCGCATGCGCCCGTCCCCCCTTTTCGGCCCCAACTCTAGCGCCTGCATCGCCTTGCGCAAGATGGGCCATCTTGACCGCCGCCGGCACTTCGGCTGGATAGGCCCATGATCGAAGTCTATTTCTATCATCTTGAGCGCCAGCCGCTCGACAAAGTACTGCCGAAAATGCTCGCAACCGGCCTCGAGCGCGGCTGGCGGGCCGTGGTTCAGGCAAGCTCGGAAGAGCGTGTCGAGGCGCTCTCGGCGCTTCTGTGGACCCATGCCGAGGAAAGTTTTCTGCCGCACGGCAGCAAGGCCGACGGCTTTGCCGCGCTGCAGCCCGTCTGGCTTACCGCCGAAACCGGTAATCCCAACAATGCCAATGTCCGTTTCTTCGTCGATGGCGCGGCAGCCGATGCCATCGAGGGCCTGACCCGTGCCGTCATCATCTTCGACGGCGCCGATGCGGCGGCAGTCGCCCGCGCCCGCGACGATTGGAAGCGGTTCAAAGGCGAAGGCCATGCGGTGAGCTATTGGCAACAGGACGAAGGCGGCCGCTGGCAAAACCGCGCGCAATCCCAATCCGGAGCCCCACCATGACCGGCAAACTGCGTTACCGCCTGCTCACCGGGCCCGACGACAAGAGCTTCTGCGAGCGCATCTCGAAGGCGCTGGACGAGGGCTACGAACTCTATGGCTCGCCGTCGGTCACCTACACGGCCAGCGCGTCATCGCCGCCCAGGCGCTCATTCTGAAGAGCGCCGCGAAGCCGTCAACAGAATCGCAACGCCGAGCCCGGTCGAGATCAGCGACCCGGCGATAACGCCGGCCCTGACCGCGACGGCCTCCGCCGGCCCCTCGAAGGCCAGAGATCCGATGAACAGGCTCATGGTGAAACCGATGCCGGCAAGGCAGCCCACCCCCATCATGTGCCGCCAGTTGCAGCCCTCGGGCAGACGGGCCAATCGGAGACCCACGGCCGCCGCCACCGCCGCGAGAATGCCGACGGGCTTGCCCGCCGCGAGCCCCGCGGCGATGCCAAGGGGCAGGGGCTCCGCCAGCTTGGCGAGCGCAAATCCCTCCAGCGGAATGCCGGCATTGGCGAAGGCGAAGAGCGGCAGGATCAGGAATTTCACGTACGGATGCAGGCCCTCTTCGATCTCGTTGAGGAAGGCGCCTCCGTCGCGCCGCGTGAGCGGCACGGTCAATGCCAGGGCGACCCCGGCCAGCGTTGCATGAATGCCGGACTTGAGCACGAACACCCACATGGCGAGCCCGAGAAAGATATAGAGAGCGGTGCGATCCACATGCAGGCGGTTCAGGGCGATGAGACCGGCGAATGCCGCAGCGGCGAGGGCCAGCGACAATAGCGAGAGTTGTGAGGCGTAGAACAGCGCGATGATGACGATGGCGCCGAGATCGTCGAGGGTCGCGAGCGTCAGCAGGAACACCTTGAGCGCGACCGGAACCCGCGATCCCGCCAGCGACAGCGCGCCGAGCGCGAAGGCGATGTCGGTGGCCGCCGGAATGGCCCAGCCGCGCATCGCGGCGGGATCGCCCCAGTTGAAGAAACTGTAGACCAGCGCCGGCACCGCCATGCCGCCCGCCGCGGCGATGGCCGGCAGCACGATCTGCTGGCGCGAGGCGAGATTGCCTTCCACAACCTCGCGCTTGATTTCAAGGCCCACCAGAAAGAAGAACCCCGCCATCAGCCCGTCATTGATCCACAGGAGCAGCGGCTTCTGCAGTCCCGTTGCGCCGATCGAGACCTGCACCGGCAGCGCCAGAACGGCTTCATAGACGGGCCGCAGCGCCTCGCTATTCGAAGCAAGGATCGCCGCCGCCGCCGCCAGAACCAGAATGAGTCCGGCCGTCGTCTCGTGATGGATAAAGGCGTGCAGACGCGCCAGCGCGCCGGTTTCAGTGCGGTCAGCCGTCATGGGTTTCCAGCCATTGGGTTTCATGGCTGTCGAGCTCGGCGGCAAGCCGCGCCCTGAGCTTGGCGAAGCCGGCGGCCTTCTTCGGCTCCTGCGCATAGATCGTGTGGTCTTGCAGGGCGCGGTCGAGCACCGATATTTTATTCTTTATTTCCAGTATCTTGCCATCCAGTTCTTGAATCTTTTTGTGAGCTGCGGCGGGTTTGGCCATGGCCGGTGGACGCACCGGCGCCTGGCGGGCCCGGTCCGCCCGCCGCCCGGCCCGTGTCCGGTCGAGCACCAGGCTCGTGTAATCGTCCATGTCGCCGTCGAAGGGCTTGACCGTTCCATCCGCCACCAGCCACAGCCGGTCGGCGCAGGTTTCGATGATGTGCCGGTCATGGCTGATGAGAATGACGGCGCCCTCATAATCGTTGATCGCGTGGATTAGCGCCTCGCGGCTGTCGACGTCGAGATGATTGGTTGGCTCGTCGAGCACCAGAATATGGGGGCCATGAAAGGAGGCCAACGCAAAGAGAAGCCGCGCCTTTTCGCCGCCCGACAGGGTGGAACAGCGTGAATGGGCAAGCTGCGCGCCGAAACCGATGGCGCCGAGCCGGGCGCGGCGTTGTGCTTCGCCCGCCGCCGGCATCAGGCCGGAGATGTAATCGTATGGCGTGCGCTCCGGCGACAACTCGTCGAGCTGATGCTGGGCGAAATAACCAACCGACATCCGTACTGGATGTTTCATCTCACCGGCTGAAACCGCGAGCTTGCCGCACAGCAGCTTGGCGAAGGTGGATTTGCCGTTGCCGTTGGAACCGAGCAGCGCAATGCGGTCGTCGGGATCGAGGCGGAGCGTGATGTTCTTCAGCACCGGCTTTCCGGGCGCATAGCCCGCCGCGGCGTGGTCCCAGCGCACCAGGGGCGGCGCCAGCGCCTTTTCCGGATCGGGGAAGAGAAACGGCGCCACCCGGTCCTCGACCATATCGGCGATGGGCTCGAGCTTGGCCAGCGCCTTGAGGCGGCTTTGCGCCTGGCTGGCCTTGGAGGCCTTGTAACGGAAGCGTTCCACATATTCCATCATGTGGCTGCGCTGGTCGTCCTGCTTCTTCTTGAGCTTCTGGGTCAGCGCCTGCTTCTCGCGCCGCTGCCGCTCGAAGGAATCGTAATTGCCCTGATAGAGCGTGAGCTTGCCGCGATCGAGATGCAGGATCGCATCGACCGCCTCGTTCAACAGGTCGCGGTCGTGGCTCACCATCAGGATAGTGTGCGGATAATCGCGGATGAAGCTCTTGAGCCAGATGGTGCGCTCGAGATCGAGATAGTTGGTGGGCTCGTCGAGCAGCAGCACGTCGGGGCTGGAGAACAGCGCCGCCGCCAGCGCGACCCGCATCCGCCAGCCGCCGGAAAGCGCCGAGCAGGGGCCGTTCTGGGTCGCCTCGCTGAATCCGAGCCCGCTCAGGATGGTGGCGGCCCGCGCCGGTGCCGAGTGCGAGTCGATGTCGGCCAGCCGCATCTGGATTTCGGCGATGCGGTGCGGATCGCTCGCCGTTTCGGCCTCCGCCAGTAGTTGGGCGCGCTCCTGATCCCCCGCCAGTACCGTATCGATCAAGGTTTCAGCACCGCCAGGCGCCTCCTGCGCCACGCTGCCGATGCGCGCCCGGCGCGGCACCGATACTGATCCCGCTTCCGAGTGAAGCTCGCCGAGGATCAAATGCAGAAGCGTCGATTTACCCACGCCATTGCGCCCGACCAGCCCCACCTTGTGGCCGTCGGGCACGGCAACGCTGGCGTCTTCCAGAAGCAGACGCCCGGCGATCCGGTAGGTGAGATTGTTGATATGCAGCATGGCCGGGCTTCTAGATCATGCATCGGCCTTATGCAAAATATCTGGCGCAGGTCACCTGCCGAACCGGAAAGGATCGAAGACGGGAACATTGAAAACGTGGAAGTCCTTAGTGTTGCGCGTCGCCACCGTCAGGCCGTGTTCGAGCGCGGTTGCCGCGATCATGGCGTCTTCATAATAGGTCTCGCTCTTGCCGTGCATCAGCCTTGCCCAGTTGCGGAAGCAGCGGCCATCCATCGGCAGGACGTGCCAGGATGCTGCGCCGAGATCGAGCCAGGCCTCGATCTCTCGGGCCCGCTCGGGGTCCTGGCTCCGGGTGATCTCGATGCCCGCCTGGATTTCACCGATGCTGACCGCCGATACAAAAAGTTGCCGCCGGTCGACGCAATCGAGCCACGACAGCACCGCCTTGTGCGGCCTTGGCCGGCGCAATTCGGAAACCACGTTGGTGTCCACCAGAAACAAGGATGGCGCCCGTCACAGCACGGGCGGGGGGCGCCGGCGTGCCCGGCCGCGCGGCGGCAGGGGAAGCTCGCCCCTGCCGGTATCGAGTCTCAGCCAGGTCTTGAAATCCGGCAGGCGCTGCGCCGACAGGCTTTCCCAATCCTCGGCCGAAACCAGCACGGCGGCCTTGATACCGCGCCGTGTGATCGGCTGCGGACCCTCGCGCAGGCACTTGTTCAGCATCTCGCTGAAACGGGCTTTCGCATCCTGTACCGGCCACGTGTCCATGCGGCATCTCCTGACTAGTTTGCTGACTAGACTTAACATGAGGGCCGGCCGCCGTCAAAACAACCCTGTACCGCTTCGCCGCCGCCGCCGCCTGCGTCGTATTTGACATTGACACCCGCCATGCTGCACCGCACAAATCATATCTTGGTGGGAGGAAAGCGGTCCATGAACAAGCCGGCGCAGGCGGCACCCGCCGCTAACGTCTATATCGACGAGATCACCGTCATGCTGCGCGATCTGCTGCGCCAGGTGATCCGCCTGCGCGAGCCGCGCGTGCTGGCGGTGATCGACCATCCCGAGGACGTTGCCACGATCCCCGCCGATCTCATCGAGCACGCGCTTCAGGTGATCGGCATCTGGCTGCAGCTACTCAACATCGCCGAGGAGAACGGCGCCATGCGGGCCAGGCGCCGGCTCGAATCCCATGGCGGCCCCGATCAGGTGACGGGCTCCTTTTCCAATGCGCTCTCCGTTGTCGCCGCCGCGGGTGTGGCTCCCGAAGCGGTGCAGAAGACCCTCGATACCCTCGACGTGCAGCCGACACTGACCGCCCATCCGACCGAGGCCAAGCGCGTCACGGTGCTCGAAATCCACCGCCGCATCTATCTCAAGCTCTATGAGCTCGAAAGCCCGCGCTGGACCCAGCGCGAGCGCCAGGCGCTGATCGCCGCCTTGCGCAACGAGATCGATCTTCTGTGGATGACCGGCGAAATCCGCCTCGAGAAGCCGACCGTCGAACAGGAAATCCAGTGGGGCCTGCATTTCTTCCGCGAGGCCCTCTACGACCGCACCACGGCTTTGTGCGATCTGCTCGAGGCGGCGCTGCTGCGCCATTATCCCGAACTGCCAGCCCGCGTCCGCCCGCCGCTCAAATTTTCGTCGTGGATCGGCGGCGACCGCGACGGCAACCCCTTCGTCACCGTCGCGGTCACCCGCCAGGCGCTTATCGAAAACCGCAAAGCCGCGGTGGCGCGTCTCGACCGGCGTCTCAAGGAATTGGCCCAGCTCATTTCGATCAGCGTCAACGAGATGGTCGTGCCGGAGGATTTCCGCCGCCGTCTCGCCGCGCAAATCGAGACGGCGGGAGATGAAGAGGGCCTCGCCCAGCGCAACAATGCCGAGCCCTTCCGCCAGTTTTTCAGCATGCTGCGGGTGCGTCTCGCCGCAACTTTTGCACCCGGATCGAAAGCCAGACCCTTCAAGGACACCGCGGAACTTGCCGGCGAACTTCTCGCCGCCGAGCAGGCGCTCGCCGCCATGAAGGCCGTATCGATCGCCGCCTCGCTGGTGCGCCCGGTGCGCTGGGAAGTCGAAATCTTCGGCTTCCGCACCGTGAGTCTCGACATCCGCCAGAACACCACCGTGATCAATCGCGTGCTCGCCGAAATCTGGCGCAAGATGAATCCGCTGGCGAAAGGCGATCCGCCCCAGTCAGGCGGCGCCGAGTGGGCCGGCTGGATCGATGAGGAGTTGCGGAAGCCCTTGGGCTTCCTGCCGCGGTTCCGCTCTCTCTCCGGCGAGGCGCGCGAGCTTCTCGATCTTCTCGGCCTGATCCGCGACACCCTCGACGGCCCCGACCCGCGGGCCATCGGCTGTTTCATATTGTCGATGACCCAGCAGGCCTCCGATGTGCTCGGCCTCTATCTGCTCGCCAAATATTGCGGCCTGTTCAGCGACGCGACCAGCCGCGAGACCTGCCGCCTGCGCATCGTGCCGCTGTTCGAAACCATCGACGATTTGCAGCGCGCCCCCGCCATCTTGCGCGACATGCTGGCCGCCCCGGTGGTGCGCGGTTCCGTCGCCGCCACCGGCGGCCGCCAGGAAATCATGCTGGGCTATTCCGACTCGAACAAGGATGGCGGCTTCTTCTGCGCCAGCTTCGAGCTGTTCGAGGCCCAGCGCCGCCTCTTGCGGGTCGGCCGCGAGGCGGGCATTGCGGTGAGTTTCTTCCACGGCCGCGGCGGCTCGGTGAGCCGCGGCGGCGCCCCCACCGGCCGCGCCATCGCCGCCCAGCCCGCCGGCA
>CAYOZR010000123.1:0-9711 GCA_964408555.1 uncultured Aestuariivirga sp.
AAGCGCACGAAGCGGGCAGCCTTGCGCCCGGCGTCGCTGTCCAGGACGCCTGCCAATACCAGGGGCTGATTGGCCACAATGCCAATGGTGCGGCCACCCAGCCTGGCGAAACCGACAATGATGTTTTTGGCGTGGGCTTCCTGGATTTCAAAGAAGTCACCCTCATCGGCAATCTTGAGGATCAGTTCCTTCATGTCGTAGGGCTGGTTCGGATTGGCTGGAATGAGGGTATCGAGTGACGCCTCGATGCGCTCGGCATCATCAAAACTCGGGATCTCGGGAATGGGATCGGTATTGGACGATGGCAGGAAGTCGATCAGGCGGCGCATTTGCAGCAACGCCTCGACGTCATTGTCGAAGCCTTTGTCGGCGATGGAAGATTTTGTGGTGTGAACCGAAGCGCCGCCAAGCTCCTCGGCGGTTACTGTTTCATTGGTGACGGTCTTGACGACATCCGGACCGGTGACAAACATATAGCTCGTGTCACGCACCATGAAGATGAAGTCGGTCATCGCCGGGGAATAGACATCGCCGCCGGCGCAGGGCCCCATGATCACCGAGATTTGCGGAATGACGCCGGAGGCCAGCACATTGCGCTGGAACACCTCGCCATAGCCGCCGAGCGCCGCGACGCCTTCCTGGATGCGCGCGCCGCCGGCGTCGAACAGGCCGACGATGGGGGCGCGATTCTGCAGCGCCATGTCCTGGATCTTGGTGATCTTGCGGGCGTGGGATTCCGACAGCGAGCCGCCGAAGACGGTGAAATCCTTGGCGAAGACATAGACGATGCGGCCGTTGACCGTGCCCCAGCCGGTCACCACGCCGTCGCCGGGAACTTTGGTCTGCTCCATGCCGAAATCGGTGCAGCGGTGCTCGACGAACATGTCGAACTCCTCGAAGGAGCCCTGGTCGAGCAGCAGATCGATGCGTTCGCGGGCGGTAAGCTTGCCGCGCGCGTGCTGGGCGGCGGTGCGCTTTTCGCCACCGCCGGCGCGGGCGATCTTGCGGCGCGCTTCCAGCTTTTCGAGAATCTCCTGCATGCGCAATCCTCCGCCAATCCCGGTTCGAAGGAGTGTTAAGCTGCCCGCCGCTATGCCGTCAAATCCGCCGAAGGGCGAAGTCAGCCGCCGGCGGCGATGGTCTTGTCGACGAGGGCTCCGGCATTGGCGCAGAAACCCTTCAAATCCGCGTCGGCATCGGCCTCGGTCTTGCTCCACAGGGCATCGAGATCGGCCTGCGCCAGGCCGCTCCTCTGCTCGATGCGCTGCACCGCATCGCCGAGCTTGCTGGATTTGCCGCTGTCGAGGCCGAGATCGCATTTCTGCCCGGCGACGCCGGCCTTGTAGGCGGCAATCAAATCGGCCGGAGCGTTTTGCGAAAACGCCGGCACCGTCCCCGCCGCGCCGATCATTGCGGCCACTGCCATCGCCCGGAGAATCATGAAACTGCCTTTCGTCTGGGTTGCCTTGCCCGGCTTGTCGCCGTGAAACTTGGCAAGTCTGAGGCAGCCGCCTTGCGCCGCAGGGCGAGGAGTTCGACGCTACAATTCTTGGCGAAGCGCTCCATGCGCGAGGCGGCATTGAGGACCTCGCCCAGATAGGTCGCCTGGCGGCGCAGGCCGCGCGGCAGGCCGCGGATCAATTCGCGCGAGAAGATTTCCAGCGGTATGGAGAACAGCGCGATGAGGATGCCGGTCGCCGCCCCCACCTTCCAGTCGCCGGGATTGGAGGAGCCTTGCGGATAGACCATCAGGGAATAGACGGCGCCCACCAGGCCGGCGATCGGGATGACGATCAGCCAGCCCGCCAGCTTGATGCGCAGGCTTCGGGTCAACGGCATGGGAACTCGCAAGCTGTAGATGAGCAGCAACCGGAGCGCGAATCAAGCCGAAGTTTGATCCACCGCCGCAAGACCGGCGAAACGGCAGCAGGCGAGAAAGTCCCGGTGCCGGAGTTGGCGGCGCTGGCGCGCTTCGGCGTCCTCGCCCCATTGCTCGATCTGGAAATCTTCATCCACATGGGCGGTCCGCCAGGCCGCCTCCGGCTCGAGCCTCCCGGCCACGGTCATGGCCGCGACCAGCAGCGAGCCGGTCAGCGTCATCATGTTGTGCAGCGCCGTCAGCACGAAGGGTTCGAGCCCCTGAAGATGCGCCGCCACGGCCTTGAGCGCCGCCTCGGGCTGGGGCCGGTGAACGATGCCCGCCGTCACCAGGAAAGCGGCATCGAGTTCGGCCACCGCCCAGTCGAGCACCGGGTTCCAGGCCAGCGCCTGGCGTTCGATGAGATCGGGCGGCGTTTCGGCGCGGTAGCAGACCAGATCGCCGCCGGCGAATTCCAGCATTTCCGCGACGATGCGGGCCCGGCCCGGAATTACACGGTCGATCGCCGTGTTGGCCAGCCGGGTCAAAGGCATCGTGGCGGGAACGATGGTTTCGCCCTGGGCCTCCCATTCTTCGGCCACGGCACGGGCAAGAGCCATGGCCGGAAGCGCGAGGGCCGCCTTCATCGGCGTCTTGACCGGGCGGCCGTCGAGCACGATGGCGCACTCCCGCGACAGACTCACGGTCTTATAGAAGCGGCGCTTGCCTTTCATTCCGCGTCCTTGTCGTAACGGTCGGGATCGAAACCGAACATGGCCCAGGTGTCGCGCATGTGTTGCGGCAATGGTGCCGTCACATCGACGGTGCCACCGCGCGGGTGCGGAAATTCGATGCGCCGGGCATGCAGATGCAGGCGCTTCGACATGCCTTCCGGCATACCGGCATTGCCGCCATATTTCTCGTCGCCGAAAATCGGCGTGCCGATATGGGCCATATGGGCGCGAAGCTGGTGCTGGCGGCCGGTCACCGGCTTGAGCGACACCCAGGCCACGATGTCCGAGGCCTTGTCGATCACCGCGTAATTGGTGACGGCGCGCTGCTCGTCGTCCTCTTCGCCCTCGGCACTCGCCCGCATGCGATCGCCTTCCGGGCCCTTGGCCTTGATCAGCGCCACATCGATGCGGCCCTGGGCCGGCTTCGGCACGCCCTTGACCGCCGCCCAATAGGTCTTTTTCACCGCCCTGGTGGCGAAGAGCTTGCCCAATGCCGAGGCGATGGCGCGGCGCTTGGCCACGACGATGACGCCGGAGGTGTCGCGGTCGAGCCTATGCACGAGCAGCGGGCGTTCGCCGAGTTCCGCCGCCAGGCCCATCAGCAGCCCGTCGAGATGGCGGTGCGTCTTGGTGCCGCCCTGCACGGCGAAGCCCGCCTCCTTGTTGAGGACATAGAGGTCCTTGTCCTCATGCAGGATCATCCCGTCGAAGAAGCGCCGTTCTTCCTTGCCGAGCGGTTTCACGTCGCTCTTGGGCGCATCCGCCGGGCGCTTGTCGAAGGCCAGCGGCGGCACCCGGATCTCCTGCCCGGATTCGAGGCGGGTACTGGTTTTCACACGGCCGCCCGACACCCGCACCTGGCCGGTGCGCGTCAGCTTGTTGAGATAGGCGAAGGTCACTTGCGGGAAATGCAGCTTGAACCAGCGGTCGAGCCGCATTCCCGCCTCGTCGGCGGTGACCACATGACGTTTGACTTCGTTCATGATGCCAGCGCGCGGACCAAAGCGAGACCGGCAAAGACCGCGGCCAGCGACAAAAGCACCGAGCCCGCCGCATAGGCTCCGGCGGCGACAAACGTCTTGCGCTCGACGAGCAAGGCGAAATCGAGGGAGAAGGCCGAGAAGGTGGTGAAGCCGCCGAGAATGCCGGTGGTGAGAAAGGCGCGCATGTCGTTGCCGACATTGAGCTTCAGCGCCATGGCCTCGACCAGCAGGCCCATGATGAAGCAGCCCGCCACATTGACGATGACCGTGTGCCAGGGGAAGGCATCGCCGAACAGACGGCCCGACCATATATTGACGCCGTAGCGCGCCGCCGCACCGATGGCGCCGCCCGCCGCGACCCACACGACGACCGGCATCAGAGCCAGCCCTTCTGCTTGAAATAGAGGAAGGGCAGGATGGCCGAGAGCACCATGAGCCCCAGCGCCAGGGGGTAGCCGTAAATCCAGCCCAATTCCGGCATGACGCGGAAATTCATGCCGTAGACGCTTGCCACCAAAGTGGGCGGCAGGAACACCACGGCGGCCACCGAGAAAATCTTGATGATGCCGTTCTGCTCGATCGAGATGAGGCCGAGAACCGCATCGAGCAGGAAGCTGATCTTGGCGGAGAGAAACGAGGCATGGTCGGTGAGCGACTGGATATCGCGCCGCAGGATGTTGATGCGGGCGCGGTTGTCCTTCATCTCGCGGGTCTGCTTCATCTGCTCGGTCAAGGCCTGCATGAAGGCGACGATGCGGCCGATGGAGACCAGGCTTTCGCGCATCTTGGAGGTGAAATCGCCCTCCTCGCCGATGTTCTCGATCAGCTCCTGGAGATTGACGTCGCGCCGGCGCTGGCGCTTGCGCCCGCCTTTCAGGGTGCGGCCGGCGCCGAAAGTCTGGCGCGAGGTCTCCTCGACGATCTGGCCGACGCGCTCGAGATGGTCGGCGGCGCGGTCGACGACCGCCTCGAGCAGGCTGATATAGATGCCCCAGCCGGTCATGGCGGTGGTCTGCGGCTTCATCGCCCGCTTGACATAGGCGGGGAAGGCCTGGGGGTGATGATAGCGGATGGTGATGAGCCGGTTGTCCTTGACGATGAAGGTGACGGGGGAAGATTCGGGCCGGTCGTGCTCGCCGCGGCGGATAAGGTTCGCCGTCATGAAGGCGGCGCCATCCTCCTGATAAAGGCGGCTCGAGGCCTCGATCTCGGCCAGTTCCTCGCGGGTCGGGATGTCGATGCCAAGGGCCTTCTCGACCGCCGCCTCCTCCACCGCCGTGGGCTCGACCAGATCGAGCCACACCGCATCCTCCGGCACCGCCGGCTCGGGCGCGGCGGCGAATTCGGTCAGACAGCCATTGGCGGTTCCATAGGCGGAGAGCATGGGCGCCAGTTATCAACTCCGGCCCCCATCGCGCAAGGGCGGGATTGCCCCTACTCCAGGTTGGTGTGATTGGTGTCGGTCGCGATGTGGTTCTTGTAGCCGAACATGGGCACAGCGATCTCCACTGTTCCGGGCTTCGCCGGATCGGGCTTCTTGCCCCGCTTCAGGGTCCAGCGGGCATCCATGTCCTTCTGGGCGAGCTTCGCGGTCTTGTCTTGCCAGTCCACCGGCACCTTGCCCTCCTTGATGCCGCACTTCTCATCATCCGTGTTGCGCTGGCGCGGCGCTTCCACCACGGTCGCATCGACGATCTGCCCGCCCATGGCGAGATAGCCCTTCTCGAAGAGCCGCCGGTCGAACAGGTCGAAGAGCTTGTCGAGCGCGCCGGCCTCGATCAAAAGCTCCCGGAACAGCCAGACGGTCTTCGCATCGGGAACATCGGCCTCAAGCCCAAGCCCCAGGAACCGCATGAATGACAGCCGGTCGGCGATCATGAACTCCGCCCGATCGTCGGAGAGATCGTAGAGCGCCTGCAACACCAGTATCTTGAACATCATCACGCAGTCGTAGGGCGGACGGCCCCCTTTCGATCCATCGGACCGCTTCAGCGCTTTCTCCAGGTGGTAGCGGAAAGCCTCGAACGGCACGACGCCGGCAAGCCGCTCCAGCATGTCGCCCGCCTTCGTCAGAGCCGCGTAGCGCTCGGCCAGATCAAAGAACCCCAGCTGAACATGCTTGCGACCCATCACCGCCTCCATCCGCTCTCAACACAGAGTGAATCAGATCATCGCCGATTTGGGGAGGGGGTTTTTAGAGGTGTCAAGTTGTCCACACCTGTATGATATTTCATCACCTATCAAGACCAATAGCTACGGAATTAGGGCAATGAAAACACCGCAAGAGTGTTTTGCCCTTTGATTCGTGTCACCTGCATCTCCAATTCTTTGTGCAGTGCAAGTAACTCGCTCCCGATCCGCTCAGACTTTTCCTTGGCCGACAAAAGTTCTCTATTGTGATTTCTCAGATTTTCTCGCGTCTTGCGAGTATTCTCGTTATTTACCCGCGCTGTCCGACTATTATTGATCCATGTCTGAATATATTCAGCAAATAACTCGCCACTGTACCAAGCACTTAATGCTATAAGACCTCCAATGACCGCACCACCTCCTGAATCAGCGACTGCAAATATTGCAATGATTGTCAAGCCTCCGACGAATACGACTATTCGACAAAACATTTCCGTAAAAAATCCAGACACAAAAAACTCCGGTATTTCCATGTCTATCATAGGCGGCGCGGTCGGCTTAGACGGGTTTTCCCTTATAAATTTGATCCCCATCTCCAAAAGGTTAAGTATCTGCGTCATATTCGTGGCCAACTGCGCAGGCCATTTACCAATTGTACTCGATAGGTCATAAACTTCTAAATAAGGTTGAGAAGTCCAACTTAAGTGTGCGTTAACAGCTTCTACTTCGGTTGCCAGCGCCGCAAGCGCTGTTGAGTACTGGCGGAAGCTTTGGATACAAGGGTCTGGAAGCGATGAAAAAATCTGATTCATTGGTATTAAAGCGGTATGAGCAGCTTTGGCTTCTTGACCAACCATGATGGTGCATCGTTTGCAGTCAACAAGGAGTCGGTCCCTCTCGCCATTGGTCACGTCAATCACTTCTCGCTTATATGCGAGAAAGTCGCCATCGTCGAGACACCTCACTGAGTAAAGCGGGTCGTGCCGCAGCGCTTTTACAAAATAAGTCAGGGCCTCATCAACCCTATGCTGATGGATAATTATCTTTGCCAGTTGGTAGTTGCCCTCGGGAGACTCAGCCAGTGCTAAAGAGCGACTTGTCCGCCCCTCTGCTTCTATTATGTCTCCTTGACCATATGCGATGCGGCCAGCCGCGAGTAACGCAAGAGCGGCATCTTTTTTATCATCCGTCTCTGCGTACCGCGCTGCATTGAGGTACGCTTGGCTTGCTTTGTCCGGATCGTATGCTTCTATGCATGACCCGTGAAGTGTTCCCAGCAAATGATGAAACCTAAACTCTAACCTATTTCCTGGATGGGTTTGAAATCCATTGATAGCCCGGTCAACATGCTCCAATGACTCCGGAATAAGTTTTCGGTGCAAAGCGACGCGGGCTAAGTCGAATTGTTCGTAGGCCCATGTTTGCTCCGGCGAGCGAGCGAGCCGAAGGAGGTCATCAAGTGAGTCCCTGACGCCGCCAATAGCCATTTCGAGTTTGATTATACCCCAATCGAACTTCGCAGACAGGTCTTTCACCGACCCTTCGATGTGCAGAAGATCCGAGTGAAGAGTCACGAATCCCTCACCAAGAGTCCTGTCGACTTCTTCAAGTCGGCCCGCTATTTCTACAAATCCTTCCCTTGTGATCTCTTGTACTCGCTCAAGAGATTCAGTAGTCTTGTCAAAGCCGCGAGACAGCGACTCCTCAACGCGTACCCCATGTTTCTCAAGCGCGTCCTTCGTCGCAACCAAATTCAGGTTGGTCTTGGAAATGTCCCAGCGAATGTCATCAATGAACGACTTCTCCTGAAGATACGCTTTATAGGAATGACCTGGTCGATAAACATAACTACTCATCGAAGTCTCCCGCACCAGACGCTTCACTTGCTGCACTGAGGTGGATTGCTCTGGCAGCAGGCCACACTGGCATCATTTCACTCCGTGCTCAAATGTACCAGAACTGGTAACATGAGAGACGATGAGCTTCATAAGTTTCTTCAGCGACAGTCGGACACCTCGAAGAACCCTCTGATTTTGCGTTGTGAGCGATCATGAAGGAGCGGTTTGGCCGGGCGCGGCGTTGTAGCGGTCGGTTTGCGGCTTGATGGGAGCCGATGTCTCTACGTTCCGGGCCTCTTTGGCCTCAAGCGGGCAGACTCCGCCTGTCGTGCCAGGCGAGGCGTCTGAAGTTGTAGGCGAGATTGACCATGCCGATCTTGAAAGCGGCGCGGGCGAGGTCGATGGTCCTGACGATGAGGCCGACGCGCTCGAGATGGTCGGCGGCGCGGTCGACGACCGCCTCGAGCAGGCTGATATAGATGCCCCAGCCGGTCATGGCGGTGGTCTGCGGCTTCATCGCCCGCTTGACATAGGCGGGGAAGGCCTGGGGGTGATGATAGCGGATGGTGATGAGCCGGTTGTCCTTGACGATGAAGGTGACGGGGGAAGATTCGGGCCGGTCGTGCTCGCCGCGGCGGATAAGGTTCGCCGTCATGAAGGCGGCGCCATCCTCCTGATAAAGGCGGCTCGAGGCCTCGATCTCGGCCAGTTCCTCGCGGGTCGGGATGTCGATGCCAAGGGCCTTCTCGACCGCCGCCTCCTCCACCGCCGTGGGCTCGACCAGATCGAGCCACACCGCATCCTCCGGCACCGCCGGCTCGGGCGCGGCGGCGAATTCGGTCAGGCAGCCATTGGCGGTTCCATAGGCGGAGAGCATGGGCGTCAGTTATCAACTCCGGCACCATTAGCGCAAGAGCGGGATTGGGGTGGTAATTCGGATCGCATCCGGGATCAAGACAGGCGCCCGGACATCATCCCGAGGCGGCCTGACCGGCGGCGCGCCGCCCTGAATTCAATCCCTTTGACTTCGGTAGATGAATGGGTTCAGAAGCACGGATTCATGCTCCACGGCCCGGGATCGATCTTATGAAAGCAAATCAAGCGGAGCGGCAACGCTGGAATGACAGTGCTTGGACCGAATGCTGGCCGAAGCGGGAGCGATTCACCAACATGGTGACGCCGGTGCTGCTCGCAGCGCTGGAACTGAAGCACGGCGAGCAGGTGCTCGACATCGGTTGCGGCGGCGGAAACGCAACGATCGAGGCTGCCAGAAGAGTGGGAAAAGATGGAGCGGTGGTCGGTGCCGACATCTCAGTGCCACTGACGGCCTTGGCGGCGCGGCGGGCGGCCGAAGCGGGGGCGGAGAACATCACGTTCGAAGTTGTGGACGTTCAATTGGACCGGGTCCAAGGTGGTCCTTTCGACGTGGCCATGAGCCAGTTCGGGGTGATGTTCTTCGATGAGCCCCATGCCGCGTTCAGCAATATTCGCGATCACTTGGCTGCCGGAGGCCGGCTCGGTTTCGCCTGCTGGCAGGCGGCGGTGAAAAACCCATGGTATTTCGCTTCCGCTCTCGCGGGCATCGTGCCGCCTCCTCCGCCTCCACCACCCGGGAAAAGTCCAACGGGTCCATTCGCGTTGGCCGATGCCGAACATGTCCGAAAGATTTTGGAAGGAGCGGGTTTTGCCGGGATCTCGCTTGCGACCCATGACATCAGCATCGACGTACCCGAGGACGCGCTCGTAGACGATGCCCAACTGATGTTGGCGGGTGTGCCGGACGAGAAGATGCCGGAAGCCCGGGCAGCGGTCGATCGCCACCTGGCCCCGTTTCGCCAACCGTCAGGCATGAGCCGGTTTCCCCTCGCCTTTCAGGTCGTTACTGCTCATACCCCAACCGGGTAGAGCATTAGCCGAGTAGGCGGCCCGTTTTGCATGGGTGATGAGGCCGGGCGGTGAGCGCTACGTCCGCTTCGGGTCAAAAGCGAGGGAATCTTCACGCGGACAAATGGGTCCCGGCTTTCGCCGGGATGACGAATTGAAGGTATGGACGCCGCGGACCATAGAGTGCTCGCAGACCAGCGCTCTATTATCTCACCCCCAATCCAGCACCACCTTCCCGCAACTTCCCTGCTTCATCAGCGCGAAGCCCTGGGCGTAGTCGGCGG
>CAYOZR010000124.1:0-9672 GCA_964408555.1 uncultured Aestuariivirga sp.
TGGGTGGCGAAGGAATGGCGCAGCGCATGCGGTGTCGCCGTCTCGGGCAGACCGAGGGCGCCGCGCAGACGTTCGACGAGGAGCTGGATGTTACGGGCATTGAGCGGACCGCCCTTGACACCGCGGAACATCGGCTGATCGGGCGCCAACGGCAAGGGGCAGAGCGATGTGTAGGCGGCGATGGCGGCGCGGGCTTGCGGCAAGACCGGCACGATGCGCGTCTTGCCGCCCTTGCCGACGATGACCAGGGGATCGGGTTCGGACTGGCGGAGTGTCAGGCCCACCGCCTCGGAAATGCGAAGCCCGCAGGCATAGAGCAGCGTCAGCACGGCGCGGTCGCGGGCCGCCAGCCATGGCGGTACTTCCTCGGTGGACGGAATATCCATTGCCGCCACGCGCCTGGCATTCTCGACGCTCAAGGGTTTGGGCACCGCATGGGGCAGCTTCGGCGATTGCAGGAGCGACAGTGCGGCATTGCGGAACAGGCCGTTGCGTTCGCCGAAGCGGAAGAAGGAGCGGATGGCCGAGAGCTGGCGGGCAAGCGTGCGGCTTTCCGCACCCGCGCTGCGGCGACGGGCGAGAAAACCGCGGAAATCGGCAGCGGTCAGCGCCTCAAGATCGGCGAGTGCCGCGGGCGCGCCGAGATGATCCTGCAGGAAGGCCGCGAACTGGCCGACGTCGCGGCCATAGGCCTCGAGCGTCTTGGCCGCCATGCGCCGCTCGGATTTGAGTGATTGCAGCCACAGGCCCGCGGCATGGCCCGCATCGGGCGCGAATCGGAAGGCAAAGCCGGTCATGCCGGCAAATTACGCCGCAATGGTTGACGAGTCCTGAGCGGAAGGATTTTCCCTCGGGAAAAACTCAGGGAGCGGCGGCGACCGGCTCACCATAGCGTTCGACAATCATAGGATGGTCTGACCGGTCTTCTTCCAGTCGGCGAGGAACATTTCGATGCCCTTGTCGGTGAGCGGATGCTTCACCAGGCTCTTGAGCACCGCGGGCGGAATAGTGGCGACATCGGCGCCGATCAAGGCCGCCTGCTTCACATGATTGGCCGAACGGATGGAGGCCACCAGGATTTCCGTGACGAAATCGTAGTTGTCGTAGATCTGGCGGATCTCGGAGATGAGCTCCATGCCGTCGAGATTGATATCGTCGAGGCGGCCGATGAAGGGCGAGATGAAGCTGGCCCCCGCCTTGGCGGCGAGCAGGGCCTGATTGGCGCTGAAGCACAAAGTGACATTGACCATGGTGCCTTCCGACGACAGCGCCTTGCAGGCCTTGAGGCCGTCGAGCGTGAGCGGCACCTTGACCGCCACGTTCGAGGCTATCTTGCGCAGTTCCCTGCCCTCGCGGATCATGCCTTCGGCGTCGAGGGCCGTGACTTCGGCGCTGACCGGCCCCGCCACGATGCCGCAGATTTCGGCGATCACTTCCTTGAAGGCGCGGCCCGATTTGGCGACGAGCGTCGGATTGGTGGTGACCCCGTCGAGAAGGCCGATATCGGCCAGTTCACGGATTTCCTTGACCTCTGCGGTATCGACGAAAAACTTCATGGGTCTGAGCTCCTGTTTCGGGCGCGGACCCTATCGCCGGGCGCCCGTCAAATCAATCGCGGATCGCGGCCGCATTGGGTTTCGGCGCGGGCGCAGACAGCGTTCACGATGGCCTCCAGCGGGCGCTGGCCGAGGGCCCGGCCATCCAGTTCCGCGACCGGACGAATGAAGCGCAGGCTGTTGGTGAGGAACACGGCATCGGCCGTTGTCAGCTCCTGCAGCGCAACGGTGCGCTCGATGGGATCGAGGCCAAGTTCAGGCGCCAGATCGAGCACGGCCCGGCGCGTGATGCCGGGAAGAATGCCTTGTGAAAGATCGGGGGTGATGAGTTCGCTCCCCTTCAGCAGGAAGAGGTTGGCAATCGTCGATGAGGCCACACGACCCGAGGTGTTGAGCATCAGCGCATCGTCGGCACCCGAGGCGGCGGCCTCGCGGGCGGCGGCGATGGCATCGACATAGGAGAGTGTCTTGAGCCGCGACGATGGCGCGAATTCATTGCGCCGGATGGCGGATGTGGCGAGCCTTGCAGGTTGCAGGAGGAAGCCGCGCGGCAGGGATTCACGCGTTGCCAACAGGCTCGGGCTGTCGCCGCCGCCCGCAAGTCCGCGCGCCGCGGGTCCGCGCGTCAATGTCAGGCGCAGCACATGGAAGCCAGTCTCGCCGATGAGCGCCGCGATGGCCTTGCGGATCGAGGCAAGATCGGCGGCGATGCCGAGTTCGGCGGCAGACTTCGTGAACCGCGCCAGATGCTCTTCGAGCCACAGCGCCTTGCCATTGACGATGGCGATAGTCTCAAACACCCCGTCGCCCAGGAGCAGCCCGCGGTCGGCGGGATCGAGCGGCAGCGGGCCGTCGACGAGCTTGCCGTTGAACCACACGAGACTCATGCCACGTAGCCGAGAAAATTGCGCAGCATGTCGTAGCCATGCTCGGTGAGGATCGACTCGGGGTGAAACTGCACCCCGAAGGTCGGATGGTCGCGGTGCCTGAGCCCCATGATCTCGCCGTCATCGCTGGTCGCGGTGACAATGAGCGGAGTATCGCAACCGTCGAGATCGACGATCAGCGAATGATAGCGTCCGGCGCTGAAGCGGTCTGGAAGTCCGGCGAAGACACCCTGGCGATCATGGAGAATATCGGAGGAATCGCCGTGCATCGGCCGCCTCGCCCGCGTGACCCTGCCGCCGAAGACTTCGCCGATCACCTGATGCCCGAGGCAGATGCCGAGGATCGGTAATTTGCCGGAATATTCGCGCACGATGCCGATGGATTGGCCCGCCTCGCGCGGCGTGCAGGGACCGGGGGAAATGACGATTGCCGAGGCTTCGAGGTGGGCGGCGGCGACCGTGTCGTTGCGCACCACGCGGGTGGGCTGCCCCAACTCCTCGAAATAGCGGGCGACGTTGTAGACGAAGCTGTCGTAATTATCGACGATCAGGATCATGGCGCGAAAGCCTCCATGACGCGGCTGATCTTGGTCAGGGTTTCCTCGTATTCGGCGGCGGGATTGGAGCGCGCCGTGATGCCGCCGCCACCCTGGAAACGCGCCATGCCGCCCGCGAACATTGCGGTGCGGATGGCGATGTTGAGGTCCGTATGGCCGCTGAAGCCGAAATAGCCGATGGCGCCGCAATAGACGCCGCGGGGCTGGCCTTCGATTTCGGCGATAATTTCCATGGCCCGGATTTTCGGGGCGCCGGTGATCGAGCCGCCGGGAAAAATTGCGGCAACGAGATCGCCAGTGGTCTTCCCGGCGCGCAGTTCACCGGTGATGACCGAAGTGAGATGGTGCACCGAAGCATAGGATTCGAGCCCGCACAGCACCGGCACCCTGACGCTGCCCGGCGCACACACGCGCGACAAGTCGTTGCGCAACAGATCGACGATCATCACGTTCTCGGCCCGGTCCTTGCGGCTCGAGGCGAGCTCGGCGATGAGTGCTGCATCGCGGGCCGGATCGGCATCGCGCCGCCGTGTGCCCTTGATCGGCCGGGCTTCGACACTCTTGCCGTCGAAACTGAACAGCCGCTCGGGCGAACTGGAGGCGATCTGCACATCGCCGTAGTCGAGGAAGGCCGCGAAGGTCGACGGATTGCGCTGTCGCAAACGCCGGTAGAAAGCAAGAGCGTCGAAGCCCGATGGCATGGCGGCACTGAAGCACTGGGAGATATTGGCCTGGAAAATGTCGCCCGCCAGAATGTATTCGACCGTGCGCGCCACCGCCTGCTCATATTCGGCGCGGGTGAAATTCGAACTCCAACCCCCGATGATGTGCGAGCCGGCCGGTGGCGGCTTGCGCCGCAGAAGTTCTTCCAGACGATCGGCCTGCGCTTCATTCGCGCCGACGATCCAGGCGCGTTCCTGCAGATGATCGAAAGCGGCGACCGCATCATAGCGGTGGAGCATCATGTCGGGGCACAGCGGATCGTAAGCCGGAATGCGGGCATGGGGTTCGAGCAACCGGCCGAAATCATAGGCGATATAGCCGGCCAAGCCGCCCTGGAACGGCGGCAGGCCCGGCACATGGGCGGTGCGGTTCTCTGTGAGCAGCCGGTCGAGCACGGCAAGCGGCGCATCGTCCTGGAGAACACCATCGAGATAGGCGCGGCCCCCTTGGGCCGTGAGCGTGGCGGAGGGATTGCAGGCAAGGAAGGAATAGCGCCCCAGCCGCTCCTGCCGCATGGCGCTCTCAAGCAGCGTCAAATGCTTCTCGCCGGCAAGGCGGAGCGCCAGAGCCGAGGGCTCGAAATAAACGATCTCGCGGACCCTCGGACCGGCGCTATCGAAGGCGGCATGTTTCATGGCGGGTGCCGATATAGGACTGGCGGCTGCGCGCGTCCAAGACTATTGCAAGCCCGATGACCGGCTCACCCTTGTCGATTGCGGATGTGCTGCTGCCGCTGGCGCTTGAAGGCCCCTATTCCTACCGGATTCCGGCGGGCCTGCGGCTTGCCCCGGGCGACTATGTCGAGGTGCCGCTGGGACCGCGCTCGCAGATCGGCGTGGTCTGGGCCTTGCAGAGCAAAGCTCCGGAAGCGCCGAAGCTCCGTGATGTGACGGGCCGTTTCGACATTCCCGCCATGCCCGAGGCACATCGCAAATTCGTCGACTGGCTGGCCGCCTATTATCTCGAGCCGCCCGGCAATGTGCTGCGCATGGTGCTCAGGGCGCCGGGCGCTTTCGAAGGCCCGCGCAAGCAGATCGCCTATCGCGCTTCGGGTCTTGTGCCCAAGCGCATGACACCGCAGCGCCAGCGCATCCTTGCGATCGCCGCCGAGGGTCCGGCGCTGCGTGTCTCCGAGCTAACGGAGCTGACCGGCGCCAGCGCCGCGGTGGTCAAGGGTCTGGTCAAGGATGGGGCGCTTGAAGCGGTCGAATTGCCGGCGCTCAAGACTTTTTCGCAACCCGACCTCAATGGCGGCGGCTACCGCCTGTCGCGCGACCAGGAGGAAGCAGCGCGGGCTTTGCGGGCGCTCATTGCCGCGCGATCGCACAAAGTCACCCTCCTCGACGGCGTTACCGGCTCGGGCAAGACGGAAGTTTATTTCGAGGCCATGGCGGCGGCACTGGCGGCGGGCGGCCAGGTGCTATTGCTGCTGCCCGAGATCGCCCTTACCTCAACTTTCATCGCCCGCGTCGAGGCCCGCTTCGCCGCCGAACCGGCGCAATGGCATTCCGATCTCCGGCCGCGCCAGCGCGAGCGCGTCTGGCGCGGCGTGGCGGCGGGCGAGGCGAGGATCGTGGTCGGCGCCCGCTCGGCCCTGTTCCTGCCGTGGAAGAAGCTTGGCCGGACCGTCGTCGATGAGGAACACGAGAGCGCCTACAAGCGGGAAGCCGGCGTTGCCTATCACGCCCGCGACATGGCGGTGCTCTATGGATCGATCGCCAGGTTTCCGGTGATCCTGTCCTCGGCCACGCCGTCGCTCGAAACCCTGGTCAATGTCGACCGCGGCCGTTACGGGCTGGTCAAGCTCAAGGACCGCCACGGCCGCGCCGAACTGCCCGAGATCGGCTTGCTCGACATGAAGACGGCAAAGCTCGAACCGGGCACCTGGCTGTCGGAGCCGCTCGCCGCGGCGGTGGCGGCAACACTTGCCGCGGGCGATCAGGCGCTGCTCTTCCTCAATCGCCGCGGCTATGCGCCGCTCACTTTGTGCCGCGCCTGCGGCCATAGGCTCAACTGTCCCAATTGCGCCGCCTCGCTGGTCGAACACCGCTTCCGGTGGCAATTGCTGTGTCATCACTGCGGCCATGCCGAACCGGTTCCGAAGCAGTGCCCGGCCTGCGGCGCCGAGGACAAGTTGGTGGCGGTCGGCCCCGGCATCGAAAGGCTGGCGGAAGAAGCCGCGGCGCGTTTCCCGCAGGCGCGCGTCGCCATCCTGTCGAGCGATCTGTCGCGCGGCACGCTGCTGCGCGACGCCATCCGCGATGTCGAGACGGGCGAATACAATCTGGTGATCGGCACCCAGCTCGTCGCCAAGGGCCACCATTTCCCGCATCTGACGCTGGCCGGCGTGGTCGATGCCGATCTGGCGCTGGAATCGAGCGATCCGCGCGGCGGCGAGCGTACCTGGGCGCTGATGGCGCAGGTGGCGGGGCGTGCGGGGCGCGGCGAGAAGCCGGGGCGCGCCCTGATCCAGACCTATCTGCCGGAGCATCCGCTGATGCAGGCATTGCGGCGCGGCGACCGCGATACCTATCTCGATCAGGAGAAGCGCATTCGCGAGGCCGCGGGCCTGCCGCCCTATGGCAGGCTGGCGGCCATCATCGTCTCTGGCGGCGAGGCGAGCGAGACCGAGCGCTTCGCCAAGGCGATCGCCCGCCAAGCCCCCTTGGCCGATGGCGTGACAGTTCTCGGCCCCGCCCCCGCCCCCATTCATCTGGTGCGCGGCCGCCACCGCTGGCGCTTTCTGGTCAAGGCCGGGCGCGAGGTGAATATCCAGAATTTCCTGCGCCAGTGGCTCAAGGATGTGAAGCCCAAGGGCTCGCTGCACCTGGCGGTGGACGTCGATCCGTATAGTTTTCTTTAGGCGCCGAACCGCCACTCCATGCGGTGGCGGTAGGTCTCGCCGGGGCGCAGGACGGCGGACGGAAAATTCGTGTGCGTCGGCGCGCCGGGAAAATTCTGCGCTTCGAGCGCCAAGGCCCCATGCTGCATGAGCGGCCCGTGGCGGCCGGGCATGGCCGGGCCCCAGTGATCGGCCGTGTAGATTTGCAGGCAGCACTCGGTGCAATGGAGTTCCATGGCGCGGCCCGAGACGGGATCGCGGAGCCTGCAGGCCTTCTTCATCTCGCCGCGCCGGCCATTGAGGACGAAGACGTAGTCATAGGCCTCGGCAATGCGGCGGGGCTTGCGGAAATCCCAGCGCGACCCGTCGACCTTCCGGATCTCTCCGGTCGGCAGCTTGAGATCGTCGAGCGGCAGGTAGGAATGGGCATCGATCTCGAAGGTCTGGCCGAATGTGCCGCCCTTGCCCGCCAGGTTCCAATAGGCGTGATTGGTGAGATTGATGACGGTCGGCTTGGTCGTCACCGCGGTGAGATCGAGAGACAGGACATTGTCCGCGAGCCCATAGGTTGCCGTTGCATCGACAGCGCCTGGAAATCCCTGATCGCCGTCGGGCGAGTGCTTGCGGAAGACGGCGGTATTTCCCTTGATCTCGTGCTCCCACATCGTGTTGCCGAAATTGACCGGGCCGCCGTGAAGCTGATGCTCGCCCATGTTCGGCGTCACCTGGACCGTCTGGCCGTCGAGGGAAAAGCGCGCGTGCGAGATGCGCCCGGCGACGCGGCCGCAAATCGCGCCCGCGGTCCAATCGCCGGCGAGAAACTCCGCGTCGGTGCCGCCGCCAGCCACCACATCGATATCGCCCACGAACAGCGAAACCAGACGCGCGCCGAGGGGTGAGAAGGTGGCGCGAAGTGCCGCGCTGCGAAGCTCCAGCATCAATGATTATCCCTCGGTATTCCCTTCACCTTGGCGATGCGCTGGAACTTCACCGCGCCTTTCAGCACCATGCCTTGCGCCAATTGATCCGTGTTCTGACGGAACAGCTCCTGCCACGGCGTCTGGCTCTCGGGAACCTTGTAGCCGCCCTTGGCGTCGAGCGCGGCGCGGCGCTTGGCCAGCTCTTCCTTGGAGACCAGCATGTCGCAGGTGCCCTTGTTGAGATCGATGCGCACCCGGTCGCCGTTCTGCAACAGCGCAAGGCCGCCGCCGGCGGCCGCTTCCGGCGAGGCGTTGAGGATCGACGGCGAGCCGGAGGTGCCCGACTGGCGGCCGTCGCCCACGCAAGGCAGCGCCCGCACGCCCTTTTCGAGAAGTTTCGTGGGGGCGCGCATGTTCACGACTTCCGCCGCGCCCGGATAGCCGAGCGGCCCGGTGCCACGCATGAAGAGAATGGTGTTCGCGTCGATGTCGAGCTTCGGATTGTCGATATTGGCGTGATATTCCTCCGGCCCATCGAAGACGATGGCCTTGCCTTCGAAGGCATTGGGCTGTTTCGGATCGGACAGATAGCGCTGACGGAATTCGTCGGAAATCACGCTCGTCTTCATGATGGCGGAATCGAAGAGATTGCCGGTCAGCACCTTGAAGCCCGCCTGGCCTTTCAGCGGCTTGTCATATTCCTTGATGACGTCGCGGTTCCACGAGAATTTGCCTTTGCAGTTTGCGCCGATGGTCTTGCCATTGGCGGTCAGCGCATCTTCGTGAATCTTGCCGGCCTTGATCAGCTCGGCAACGACGGCGGGAACGCCGCCGGCGCGGTGATAGTCCTCGCCCAGATATTCGCCGGCGGGCTGCAAATTGACCAGCAGCGGCAGGTGGTAGCCGTATTTTTCCCAGTCGGCGATATCGAGCTCGACGCCGAGATGGCGGGCGATGCCGATCAAATGATTTGGCGCGTTGGTGGAGCCGCCGATCGCCGTGTTGACGGCAATGGCGTTCTCAAACGCCTTGCGGGTCATGATCTTGGACGGCGTCAGGTCCTCATGCACCATCTCGACGGCGCGGCGGCCGGTTTCATAGGCGATCTGGCCGCGCTCGCGGTAGGGCGCCGGGATCGCCGCATTGCCGGGCAGTGTCATTCCCAAGGCTTCGGCCAGCGAGTTCATCGTCGTCGCCGTGCCCATGGTATTGCAGAAGCCGGTCGAGGGCGCCGAGCTGGCGACCAGTTCGACGAAGCCTTCGTAATCGATCTCGCCGGTGGCGAGTTTCTCGCGCGCCAGCCACACGATGGTGCCGGACCCGGTGCGCTGACCCCGATACCAGCCGTTGAGCATGGGGCCGGAAGAAAGCGCGATTGCCGGAATGTCGACGGTGGCGGCCGCCATCAGACAGGCGGGCGTGGTCTTATCGCAGCCGATGGTCAGCACCACCCCGTCGATCGGATAGCCGTAGAGCACTTCGACGAGCGACAGATAGGCGAGATTGCGGTCGAGCGAGGCGGTCGGGCGCTTGCCCGTCTCCTGGATCGGGTGGATGGGAAATTCCATCGGAACCCCGCCCGCCGCGGTGATGCCGTCGCGCACCCGTTTGACCAATTCGATGTGCGCGCGGTTGCAGGGCGAAAGGTCGGAGCCGGTCTGGGCGATGCCGATGATCGGCTTGCCGCCCTGCAGTTCCTGCCGGGTGAAGCCGTAATTGAGATAGCGCTCGAGATAGAGCGCCGTCATGTCGGCATTGGCCGGATTGTCGAACCAGTTCTGCGAGCGGAATTTGAGCGGCTTATTTTTCTTGTCGATCATGGGTACCTCGGGAAGTTTTCCGGTCATGTTCTATGGCAAATGGAACGCGCCGTCCATCATCGCTTCCGGTTCCAGCTCACCAAAAATTTGACCATTTGAACAAAATCTGCCATCCTGCTTTTCAAGCATAAGAACATGGCTTCAGGAGGAAGCACCGATGGCGGCAGCGAAGGGGCCCGGCATTTCGGGCAGGCGGCTTTCCAAGACGGAATACCGGGCGAATTTCGCCGATCTGCATCCGCGCTTTAATGACCATGAGGCTCTCGTCGAGGCCAACCGCTGCTCTTTCCGCCACGACGCGCCCTGCATGACGGCCTGCCCCACCTCGATCGACCTTCCCATGTTCCACCCCCAAATTCCGGCGGCC
>CAYOZR010000125.1:0-9575 GCA_964408555.1 uncultured Aestuariivirga sp.
TACCTTGTAGACCATGGCCAGTTCAACCGACCGGGTTTGCAGCACCTTGGCGCCGAGCGAGGCCTGTTCCAGCATTTCCTCGTAGGAGATGCGGTCAAGCTTGCGCGCCGCCGTCACGATGCGGGGGTCGGCGGTATAGACGCCGTCCACGTCGGTGTAGATGTCGCAGGCCGCATCGAGCGAGGCGGCCATCGCCACGGCAGACGTATCGGAACCGCCGCGGCCGAGCGTGGTGATGCGCTTGTCGGGGCCGATGCCCTGGAAGCCGGCGATCACCGCCACCTGGCCCTGTTCCATGCGTTTCCTGATGTCCGCCGCATCGATTTCGGCGATGCGGGCCGCGCCATGGACGCCGTCGGTCTTCAAGGGAATCTGCCAGCCCTGCCAGGAGCGGGCCGGAATGCCCATATCCTGCAGGGCGATCGCCAGAAGGCCCGCCGTCACCTGTTCGCCGGAGGCGACGATGGCATCATATTCGCGGGCATCGTGCACGGGCGCGGCTTCCCGGCACCAGCCGGCCAGCTGGTCGGTGGTCCCCGCCATGGCCGAGACGACCACCGCCACATGATGGCCGGCCTTGACCTCGCGCTCGACATGGCGGGCGACGTTGCGGATTCTTTCGATATCCGCAACCGAGGTTCCGCCGAATTTCATGACCAAACGGCCCATGGTCTGCCTTTCATCCCCGCAAAACGGTTCTTTTGCAGTGAACCGGCTGCGGTCAAATCGTCTGTTGAGATAGTCCCGAGGGTGCGGCGCGGCGTACTCATAGATGACGGGCTTGGCATATGCAATATTGGCCGCCGAAAAATGGATGCCCCGCATGACCGCTGAAACCGCCACCACCCTCGACCCCTCGGAAGTCGAGAAATTCTCCAAGCTCGCCACCGAATGGTGGAACCCGAAGGGCAAATTCGGCGTGCTGCACCGCTTCAATCCGGTCCGGCTCGCCTATATCAAGGAACAGGTCTGCGCCCGCTTCGCCCGCGACCCCTTCGCGCGGGCCCCCTTCGAGGGTCTGCGGTTCTTGGACATCGGCTGCGGCGGCGGCCTGCTGTCGGAGCCCATGGCGAGGCTGGGGGCAACGGTGGTGGGCGTCGATCCATCGGAAAAGAACATCAAGACCGCCCGCATCCATGCCGTAGAGCAGGAGCTCCCAGTCGACTACCGGGTGGGCACCGCCGAGGATTTGGAGAGGGCGGGCGAGCGCTTCGACGTCATCCTCAACATGGAGGTGATCGAGCATGTGGCCGACCCCGCCGCCTTCACCCGCATCTGCGCCGCCATGCTGAAGCCCGGCGGCCTCATCTTCGTGGCCACCCTCAACCGCACGCTGAAATCCTTCGGCCTGGCCATCATCGGCGCCGAATATGTGCTGGGCTGGCTGCCCAAGGGCACCCACCAGTGGGAGAAGTTCATCACGCCCCAGGAACTCGAAGGCTTGATGACCGCCAACGGCCTCGACATCGCCGGCCGTCAGGGCGTCACTTACGGCGCCTTTTCAGGCCAGTGGCGTAGGTCGCGCGACATGGATGTGAATTACATGGTGGTGGGGGTGAAATCCTAGCCGATCCGCCGGCCCTCCGCGTCGAGCAGTACGCAATCCTCCGGCTGGAAATTCACCGCCACCGTTTCACCCTCACGGTAGACCCGGCCGGAAATGGGATTGACGGCATTGAGCCTGAGCCCGCCGGCGGCGATGACATAGGCGGCGGCGCCGCCGAGATAGGAGGTGGCCACGATCTTGCCGGTCATCGCATTGCCGTCCTTGCCGCCGCTGCCGGCCAGGATTTTCTGGGCCCGCAGCACCGCCGTCACTTGATCTCCCGGTTTCAGTCCCGGTACCGCCGTGGCCTTGATCTCACCGCCCGCCACAAGTGCGATCGCCGCCAGCCGCCCGGTGATCGCCTTGACCTTGCCTTCCAGCAAATTGGACTGGCCGAGAAAGCTTGCGACGAAGCGCGAGGCGGGTGCGTTGTAGACGTCTTCCGGCGTGCCCTCCTGCTCGACCACGCCGTGGTACATCACCACGATGCGGTCCGACAGGGCGAGCGCTTCTTCCTGGTCGTGGGTGACGAAGATAGTGGTGATGCCGACCTCGCGCTGGATGGTCTTGATCTCGATGCGCATCTCTTCGCGCAAATTGGCGTCGAGTGCCGACAGCGGCTCGTCGAGCAGAAGCACGTCGGGCTCGATGACGATGGCGCGGGCCAGCGCGATGCGCTGCTGTTGGCCGCCGGAAAGCTCGGAAGGAACCTTCTTTTCCACCCCCGGAAGCCGCACGATCTCAAGCGCGCGCGTTACTTTGCGGGCGATGTCGGCCTTCGCCACGTTGCGGTATTTGAGGCCGAAACCGACATTGTCGAAAATCGTCTTGTGCGGAAACAGCGCATAGTTCTGGAACACCAGGCCGATGTTGCGCTTGTGGATAGGGACATCGTTCACCTGCCGTCCGGCGATGTGGATTTCGCCCGATGTGGGCGTCACCAGCCCCGCCAGCGAGCGCAGGATCGTGGTCTTGCCGCAGCCGGAAGGGCCGAGCAGGGTCACGAAGGAACCCCTGTCGACCGACAGCGATACATTCCTCACGGCCGTGAATGCGCCATAGGCGAGCGTCACGTTGCGGAGTTCGACGGCGGGTGATGACATAAAGCAGCCTGCGCTGGAAGGAATGGCCGGGGAACGGCGTCCCCCGGCCCGGTCAATCAACCGCCGTTCGAGATGCGGTTCCACTCCTTGGTCCAGGCATCGCTGTTGGCCGCCCAGTAGTCGGGATCGGCGAAAGTCAGCGCCTTCATCTCGCCGGTCGGATCGAAGGCGGGAAGCGCCGCAATCTTGTCGGTGAGCTTCACCTTCTTCGGGTCGAGCGAGGGCGGATAGTTCTGGCCTTCGGCGACCGCGATGGCCGTTGCCGGATCGAGCATGAAATTCACCAGTTCCTCGCATTCGGCCATCGGCGAGCCTTTGAGGATCAGCATGTCCTCCATCCAGGCGTAGCTGCCCTTGGGATCGAGATAGCCGATGGGCGATCCCTGCTGCTGCAGCGCCGCGATGCGGCCCGACCAGGCTTCGGTGACCACGATCTCCTCCTTGGCCAGGAGGTCCATGAGTTCGGCCCCCGATCCCCAGTACTTCTTGGTCATGTCGCGGGCTTCGCGGATTTTCGCCCACACCGCGTCCATGTCCGTGGCCTTGTTGGGATCCTGTCCGGTCTGCAGCGAGGCGTACCAGACGCGGGTGATCATGTCGCCGTAGGCGCCGATCTTGCCGGCATATTTCGGATCGACCAGCAGGTTGGCGCCCTTCTCCTTGGCTTCGGCTTCCGAGATCACCTTGGTGTTGTAGGCGATGCCGGTGGTGCCGTAGTCGTAGGGCACGCAGGACAGCTTCGGCGTCATCTTGCGGAACGGCCCGATCATCGCCGTCATGACGTTCGCCATGTTCGGAATGTTGGCCTCGTTGATCTCCGAGGTGTAGCCGCCGTCGATATATTTCTTGTAGTACTCGACGCCCGACGAATGGATGATCTGGAAATCGCCGGGATTGGCGCTCTTGATCTTGGTCAGCACGACGTTCTCGTCGTCGAAGGTGCCTTGCACGACCTTCTTGCCGGTCTTGGCGGTGAAGGGCTGGAAGGCATATTTGTCTATTGCCTCCTGAACCACGCCGCCCCAGCCGTCGAAACGGACTTCGCTGACGTCGGCGAGAGCCTTGCGGCTCCAGCTTGTGGTTACACCCATGCTGGCCGCGGCCGCGGCGGCAAGGCCGAGGAAGCCGCGGCGGTCCAGACCGCCGTTCTGGTAGCGGTCGAGCAGTTTTTCGAGACTCTTGGTCGAACTCAGTTTCATGACGTTTCTCCCTGGTTTGGCTCAACGCTGCTGCCGCATCATGAGGCGCGAAGCAATGCCCCCCACAAGCGGCAGTCCGATGGTTACGAGGATCATCAATGTGCCCAGCGCGTTGACTTCCGGGCTGATGGAAACTTTGAGCATCGACAGGATTTGCGTCGGCATGGTCTCAACACCCGCCGGGCGCCAGAACACGCTGGCCGTGACATTGTCGAAGGAAATGGTGAAGGCGAGCAGCAGCCCGGCGAACACCGCCGGCATGATCAGCGGCAGGGTGATTTCGCGGAACGCCTGCAGGCGGCTGGCACCCAGCGACATGGCGGCCTCCTCGTAAACGCGCTTCACTCCGATCAGCCGCGCCTGAACCACCAGCACCACATAGGGCAGTGACAATAGCACATGCCCGCATAGCAGCAGAATGAAGTTCGGCTTCGAGCCGATCCAGCGGTTGGCGAGCAGCAGGCCGACGCCGAGAACCGTCTCCGGCACCAGCACCGGCCCGACGATCAGGGCATTCACCCACTCCTTGCCCGGGAACTCGTAGCGCACCAGCGCCAGCGCCGCCATGATGCCCAGCACCGTGCAGATGACGGCGGTCAGCGAGCCGATCCACAGCGATGTCGAAAAGGCCCGCACCACCGCCTCGTTATGCGCCAGCTTGCCGTACCATTGCAGGCTGAAGCCGGTCATCGGAAAGCCGCCGAAACGCGAGGCGTTGAAGGACAGAATGACGACGGCAAGGATCGGCGCGAACATGAACAAATAGACCAGCGCCGTCGCCAGCTGCACCAGCCGCCAGCCCATGGTGCCGCCGCCCGTCACCGGCTCAATCCCTTGAAGATCGTCGAAAGCCCCATGTAGCGGCTGTAGACGACCGAGAGGATGCCGAGCAGCACCAAGAGCACGATCGACAGGGTGGAGCCCAGCGGCCAGTTGAGCTCCTTCATGATGGTGTTGAAGATCAGATTGCCGAACAGGGCGTCGCTGCGGCCGCCGAGGATTTGCGGGGTGACATAGCTGCCCGCCGCCAGCACGAAACTGAGCAACAGGCCGGCGCCCAGTCCCGGCAGCGACAGCGGCAGCGTCACCTCCCTGAACGCCTGCCAATCGGTGCAGCCCAGGGTCCGCGCCGCCGAGATCAGGTTGCGGTCGATGCCGTCGAGGCTGACATAGATGTTGAGAATGACATAGGGCAGCAGAAAATGGATCATGCCCATGATCACCGAGCCTTCGTTGTAGAGCAGCGGCAGCGGCTCGCTGATGATCCCGAGTGCCACGAGCGAGGCGTTGATGACGCCCTGCTCGCCCAGAATATGAATCCACGAAAAGGTGCGGATGGTGAAGGATATCCAGAACGGCACGATCAGCAGCAGGAGCAGCAGCCATTTGTGCCGGAAGCGCGTCATGGCGATGAAGTAGGCCGGCGGGTAAGCCATCAGGCCGCACAGGACCGCCGTGACCGCCGCAACCCGGAACGTCTTCCACAGAAAGCCGTGATAATAGGAATCGGAGAAAAACTCGCCCCAGTTCCCGGTATTGAAGTCGGCGGTTTCAACCCCCGCCGTCCTGAATGTGTAGAAGGTATAGATGAACATGATGACGATCGGCACGATCATCAACAGCACCAGGGCGAGAAGCGTGGGCGACAGCAGCAGCCATGGCCGGCGGCGGTCCGCCGCACTCAACAGCGATGTCGCCATCGCAACTTCCCCTCACCAGCCATGGCTGGAGCATAGGAAGCGCCTTGCCGGAGTGTCAATGGAGGAACTCCACCTGCGGCCCGACGACCGGACCGCAAGAATATCTCAATTCCCGTCTTCCGGCAATCGCGGCAGCGGATGCACCTCGATGCCTTCCTCGATCAGCGCCTTGGCGTCGCCGGCGGTCGCCTCGCCATAGATGCCGCGCTTGCCGGTTTCCGCGTAATGGATCTTGCGGGCTTCCTCGGCGAATCTGTCGCCGACATATTCGGCGTTCTCTTCGACGCTCTTGCGCAGCTCGCGCATCATCTTCATCAGCATCTGGGCGCGCGGGTCGGCGGGTCCGGCCATCATTTTCAGCGGCGCATCGTTCTTGCGGTTCGCCTTGGCCGGAATGCCGGGCGCCATCAGCTGCTTTGCGACCTTCGCCGAACCGCACACCGTGCAGGCGACGAGGCCGCGGCCCGCCTGCTGGTCATAGGCGGCGCTGTCGCGGAACCAGCCATCGAATCCATGGCCCCTGTCGCAGGTGAGGTCGTATCTGATCATGACAATCCTACCTAGCAACGACTCCGGCCGCATTCAAGCCGAAGGTCCGGCCATGATGAAGCGCCGGTATGCGCCGGCGGGCAAGTCCAATCTTGTCCGTATCGATTTCGAACACCAGCACCCGCGGCTCATCCGCGGCCTCCGCCAGCACTTCGCCCCACGGCGAGACGGCGAGGCTGTGGCCATAAGTCCGGCGCCCGCATTCATGCAAGCCTCCTTGCGCTGCCGCCAGCACGAAACTTCCCGTCTCGATGGCCCGCGCCCGCAGCAGCACATGCCAATGGGCCTCGCCGGTCGGCACCGTGAAGGCGGAAGGTACTGTGAAGATGCCCGCGCCCGCCTTGGCTAATGAAAGGTAAAGCCCGGGGAAGCGGATATCGTAGCAGACCGTGAGTCCGAGCCCGCCCCAGGGCAGTGCCGCGAGGCGGGCGGTGCCGCCGCTCTCATAGGCGGCCGACTCGCGAATGCGTTCGCCATCCGGCAGATCGACATCGAAGAGATGGATCTTGTCGTAGCGCGCCGCCACAAGGCCATCGGGTGAAAAGAGCAGCGAGCGGTTGACGAGTTTTTCGCCGGGGCCCTTGAGCGCCAGCGATCCGACATTGAGCCACAGGCCGAGGTCGCGGGCCAATGCCGCAAAGCCCGCAACGGAGGCATCCTCGCTTTCGCTTCGCGCCAGGGAAAACAAGCGCGGCCGGTCGGTCTCGAGGATATTCGTCATCTCGGGTGTGGCAACGAACTGCGCGCCCTGCGCCCTGGCGGCGCGGATCATCTCCGCGGCATCGGCGAGATTGCGGGCCATGTCGCGGCCCGAACGCATCTGGATGAGGGCGGCCCTGAAGCTCACGCGCCGGCGATGAGCGGATCGAGCCGACCCTGGCGGTCGAGCGTAAGGAGCTCGTCGCTGCCGCCCACATGGGTTTCGCCGATGAAGATTTGCGGCACCGTGCGCTTGCCATGGGCCCTCGCCGTCATGCGCTGGCGCTCGGCCGGATCATTGCTCACGTCGATCTCGTCATAGGCGGCACCCTTGCGCTTCAGCAGCGCCTTGGCGGCATGGCAATAGGGGCAATATCCCGTGGTGTAGATGGTAATCTTGGCCATGACGACTAGATATGGAACCGCTTCGGTTCCAGAACAAGGGCGAAGCTGAGCACGTCAACCCGTGCCACCCCCGCGGCCTTGAGCGCCTCCGCGCAAGCCCCCGCCGTCGCCCCAGTGGTCATCACATCGTCGACCAGCAGCACCCGCCGTCCCGCCACCTCGCCCGCCGCCTCGGCGGCCAGCCGGAAGGCCCGCCGGACATTCTTGCGCCGCGCCTCATGGTCGAGGCCCACCTGCGAGCGGGTCGCCCTCACCCGCTCAAGCAGATCGGGCCGGTAAGGCTTGCCCGCCGCTGCCGCCAGATGCTGGGCCAGATAGGCCGACTGGTTGAAGCGCCGCCACCACAGCCGCCAGCGGTGCAAGGGCACCGGCACGATCAGGTCGGCGTCCGCCAACAGCACCCGCCCGGCCCGCCTCATCATCCGCGCCATCAAGAGCCCCGCTTCCTGGGTATCGCGGTATTTGAGGGAGTGAATGATGGGCCGCGCCGCCTCGTCGAAGGCAACCGCGGCACGCGCCCGGTCCCAGGCGGGCGGCTCGGCCAAGGCTGCCGCACTCAGCGAGCCTTCGCCCTGGTCATAGGCAAACGGCGTGCCCATCACGTCGCAGACCGGCTCGTCGATCTGCCGCAAGCCCACCCAGCAGGAGACACACAGGCCCGCGGGTTCCAAGACCGCCTGATGGCAGATGAGGCATTTGGGCGGCGCCACGAAATCGATGGTGCCGCGCCAGAATTTGCGCAAGTGATGCAGGCCTCGCTCCCGAACCGCCCCGTCCATCTGCGGTAAGCTAGCACCGGCTGGCGAAATCCGGTATCGCCTGCCGCCATGACCGAAACCCCGCCGCGATTGTTCGACCGCGCCCTCTATGTCGCGCGGGCAAAGCGCGCCCGCCGCATGGGGCCCGACATATTGTCGCGCAGCATGGCCGAGGAGTTGGCCGAGCGGCTTGAACTCATCACCCGCAATTTCGCCAAGGCCCTGGTCATCGCCTCCGATCCCGGACCGATTGCCTCCATGCTGCGCGAAAGCGGCAAGGCGGCGGAAGTCGCCGTGCTCGAACCCGCGGCCGATGAGCGTCTGCCGCTGGCGCCCGAAAGTCTCGATGCCGTTTTCAGCATTCTCGATCTCCAGACGATCAACGATGTTCCGGGAGCCCTGGTGCAGATGCGCCGGGCGCTGAGGCCCGACGGGCTGTTCCTCGCCTGCCTCTTCGCCGGCGACACGCTGACCGAACTGCGCCAGTCCTGGCTCGAGGCGGAAGCGCGCCTGACCGGTGGCGCTAGCCCGCGCGTGGCGCCGATGATCGATGTGCGCGAATTGGGCGGGCTCTTGCAGCGGACGGGCTTCGCCCTTCCGGTGGCCGATCTCGACCGCACCATCGTGCGCTATGCCGATGCCATCGCCTTGATCCACGAAATCCGCGCCCTTGGCCTCTCCAACGTGCTGATGGGCCGCTCGCGCCAGCCCGTGACCAAGGCGCTGTTGGCCGAGGCTGCGGCCATCTATCGGCGCCGCTTCGCCGATGCCGATGGCCGCATCCGCGCCACCGTCGAAGTGGCCTGGGCCACCGCCTGGTCGCCGCATGAAAGCCAGCAGCAGCCCTTGAAGCCCGGCAGCGCAAAAATGCGCCTCGCCGACGCCCTCAAGACCGGCGAGACGAAACTCTAAAGCAGATCGATCAGGTGCGGGATCAATGGAATGTCGGCCGGCGGCATCGCCAGTTCGCGTAGCTTGATCGGCTTCACCCATTGTAGCTCCTGCCCCTCGGCGGCGCGCGCAATGCCCTTCCAGCGGCGGCAGACATAGAGCGGCATCAGCAGATGGAAATCTTCGTAAGTGTGGCTGGCGAAGGTGAGGGGCGCCAGGCAGGCTTCCGTCACATCGATGCCGAGCTCTTCCTTCAGTTCGCGGATCAGCGCCGGTTCCGGCCGCTCGCCCGCTTCCACCTTGCCGCCGGGAAACTCCCACAGGCCGGCAAGCCGCTTGCCTTGCGGCCGCTTCGCGACCAGCACCCGGCCATCGGCATCGACGAGTGCGACGGCGGCGACAAGCAGGATATCCATCAGCTGCGATAGGAACCGTTGATGTCGATGTAGCGGTGGGTGAGATCGCAGGTCCACACCCGCGCCTTGCCGCCGCGGCCAACGCCGACATCGGCTTCGATAACGATGTGGCGTCCCTTCATGTGCGGCATGATGTCGGCTTCCTGGTAGGCGGGATCGCGCCTGCCGTTCCTCGCCACCTGGATGCCGCCGATGCGAATCCTGAGCTTGTCGCGGATGGCCTTCTCGCCCGCCTTGCCGATCGCCATGACGATGCGGCCCCAATTGGCGTCCTCGCCGGCGATCGCCGTCTTCACCAGCGGCGAGTTG
>CAYOZR010000126.1:0-9324 GCA_964408555.1 uncultured Aestuariivirga sp.
GCGTGCTGCACGAGTTCTCCTCGATCGCCGGCGTGCGCGAGGACGTGACCGACATGGTCCTCAACATCAAGGAAATAGCCCTCTCCATGCAGTCGGAAGGGCCGAAGCGCCTGGTGCTGCGCAAGGAAGGTCCCGGCGTGGTCAAGGCCGGTGACATTCAGCAGACCGGCGACATTCACGTCCTCAATCCCGAGCATGTGATCTGCACCCTCGACGAGGGTGCCGACGTGCGCATGGAATTCACCGTCAATACCGGCAAAGGCTATGTCGCCTCCGAGCGCAACCGGCCGGAAGATGCGCCGATCGGCCTGATCCCGATCGATTCGATCTACAGTCCGGTGAAGCGCGTCTCCTACAAGATCGAGAACACCCGCGAGGGCCAGATTCTCGACTACGACAAGCTGATCATGACGGTGGAGACCGACGGCTCCATGTCGCCGGAAGATGCGGTCGCCTATGCGGCGCGCATCCTGCAGGACCAGTTGTCGATCTTCATCAACTTCGCCGAACCCTCGAAAATCGTTGCCGAGGAGGCGCGGCCCGAACTCGAGTTCAACGCCGCACTGCTCAAGAAGGTCGATGAGCTCGAACTCTCGGTGCGCTCGGCCAACTGCCTGAAGAACGACAACATCGTCTACATCGGCGACCTCATCCAGAAGACCGAGGCGGAGATGCTGCGCACGCCGAACTTCGGCCGCAAGTCGCTCAACGAGATCAAGGAAGTGCTGGCCCAGATGGGTCTGCATCTCGGCATGGAAGTTCCCAACTGGCCGCCCGAGAACATCGAAGAACTCGCCAAGAAATTCGAGACCCACTACTGAGAAGATTTGAGGCCGCCGCGATAGCCGGCGCCCGGGATTGAAGGAGTACGGACATGCGTCATGGTTTCAGGGGCCGCCGGTTCAACCGGACCGCCGCGCATCGCGAGGCGATGTTCGCCAACATGTCGGCGGCATTGATCAAGCATGAGCAGATCGTGACGACCCTGCCCAAGGCCAAGGATCTGCGGCCGGTCGTCGAAAAGCTGGTGACGCTGGCCAAGAAGGGCGGTCTCCATGCCCGCCGCCAGGCCGTGTCGCAGGTGCGCGACGACGTCCAGGTGAAGAAGCTCTTCGACGTGCTGGCCGCCCGCTACAAGGAGCGCAACGGTGGTTACACACGGGTCATGAAGGCGGGTTTCCGCCATGGTGATTCGGCCCCGATGGCTGTCATTGAGTTCGTCGACCGCGATCCAGACGCCCGGGGCAAGGATTCGGGCCCGTCGATGAAGCCCGCCGAGTCCGAGGCCGGCGAGTCCGCCGCCGCCTGATAGGATTGACAATAATCGATTGAATTCAATAGGGTGGCGGAAATGCCGCCCTATTTTGTTGGATGGTTTCTGCAAGCCTGAACCACTTGCTCGAATTGTCGCGAAAGCCTTGAGCGAGACTTCATTTCCCGCAACTACGGTCCGCTGCTAGTAATCCGGCATGCAACCCGACTGGGAAATGATCACCCACTTCGATATCTTCAGCGAAGCCTCCAGACCTTTTGCCAATGCGGCGGAGTCGGGCGATTACCTGCGCAGTGCCCGCCAGAAATTCAACGTCCTCAACCTGTCCTACTGGTTTCTCGGCGCCTCCAAACAATTGCCCGACCGGCTCACCTGGCTTTCGACCTATGACGAGAAATACATGTCGGTCTACATGCGCGACTACACGCCGCTCGGCGATCCGGCCTTCACCCTGTGTTTCGACCGGTTGCTGCCGCTCGACTGGGCCGAGATCAGGGATGTCGATGAGACCGCGAAATCCATCCACCATGCCGCCGCGCAGTTTGGCATCGGCAGGCAGGGCATTTCCTTCCCGATCCGCGATCCCGGTTTCGGCGAGGCGATGTTCTCGGTGAATTTCGAATGCGACGATCGTGAATGGGCTTCAATCCGCGGCGATCTCGTCAATGTCTTTCATCTCTTCGGCCATTACTTCCACCTGCGCATGAAAGACGTGATCTCGGGCAGGCCGGTCACCGCCGAATTCGATCTGTCGCCGCGGGAGCGCGAAGTTCTCTCCTGGGCGGCGGAGGGCAAGACCGCTTGGGAGACGGCGCAACTGATCGGCGTCAGCGAGCGGGCAATCCGCCTCTACACCGAAAACGCCATGAGCAAGTTGCGCGCCAAGACCAAGACCCAGGCGGTGGCCATCGCGGTGAAGAACGCGATCATTCACTAGCGCGTGATCGGGAAAAGTGGGTAGCGGTTTTCCGTCCGATCACGCGCCAGTATATGCTCTAGCCGTCATCGCAAGTGAGCGTCCGCTCCACCGCAACGATTTCATGGCCGCCATAACCGTTGAACCTGGTGCATGTGGCGAGGCCATAGGCGCCGAGGGTGCCGAATTCGAGGTAATCGTCTTCCTGCAGTCCGACCGGCAGGTCGAGCCGGTGCGGCAGCACGTCGAGCGGGTCGCAGGTGGGACCGAAAACCTTCCACGGCTTGGTCTCGCCGCCCACGACGCGGCCGTCGCGGATGACGCGGTAGGGTGGCTTGAGTTCCGGCACCTGCATGTATTCCATCAGCCCGCCATAGACCCCGTCATTGATGAAGATGTCGTCGCCGTCGCCGCACACGAGTTTCATGCGGGTGAGCAACGACATGCAGTCCGCCACCAGGCCACGTCCCGGTTCGCATTCGAGCCGCGGCTCCTTGCCGGCTCCGAAGGCGCGCGCGGTGGCCTCGCCGATGGCCGTGAAGAAGGTGGATGGCGGGCTGGCCTTGCTCAGCAGGTAATTGGCGGGGAACCCGCCGCCGGCATTCAGCTTCGAAATCCTGATTCCCGACGTCTCGGCGATGCGCGCCGCCGCCTCGATGTGGCGGACATAAGTCTGGGGATCGAGGCTCTGCGAACCGGGATGGAAGGTGAGCAGCGGCGTGAAACCCATGGCCGCCGCCTCGCGCAGTAGGGTCACGCTGATATGTTCGGGCGCGCCGAATTTGGTGGAGAAATCATGGGCCGAGGAGGTCCGCTCGCGCGGCAGCACGAAGCGCACCGAAATCTCGATGCCCGACGTCGTGCCGGCGGCCTCGGCCACCTTGCGCAGCTCCTCCTTGCAGTCGACGGCAAAGCGCCGGCAGCCGTAGACCTTGTAGGCATCGGCGATCTCGCGCCGCGACTTGACCGGGTTGTGGTAGTTGAAGCGGGCCTCGGGACTCACCGCCCGCACCATGGCCATCTCCTGCACCGAGGCCACGTCCCAAGTCTTGAGGCCCGCCTCCGCCAGGGTTTGCAGCACCTCGGGCACCGGGTTGGACTTGACCGCATAAGTCACGGTGCCGGGAAAGCCTGAAAGAAATTCCGCCGCCCGGGCCATGAGCTGGTGGCGGCTGAAACAGAAGATCGGCGCTTCCGGCGCGAGCGCCTTCGCCACCGCCACGGCGTCGCGATAGACGGGGGTCGCCGGGCGGTTACGGATGCGATGAAGAGCGGAAGCGGCCATGGTGGCTCAATCTCCTGTGTTTGCCGGGTTTGTTGATGAATAGGTCCAGCCGGTGCGCGATGACAGACGGCGAAATGTTGCGCAGTGACGAATAAACCGGCAAAACGACACTTCCGGCAACAAATCGACGAATATGAATCTGACCTCAAAAGATGACGAATTGATTGCGCTTCTCCGGGTGAACGCCCGTGAGCCGGTGGCCTCGCTTGCCCGCAAGCTCGGCCTGTCGCGCACCACCGTACAGGACCGGCTGCGGCGGCTGGAGCAGAACGGGGTGATCGCCGGCTATTCGGTGAATCTCGCCCGCGAGATCGACCGCGGCGGCATCCGCGCCTATGTAACGATTTCGGTCGAGCCGCGGCGCCAGATCGAGGTGGCCAAGGTCATTTCCCGCCTGCCGCAGGTCGAAACCCTGCATACGGTGAGCGGCAAGTTCGATCTGATCGCCCAGGTCAAGACCGCCTCGGCCGAGGATATGGACCGGCTGATCGACCAGGTGGGGCTGATCGCCGGGGTGACGGAAATCGAGACGGCCGTCATTTTGTCGACAAAGCTCGACCGCAGATAGGTTGGGTCCGTCCCGAAAAGAGGTAAGAATGCGTCTCTTCTCCTGTTTGCTGGTAGCCCTTCTGCTGCTTGGCGGTTCCGTGGCCGCCCCGGCGGATCAATCGGTGCCCGGCAGCGCCGCCCAGATCCAACTGTCCTTCGCGCCGGTGGTTCGCAGCACATCGCCCGCCGTGGTCAATGTCTATGCCCAGCGCCTGGTGGCCCAGCGCGACACCGGACTCCTTGCCGATCCGTTCTTCCGTCATTTCTTCGGAGATGACGGCTCTTTCGGCCGGCCGCGCGAGCGGGTGCAGAATTCTCTCGGCTCCGGCGTCATCGTCGATCCCTCGGGCCTGATCGTCACCAACAACCATGTGATCGCCGGCGGCACCGATATCCGCGTGGCGCTGGCGGACAAGCGCGAGTTCGAGGCAAAGCTGCTGTTGGCCGACGAGCGAACCGATCTGGCGGTGCTCAAGATCGACGCCGGCGACGAGGCCTTGCCCGTCCTGCCGTTCGGCGATTCCGACGATCTCGAAGTGGGCGACCTGGTGCTGGCCATCGGCAATCCCTTCGGCGTCGGCCAGACGGTGACCAGCGGCATCGTCTCGGCCCTGGCGCGCACCCATGTGGGGATCAGCGATTATCAGTTCTTCATCCAGACCGATGCGGCGATCAACCCCGGCAATTCCGGCGGCGCGCTCGTTAACATGGCGGGCCAGCTCGTCGGCATCAATACGGCGATCTTCTCGCGCTCCGGCGGCTCGATCGGCATCGGCTTCGCCATTCCCGCCAATATGGTGAAAACCGTGGTGCAGTCGGCCGAGGCGGGTACGCAAGTGAGGCGCCCGTGGCTCGGCGTCGGCCTCCAGGACGTGACACCCGAGATCGCCGAGTCGCTCGGTTTCGCCAGGCCGGAAGGCGCGTTGATCGTCGACCTCCACCCCGACAGTCCGCTCGCCGTCGCGGGCCTCAAGCGCGGCGACGTAGTTCTCGCCATCGAAGGCAAGCCGGTCGAGAACGCCAGGGAGCTCGGTTACCGGGCCGCCACCATGCCGATCGGCTCCACGACCATCATCGAATATCAGCGGGCCGGAATCCGCACGGAAACCAGTATCACGCTGATTGCGGCGCCCGAAACGATCGAGCGCGCCGAGACACTGATCACCGGCAACAATCCTCTGGCCGGCGCCGTTGCCGCCAATCTGTCACCGGCGGTTGCCGAGGAACTCGGGTTGACGGCGAGCCTCGCCGGCGTGGTTGTCCTGAAGATCGAGGATGGCCCGGCGCTGCGCTTCCTGCGCAAGGGCGATATTGTCGTCGAGGTCAATGACGCCAAGATCGCCACCGTGGCGGATCTCACGGCCGCCCTGGAAGGCAGCGCCGGGTTCTGGAACGTCCTGATCATTCGCGATGGCCGCTCCTTGCGCCTGACGGTCAACGGCTGATGGCCAATCTCTTTCAGGCGGCGGGAATGGACAAGGACGCCCCGCGTCCCCTGGCCGACCGGTTGCGGCCGCAGAAGCTGTCCGAGGTGGTCGGACAGGATCATCTGGTCGGCCCCGGCGGCGTCCTCACCCGCATGCTGGCCTCCAGCCGCCTGGCCTCGATCATATTCTGGGGACCGCCCGGTACCGGCAAGACCACCATCGCGCGGCTGCTCGCCGGCGCGACCGGCCTTGTCTTCGAGCAGATGTCGGCGATCTTTTCCGGTGTTGCCGACCTGAAGAAGGCCTTCGAGCAGGCCCGCATCCGCCGCGAGCAGGGCAGGGGAACGCTGCTCTTCGTCGATGAAATCCACCGCTTCAACAAATCGCAGCAGGACTCCTTCCTGCCCTGGGTCGAGGACGGCACCATAGTTCTGGTGGGGGCCACCACGGAAAATCCCTCCTTCGAATTGAACGGCGCGCTTCTGTCGCGCGCCCAGGTTCTGGTGCTGAACCGCCTCGATGCGGATGCCATGAATGCCCTGGCGGTGCGCGCCGAGATGTTCGAGAAGCGGCCGCTTCCCGTCGATGCCGAAGCATGTGCCGCCCTGATCGCCATGGCCGATGGCGATGGCCGTTATTTTCTCAATCTGGTCGAGGAGATTTTCGCCGCCGTGCCGCAAGGCGCTGCGCCGCTGTCGCCCCAGACCATGGCGGAGACCGTGCAGAAACGCATGCCGCTCTACGACAAGGCGGCCGACGGCCACTACCATCTGATTTCGGCGCCGCCACAGGCCGTGCGCGGCTCAGAACCCGATGCCGCACTCTATTACCTGGCGCGCATGCTGGTGGCCGGAGAGGACCCCTTGTTCCTGACGCGCCGCCTGGTGCGCATGGCGATCGAGGATGTGGGACTGGCGGACCCGCAGGCCCTGCAACAGGCGTTGGCGGCCAAGGACGCCTTCGATTTTCTCGGCTCGCCCGAAGGCGAGCTGGCGCTGGCCCAGGCGGCGATCTATATCGCCACCGCGCCCAAATCCAACGCCGCCTATACGGCCTTCGCGGCGGCCACGCGGCGCGCCAAGGAAACCAGCTCGCTGGCGCCGCCCAAGATCATTCTCAATGCGCCGACCAAGCTGATGAAGGAGCAGGAATATGGCGCCGGCTACCGCTACGACCACGACGCGCCCAATGCCTTCTCCGGCCAGAACTATTTTCCCGACGAAATGCCGCGCGAAACCTATTACGATCCGCCCGAAAGAGGCTTTGAGCGCGAAGTTCGCAAGCGCCTGGAATATTGGGCGCGCCTGCGCAAGGAAAAGCAAGGCTGATTCAGCCGTAGTGATAGCGGCAGGCCAGAACCAAGAGACTGCCGCCCTCGACCTTGTAGACGAGACGATGCTCCTGATCGATGCGCCGCGACCAGCAGCCTTGCAATTCGAATTTTAGCGGCTCGGGCTTGCCCAATCCGGCAAACGGCGAGGCCAGCGCGTTTTCGACGAGTTCGACGATCTTCAGGGCCTTGCGCCGGTCGGTTTCGATCCAGTAGCGCAGGTCTTCGAGGGCGTTGGGATCAAAGACCAGCCGCAAGCCGCAGTGCCTTGACCGACTTGAACGCCTTGCGGGCCCGGCGCGGGCGGCTTGCTGCCGCGAGCAGGCGGCGGGCATTGGCCGGCGAGCGCAGCAGATAGGCGGTTTCCTGCAGCGAATCGTAATCGTCGCGCGAGACGAGCACGACGTCGCCGCCCCGGTTGCGCTCGACGATGAGCGGCGCGCGATCGTCGCAGACCTTGTCGAGGACCGACTTGAGATTGGCCCTGAGGCTCGAATAGGAAATCGTATTCATGCCCGTCTTGTACAATAATTCTGTACAAAGTGCAAATCACCACGCGATCGGCTGGCCGTCGCGGAAGAAGCCGCCCGAGGCTCCGCCCGGCGGCAGGGTGGCGGCCCAGACGATGCCGGAGGCACCCTGTTCCACCGTGCGGGTGGCATTGAGGCCGCCCATGTCGGTCTTGACCCAGCCGGGGCAGACCGAATTGACCATGATGCCGCGCGGCTTGAGCTCGAGCGCCAGGGTGCGGGTCAGCACGTTGAGGGCGGCCTTCGAAGCACGATAGCCGAAATAGCCGGAGCCCATCTCGGTGAGCCCGCCCATGCCGGAGGAGACATTGACGATCCGCCCGTTCTCCGTGAGCAGGGGCACGACCACCTTGCACAGCCGCCACGGCCCCAGCGTATTGACGGCGAGTGTTTCGCTCACTTCCTTGTCGCCGGCGCCAAGCACCGTCGCGCCCTTGCCGGAATAGGCGCCGCTGGTTTCCGGCAGGATGCCGGCGGCGTTCACCAGCACCGCGACTGGCCCGAGCTTGGCCGCCCATTTGCCGAAGGCCGCAATCGAGCCCGGCGAGGCCATGTCGAGCGTCTTGGCCACAGCGTCGCAACCCTGCGCCCTCAGCGCCTTCGCCGCCGCCGCAAGTCTCCTGTTGTCCTTGCTGGCAATGACCAGCCGGTAGTCGAGTCCGCCCAATTGCCGGGCCGTTTCAAATCCGAGACCGCGCGAGCCGCCGGTGACGATGGCAAGGGGAGCGTTCATGGTGATCTCCTGTGTCTGACAAGAAAATGGCCGGGATGGACCCGGCCATCAAGGCATGATTGCGGAAAGCGTCAAGCGCGCCTGGCGTCGAGGCTCCAGGGGCCCGCACCGGTTGCCGCGAAGTAGAGGAACACGAAGGAGAACATGATCGCCAGTTCGCCCTGATTGATGATCGGGTAGAGGCTCGCCGGCGCGTGGAACATGAAATAGGCGACGGCCATCATGCCCGAGAGGACGAAGGCGGTGATGCGGGTGAACAGGCCGAGGACGATCAGCGCGCCGCCGGCGATCTCAAGGACGCCGCCGAAGCCGAACTGCGAGGCCAGCGGAACGCCGTCCTTGAACATGTCGACATAGGGCCACTGGACGAGTTTCGCCGTGCCGTGGGCAAGGAAGAGCAGGCCGGAGACGATGCGCAGCATCGAAAGAATCGGGGCGGACTAGGAGGAGGGGATGATAGCGGTATTCATGGGAGTTGCCTTTGTTGGAGTTGAACTGTAACTCCCATATATACCGATTAGTGATATGTAACAAATAAAGGCACATATAAATTATGCGGCAAATTGACATTAGCTAATTGGTTAGCTAAGTTGCCTGCATGGCCATCGTCACCATCCACAAGGCCAAGACCGAGCTTTCCAAGCTCCTGAAGCGCGTCGAGGCGGGCGAGGAGATCATCATCGCCCGCGGCGACAAGCCGATTGCCGTCTTGAAGGGACTTTCACCAGAGGAGTCGGTCGCCATTCGGAAGCGCTTGCTTGAGTCCAGTCTGGGAACCAACAAATCATCATGACGCATGTAATGGACTCTGATCCATTCGACGTCGCTCTCATCACGCCATCCATCTTCGACAGGTTACCGCTGGTGACGAACGATCCGGTGTTCAAGGCGTTCGGGGTGGAGACGGCGTGGTGAATGCACGTAACCCAGAGCCATTTATATAAAGTTCAATGCCCTTCAAGATACCGTCATCCCGGCGAAAGCCGGGACCCATTCGTCCGCGTGACAACTCCTCGATGAATGCCGTTCGTGCAAGCTGAACGGTGGGTCCCGGCTTTCGCCGGGATGACGAATTTGGGGTGCGGTTCAACCCAAGCGTTTGCAGATAGTCAAAAAAAATTTGAGCATAGCAGGTGAATCAATCTCATCTTGCGTTGCGGACCATTTTTTCCACTCTGCTTGTATCTGCCTTTGTGCTTCATCCCTATGCATAACCAAAATCTCCATCACTCCGCCGCTTCCCGCTTCCCGCGCCGCAGCACATCCTTGAGATACTGCCCG
>CAYOZR010000127.1:0-9272 GCA_964408555.1 uncultured Aestuariivirga sp.
TCCGGCGGGGGAATCCGCTCGAAGACAGCGGACATTGCGGACCCACCGGACTCTTTCCCCTCTCCGTCCAGCGCCGCGAAACAGCGGCCCTCCATCATACCGCCGCCGCTGAGGGCGCCAGGAATACGGGCTGGAAAAAGTGGAAAGCCATGTGAAATCAGCGTGATGGGTTCCCGCCGAATGCTACATCGGCGGCGGGCCGGCGAGGATGTCGCGCTTGCCGGCGTGGTTGGCCTGGCTGACGACGCCCTCCTGCTCCATCCGCTCGATCAGGGAGGCGGCGCGGTTGTAGCCGATCTGCAGCCGGCGCTGGTTGTAGCTGGTCGACGCCTTGCGGTCGCGGGTGACCACGGCCACGGCGCGGTCATACAGATCGTCGCCGGAACCGCCGCCGCCCTCGTCGTCGAATCCGGCCGCGTCGCCGTCGCCGTCCGGATCGTCGGTGATCAGGTCAAGATAGTCCGGCTCAGCCTGGCTGCGCAGGTGTTTGCAGACCTCGTCGACCTCCTGATCGGTCACGAAGGGGCCGTGCAGGCGGGTGATGCGGCCGCCGCCGGCCATGTAGAGCATGTCGCCCTGGCCCAGCAGCTGCTCGCCGCCCTGTTCGCCGAGGATGGTGCGGCTGTCGATCTTGGAGGTGACCTGGAACGAGATGCGGGTCGGGAAATTGGCCTTGATGGTGCCGGTGATGACGTCGACCGAGGGGCGCTGGGTGGCCATGATCACATGGATACCGGCGGCACGGGCCATTTGGGCGAGACGCTGCACGGCGCCTTCGATGTCTTTGCCGGCCACCATCATCAGGTCGGCCATCTCGTCGATGATCACGACGATATATGGTATCGGCGCCATGTCTATCTGCTGGCGCTCGAAGATGGGCTCGCCTGTCTCTGGATCGAAGCCGGTCTGCACCGTGCGCGTCATGGCCACGCCCTTGGCCAGCGCCTGTTTGATGCGGGCATTGTAGCCGTCGATGTTGCGTACCCCGAGTTTCGACATTTTGCGATAGCGGTCTTCCATCTCGCGCACCGCCCATTTGAGCGCCACGATCGCCTTGCGCGGGTCGGTGACGACGGGCGTCAGCAGATGCGGGATGCCCTCATAAACCGAAAGCTCCAGCATCTTGGGATCGATCATGATGAGCTTGCAGCGGTCGGGCGGCAGCCGGTAGATGAGCGACAAGATCATGTTGTTGATGCCGACCGATTTGCCGGAACCAGTGGTGCCGGCGATCAGCAGATGTGGCATGCGCGACAGATCGGCAAAGACCGGCTCGCCGCCGATGTTCTTGCCGAGCGCCAGGGCGAGATTCTGACCGGTCTTCTCGAAGGCTTCGGAGGCGAGCAATTCCCGCAGATAGACGGTCTCGCGCTTGCTGTTAGGCAGCTCGATGCCGATGGCATTGCGTCCTGGAATAACGGCGACACGGGCCGCTACGGCGCTCATCGAGCGCGCTATGTCATCGGCAAGGCCGATCACCCGCGACGACTTGATGCCCGGCGCCGGTTCGAGCTCGTAAAGGGTCACGACCGGGCCCGGTTTGACATTGACGATCTGGCCCTTGACGCCAAAATCCTCGAGTACGCCCTCGAGCATGCGGGCGTTCTGTTCCAGGGACTCGTCGGAGAGATCGGTGCCGCGATTCAGACGCTTCGGCTCGGTCAAAAGTGTCAGCGGCGGAAGTTCGAATTCTTGGGCTCTGGCAAAACGGAAGCCGAGCTGGGTATCCTTCTTGATGCGCTTGCCCGGCTTGATCGGTTTTGTCGTGCGGCTCACCCGTGGCGCGACTGATTCGTCCTCGTCCACATCGACGTCTTCATCCTCGACGTCGTCATTGTCTTCTTCCTCCGCATCCTCCAGTGGGGGTTCGAGTCCCCGCACCCGGCCATCAAGCGAAGGTTCGATCCGGTCGCGGTACAGGCCGCCGCTGCGCGCCGGAGCAAGACGCGTGATAATATCACCGCGGGTCTTAGACTTGTTGGCCTCAGCCTCCAGACGCTTGCGGACGCGGCGCTCGCGCCAGCTGACATAAAGATGTTGCAAGGCGCCAAGCAAGGCAGCGGCAATATCGCGGCCGCGCGAGCCGACGAAACTTGCGCCTTCAAACGCGGCGGCGCGCGGCAGACGGCTTCCCCGCAGGCCAAGCCACAATGCCAGCGCCGCCCAGGCGAACCCCGAAACGGCTATGGCAAGGGCGCCTTTCAGTCCAAGCGACAGGACGGCCATCAGAGCGCCATTGAGAATGTCACCGGCATTGCCGCCCAAACCGGTGGCCAGTGACCAGCTTGCCGGTGCGGGGATGGCCGCAAAGGCGCCGCTGGCGCAGAACGAGGCAGCGATCCAGGCGAGAATGGCGCGGAACGGGCGCGGCACCGGCGCATGACCAATGAGACGAACCGCCCAAGCCATGGGAATGGCGACCAGCACCAACACGCCGAGACCCAACAACTGCATCAATTCGTCAGCCACCACAGCGCCGGGATACCCCAGCCAATTGCGCGGTACAGCATCAACGGCATGGTTTAGCGATGGGTCGTCGACCGACCAGGTGGCAAGCGCCACGCCGATGGCAAACAAAGCGGCGAAAAGGCTGCCGCCGGCGAACTCGAACAGCCGGTTGCGCAGGAAGCGCCGGACTGCGGCCGGCACGGCGCTGTCGTCGGTATCGATGGAGGGATCATAGGCCATGCGAATCTCCGCCATTCATTGTGGCCCTTTCCGGGGCGATAACAAATGGTTAACGACAGTCTGACGGCACATGGTTAAGGTGCCGTAAATGGGCCGCAAAAAAGCAAAACCGGCGAGCGTTTATTCCCGCCGGCCTTTCTGGGCATAGGAGCGCTCAGTTGTAGGAGCGTTCGCCGTGGTCGACGATATCGAGACCTTCGCGCTCCTCCTGTTCGGAAACCCGCAGTCCGGTTGTCACCTTACAGATCATCAGGGCAACGTAGCTCACGGTGGCGGTCCACACGACGGCCGTTATGACGCCCACGACTTGCGCCGTGATCTGAGCGCTGGCCGAATACTCCACGAGCTTGGCGGATGTGTCGACAGCAAGATAGTCGGTCACGCCCATGCCGCCCAACGCCGGATTGACGAAAATACCGGTCAGTATGGCTCCCAGGATACCGCCCACGCCATGCACGCCGAAGACGTCGAGCGCGTCGTCATAGCCGAGCCTGCTCTTGAGCCAGACCACCGCCCAAAGGCAGACAAAACCGGCGATGGCCCCGATGATGATCGCCCCCATGGGGCCGACCCAGCCGCAGGCAGGTGTGATCGCCACGAGCCCGGCGATTGCGCCCGAGGCGGCACCCAGCAGGCTCGGATGGCCGCGGAACACCCACTCACCAAAGGCCCAGGCAAGAGTTGCCGCCGCCGTGGCAATCATGGTGTTGAGGATCACCAGCGCGGTGAGGCCGTTGGCTTCAAGGTTGGAACCGGCGTTGAAACCGAACCAGCCAAAGAACAGAAGCCCTGCACCGGTGAGCGTGAAGGTCAGATTGTGTGGCGCCATCAAGTCCTTGCCATAGCCGACGCGCTTGCCCAGGACGAGGGAGCAGACGAGCCCTGCAACACCGGCATTGATGTGCACGACGGTGCCGCCGGCAAAGTCGATCGTACCCCAGTTGAAGAGGTAGCCGTTGGTCGCGTTGACGGCGGATGCATAGGCGGAAAGCACCGCGTTCTTCGCATCATCCGTCGCGGCCGCGGCAAGATCGGCCAGGAACCTCGTTGCCGCTTCTTCGCCGACAATTGCCTTCATAACATCAAGATTATCGGCACTTAGCGTGTAGGCATCCGGCCCCGCCCAGAACCACACCATATGGGCCATCGGCAGATAGGCGAAGGTGAACCAGATCACCATGAACAACAACACGGCCGAGAACTTCATGCGCTCGGCATAGGCGCCGGCGATCAGCGCCGGAGTGATGCAGGCGAAGGTCATCTGGAAAATGACGAAGGCCAGCTCCGGAAGATAGGTTTCTTTCGAGAAGGTTGCCGCCAGTGTCGAAATATCGACGCCCGACAGGAACGCCTTGGACAGGCCGCCAAGGTAAGGATTGAGTGCGGCCGAGGCATTGCCGCTGAAGGCGACAGAATAACCGTAGACGACCCACAGGATCGAGATCACGCAGAAGACGATTAGTACCTGCATCAGTACCGACAACACGTTCTTGCTGCGCACCAATCCGCCGTAAAACAGCGCCAGGCCCGGAACGGTCATCAGCACCACAAAGGCAGTGGCCACGAGCATCCAGGCCGTGTCGCCCTTGTTGACCGTGGCTGCGGCTTGCGCCGTGGTGGCGGGAAGCAGGGCCGCGAGCGCCAGCCCAGCCGGGATGGCGGACCGGAGCCGCCGATGATAGTTGAGTAAGGTCATGTGGAATTCCCCTGATGTTGATGAGTTACAGCGCGGCCTGGCCGGTTTCGCCGGTGCGGATGCGCACCGCCTGCTCAAGCGGCAGGACGAATATCTTGCCGTCGCCGATCTGACCGGTCTGGCCCGAGATCTGGATGGTCTCGATCACCTGGTCGACGAGAGCCTCGTCGACTGCAATTTCGATTTTGACTTTGGGAACGAAGCTCACCGTGTATTCGGCACCGCGGTAGAACTCGGTATGACCGCTCTGGCGGCCGTGCCCTTTGGCCTCGGTGACGATGATTCCGTGGATGCCCAGTCCGCCAAGCGCTTCACAGACTTCCTCCAGCTTGAACGGCTTCAGGATTGCAATGACATATCTCATGCAGCAGCCCTCTCGTTGGTAATGATGCGCTGCAACACAAGAAGCGTGCCAACCGCGATATTGTATTCATGTCATTGATATTACTAATGTTTTCAAATCTTATCGAGTCGATGAATGACAAATTGTGATCAATTATTAGCCATCGATGACGACAAGACGTTTTTTTAATCAATAGGCATGCGACGGCATGTCGATACCACAGCGCTTGACGGAAGATGCCGAAGGCCGTCTTTCAGAGATCATGACTGCAAAATCCGACATTATCATTGCTGGAGCCGCCTTGAATGGCCTGGCGGCGGCCGTGGCGCTGGGTGGCTCGCAGTTGCGCCGTCCGCTGAAGGTCACGGTCATCGATGCCAAAGATCCCAGAGGTTTTTCCTTGAGTGCCTTCGACGGCCGGGCCTCGGCGATTACCGTCAGTGCCCGGCGCATGTTCGAAGCCTTGGGCGTCTGGGGCGAGATCGCCCCGCAAGCCCAGGCGATGCAGGAAATCGTCGTCACCGATGCCCGGCCGGGCACCGAGGCCCGTCCCATCCTGTTGCATTTCGGCGAAGAAGACATGCGCGGTGCACCATCGGCCCATATGGTCGAGAACCGGCATCTCTATGGCGCGCTACTTTCGGCGGCGATGGCCTCACCCCATATCGCCTTCGTCACCGGCCACGCAGCGAAGGATTTCCACTTCGGTCCCGGATTGGCGGAGGTCACGCTGGATGATGGTGCCGCGCTGAAGGCCTCACTCATTGTGGCCGCCGACGGACGTAATTCGGCGGTCCGCGCCGCCGCCCATATCGATCTTGTGGGCTGGAGCTACGACCAGATCGGGATCGTTGTCACGGTGGAACACGATCTGCCCCATGGCGGCCGCGCCGAAGAACATTTCACACCCTCCGGCCCTTTCGCCATCCTGCCGCTACCGGGCAACCGCTCTTCACTCGTATGGACCGAGATGAAGACGGATGCAGAACGAATTCTCGGTCTTGACGATACAGGGTTTCTGGTGGAGCTGCGCCGCCGTTTCGGCGATCGCCTGGGTGAAGTCAGGCTGGCGGGCGGGCGGCACAGCTATCCTTTGGCGATGTTCATGGCCCGTGAATTCACGGGCCCGCGGCTCGCGCTCATTGGCGATGCCGCCCATGTGGTGCACCCCATCGCCGGGCTTGGATTCAATCTGGGTCTGCGCGATGTGGCAGCGCTGGCGGAATCGGTACACGACGCTTTCGCGCTGGGCCTCGATCCGGGCGGCGATGCGGTGCTCGATCGTTATAGTGTCTGGCGGCGTTTCGATACGGTGACGACGGCCCTGGCGATGGACGGCCTCAACCGGCTCTTCGCCAATGACAATGCCGCATTGCGCCTGCTTCGCGATGCAGGCCTCTTGGCAGCCGGTAGCTCGTCGAAGCTGAAATCGCTCTTCGTGAAGGAGGCGGCTGGCCAGACCGGCGACTTGCCGAAATTGCTGCGGGGCGAGCCACTCTAACCGCGCGGCCGGCCGGCGGCGGCGAGTTTTTCAAGATAGGTGGCCCAGATCGTCTCGCGCTCACGGCCAAGCTTCGCCAGATAGGCCCAGGTGTAGAGCCCGGTGCCATGGCCATCGCTAAAGATGATGCGCACCGCATAGGTACCGACCGGCTCCAGCCGGGCGACCGTCACGTTGCGCTTGCCCGAGACGAGCTGTTCCTGGCCGGGCCCGTGGCCCTTCACTTCGGCGCTCGGGCTTTCGACCCGCAAATATTCGGCGTCAAGCGCGTGGATTTCGCCGTTGTCGAAACGGACTTCGAAACACCGGCCGCCATCGCGCAGGCGCAATTCCTCCGGCCACGGGTCAGTCACCGTCGAGTTCCCGCGCTTCGCCGGCCAGCATGATCGGGATGCCGTCGCGGATCGGATAGGCAAGACGCGCGGCGCGCGAGACCAACTCCTGCTTGTCGCGATCGTAATGCAGCGGCATCTTGGTCAGCGGACAGACGAGCAATTCGAGCAGGCGTGGATCGGTTTCCCGCTGTCCGGTCATGGCTTCACCTATTGCAGACGCGAGCGCGAGCCGCCAGCGATGCGGGCCAGCGCCATCTCGGTCAGCGCAACAAGCACGTCAGCCCTGGTCTTGAGATCGGGCGCTTCCAGGAGGGCTTGCTTTTCCTTGGCCGGATAGGGCGCCAGTAGAGACAAGGTGTTGACCAGCACTTCCGTCGAGGCAGCATCGACTTGGTCCCAATCGGCATTCATGTCGTTGGCGCTGAGATAATCGCGAAAGGCTTTCAACAGCGCCGGGCGATTGACCTCATTGGCGCCGAGGTCGGAAACGAGGTCGATCGCGAAGGGGTGGAAGTCGGTGATCACCTGGCGATAGGCCGTATCGGTGTCCAGTTCCTCGCGGACGGCAAAACGGCTGATGCCGGTGAGCGTCAGCAGGATGCGGCTGTCGTGCGTCTCGGCATAAGCGGTGATGCGGCCGGCGCAGCCAATACCCATCAGCGCCGGCCGCTCGTCCTTCTCCGATTCCAGCACCGGCTGGATCATGCCGATGAGCCGGTCTCCGGCCATGGCATCATTCACCATGTCGAGATAGCGCGGCTCGAAGATGCTGAGCGGCAATTCGGCGCGCGGCAGCAGCAGGGCGCCGGCCAGGGGAAAGACCAGCAGCCTTTGCGGCAGATCGTCGGGGCTTCGATAGCGGTCGATGAATTTCATGACATCTCACGCGAACAGAATGGAAGACAATTTGCGGCGGCCCTGCAGGGTGACTTCATCCTTAGGGCCCCAGGCCTCGAAAAACCGCACCAGTTGCTTGCGGGCAGCTTCGTCGTTCCAGCCGCGGTTCTTGCGGATGATGTAGAGGAGCTGATCGGCGGCCTCGGATTTTTGTCCGGCGGCATTTAGCGCCACGGCGAGATCGAGACGGGCCTGGAAATTGTCCGGCTCCTTCTCCACCGTCCTTTGCAATTCCGCGGTGGCCGAGTGATCAACCGGATTAAGCGCCAGTTCGAGAGCGGCTCTTGCTCCCACCACTTCGGGATCATTGCTCTTGGCCGGCGGTACCAGAGTCAGCGTCGCCCTGGCATTGTCGAGATCGCCGGTGGCGATCTGGCAGCGGGCCAATCCGGCAAGGGCGCCGGCATGCTCGCGGTCGGCCTGCACCATCTGGGCGAAAATCTGCGCCGCGGTCTGATAGTCTTTCTGTGCGAGAGCCTCGCGTGCCGCCGTCATTGCGGCCTCGATTTCTTCGGCCATGCCGCCCTGACCCGACAACCTGCCGATGAATTGCTTAAGCTGGCTCTCCGGCAGTGCTCCCATGAAACCGTCGACGGGCTGGCCATCGACAAAGGCAAAGACCGCTGGAATCGACTGCACCCGCATCTGGGCGGCGAGTTGCTGGTTCTCGTCGACATTGATCTTGACCAGCCGCACCTTGCCGCCGGCCTCCTTGATGACCTTCTCAAGGGCCGGTCCAAGCTGCTTGCAGGGTCCGCACCAGGGCGCCCAGAAATCGACGATCACCGGCTGTCTGCGCGAGGCCTCGATGACGTCGGCCATGAAGCGCTTGGTGTCGCTGTCCTTGATCAGTTCGCCGGGCGGGGCGGCGCCGTTACCCGGCCGTGGGGCCGAACCGCCGATAATCGAATCCATTGTAATATTCCTTGCCTTCAGGCCCGATAAATGGCGCAACGGGGCGGCATTTACAATGACCCGTCACTGACCGCGACAATGCGCGGCTCATGACCACAAGAGCGGATGAATGTCACAAGATCGGCGGTGCGGATGGTGATGGTGGCATCGTTGCGCAGCGGATGATAGTTGAGCAGCTCCTGGTCCATCATCGGCTGGTCGAGAATAACGTTGGTCCGCACCGCGCCATCATTGATCAGGCCGAAGGGGGTGACTGAGCCCGGCTCGACGCCCAAGACCTCCATCAGCAGGTCCGGCTTGCCGAAAGTAAGCCGCTTCGAGCCGATCCTGGCAGGGGCCGCCTTGAGGTCGATGCGGGCTTCCTCGAGGCAGACAATGAGCCAGATCGAGCCCTTTTCGTCCTTGAGAAACAGGTTCTTGGAGTGGCCGCCGGGGATCTCGCCGCGCAGGGCACGGGCCTCTTCGACGGTGAAGACCGGGGCATGATCACGGGTCTCGGTCTTGATGCCGAGGCGGTCGAAACGGGCCAACAGGTCGGCGCGGGTCGCGGGCATGGGCGGCCTTTCAGTACGGACGCGGGGCGGATCGAGGTTGTTCTTGCATTTGTTTGGCGGCTGCGCAATAAGACCGGCCACCTCGCCGGCCTCGCCGGCACACGCGCGCGGGCGTAGCTCAGGGGTAGAGCACAACCTTGCCAAGGTTGGGGTCGAGGGTTCGAATCCCTTCGCCCGCTCCAGTTTCATCGTCAATTTGCCGGATCGCTGTGTATGAAGAACCCGTCGGGGTGCCTTCGGTGGCATCCCAACGGGCTTTTGCGAGGCTCAATCTACGTCGCTTGGCCTTAACCGGTGCGCGTCATGCTGGTTTGCAGATCGATGTCGGGCAAGCCGCGCCGGA
>CAYOZR010000128.1:0-9124 GCA_964408555.1 uncultured Aestuariivirga sp.
TCGCCGCTCAAGGCGCTGGCCGTCGATATCGCGCGCAATCTCGAAGCGCCGGTGCGCGAGATGGGATTGCCGGTTTCGGTCGAGACGCGCACCGGCGATACGCCGCATTCCAAGCGCCAGCGCCAGCGCGAAAAGCCACCCGACATACTGATCACCACGCCGGAACAGGTGTCGCTGCTGGTGGCCGATCCCGGAGCGGCGCACATGCTGCGCCATCTCTCCTGCATCATTCTCGACGAGCTCCACTCCATCGTCACCTCGAAGCGCGGCGTGCTCTTGTCGCTGGCGCTGACGCGGGTTGCAACCCACGCGCCCTCGGCCCGCCGCATCGGGCTTTCGGCGACGGTCGCCGATCCGGACGCGCTCCGCGCCTGGCTGGTTCCGGCGGGAGAGACACCGGCGCCGCTGGTCATGGGGGCGGCAGGTGCCGCGCCCCAGATCCGCATTCTCAAGTCCGTCGAACGGGTGCCGTGGTCGGGCCATTCATCGCTCTATGCCATACCGGAAATCTACGAGGAGATCGGCCGCGCCAGGCTGGCGCTGGTTTTCGTCAATACGCGCAGCCAGGCGGAGATGGTGTTCCAATCCCTGTGGGAGGCCAATGACGATCATCTGCCGATCGCCCTGCATCACGGCTCGCTCGATGTCGGCCAGCGGCGCAAGGTGGAAGCCGCCATGGCGGCGGGGAAACTCCGCGCCGTGGTGTGTACCTCGACGCTCGACCTCGGCATCGATTGGGGCGACGTCGATCTGGTGATCCATGTGGGCGCGCCCAAGGGTTCGAGCCGGCTCTTGCAAAGGATCGGACGCTCCAATCACCGGCTGGATGTGCCGAGCCAGGCGCTGCTGGTGCCCTCCAACCGCTTCGAAGTGCTGGAATGCGAGGCGGCGCGGCAGGCGGCGGCGGTCAATGCTCAGGACACGGATTATCCGGCGGTGCTCAAGCTCGACGTTCTGGCGCAGCACATTCTGGGCCGCGCCTGCGCCGGACCGTTCTTGGCCGGCGAACTCCATGGGGAAGTTAAGCGTGCCTGGACCTACCGCAACCTCACACGCGAGGATTTCGACCGTTGCGTCGATTATGTGGCGACCGGCGGCTATGCGCTGAAAGCCTATGAGCGCTATGCGAAATTGAAGCCCATGGCGGACGGGCGGTTGCGGCTGGCGCATCCGCGGCTGGCTCAGCAATACCGGCTCAATATCGGCACCATCGTCGAGGAGGAAATGCTGAAAGTCAGGCTCGCCTCGGTCAGGCGGCGGCTAGGCAAGCGGGTGGTCACCGGCGGAAGGGCTCTGGGCGAGATGGAGGAATGGTTCCTGAGCCAATTGGCGGTGGGCGATACGTTCCTGTTCGCCGGCGAAGTGCTGCGCTTCGAAGGGCTCGATGAATTCGGCGCGCTGGCTTCGCGCGGCGGCGGCGGCGAGCCGATGATTCCCTCCTATCAGGGCGGCAAGTTTCCGCTGTCGACCTATCTGGCGCAAAGGGTGCGCGAGATACTGGGCGATCCACAATCCTGGAAGACGCTGCCCACGCAGGTGCGCGACTGGCTCGTCTTGCAGAAATACAAATCGCTGGTGCCCGCCGCCGACCAGATGCTGGCGGAAACCTTCCCGCGCGCCGATAAGCATTATCTCGTCTGCTATCCGTTCGAGGGCCGGCTGGCGCATCAGACGCTCGGCATGCTGCTGACGCGCCGGCTGGAGCGCTGGGGGGCGCAGCCCTTGGGTTTCGTCGCCTCCGAATATGCCCTCGTGGTGTGGACGGTGCGCGATCTGTCGCTATGGATCGCCAGCGGACGGCTGGCGCTCGAGCGCCTGTTCGACGAGGACATGCTGGGCGACGACCTCGACGCCTGGCTGGCCCAATCCAATCTGATGAAGCGGACGTTCCGCAACGCCGCGATCATCGCCGGGCTGATCGAGCGGCGCTGGCCGGGCAAGGAAAAGACGGGCCGCCAGATGACGGTCAATTCCGATCTCATCTACGACGTGCTGCGCGGCCATCAGCCCGATCATGTGCTGCTGCGCGCCGCCTGGGAGGACGCCGCCGACGGGCTCATCGACGTGCATAGGCTGGGCAGCCTGCTCAAGCGCATCAAGGGCCGCATCGTGCACCGGGGGCTCGACACGGTCTCGCCGCTGGCCGTGCCGGTGCTGCTTGAGATCGGGCGCGAATCCATTTACGGCGAGGCCCATGATGCCCTTCTCGCCGAAGCCGCGGAGCAACTCATCGGCGAGGCCATGCGGCTTGTCTAACAGGCTGCTGAAAAACCTTTCACGCGGCCATGCTTCGAGGCTCCCGCAGCTCAAGGCCGGCCGAGCCTCGAAGCGCGAAGGTCAAGCGCAGCTGCGGAGTCCTTCAGCAACCCGCTCGGTCACGGCGCCACCGTTTGTATCGGCGTTACCCGCTCCACGGCGATGGACTTGGCGTCATATTGGGCGAAATCGGGATTGCTGCCGAGACGTTCCCGGGCCGTGTAGACGCCGACCACATCCAGAGGCAGCTTCGGGTCTACGTAGATGACAAGAAATCCCTCGATGAACCCGCCGGCGGGAGGAGCGAAGAGATTCCTGATATCAACGCAATCGACCCCACGCGCCTGGTCCGCCAAGAGCAATTCGTTCTTGAAAGCCGAAATCCGCCCGGGCGGGCTGCGCTGCGGCAAAGCGATCACGGCCTTCTTTTTGAAGGCCGCTTGAGTAAAGTGTGGATTGTGAATGTTGACCGATGTTTCATAGACGCCCCTGACGACGCCAACTTCGGCGCCGCGCGTGCCGCATACGAACTTGGCGGAGTAGGCTAGTAACGCCGTCTGGGCGGATGCCTCCTGCGCGGAACCGGCCCAGACCATACCCGACACGAACAAGCCTATGGCTGCTTTAAGCAATCGACGTTCCATGGATTTCATGGCTGCCTCCTGATCTGCTTTGGGCTACGAATCAATCGCCATTGTCGCTCGCCGAAGGGAACCGGCTGGAGCACATATCCGTGTCAGCCTGGAAATACGATCCTGATGGCGGCGGTACGAGCGATGGTGCAAAATTGAGCAAAAATAAGGCATAATTTTGCTCACGCGGGGACTGGGCCGCGGCCCGCAATGCGGCCAGTCCGCGGAATTGAACCGGCCAATATGGAGTAGGTGCTGTGCTGCTTGAGATCGGGCGCGAATCCATTTACGGCGAGGCCCATGACGCCCTTCTCGCCGAAACCGCGGAGCAACTCATCGGCGAGGCCATGCGGCGTGTCTAGATCGCAGAACATCCGGCTCGCCGGCCTCGATCTCGTTCCCGATCTTTCGGGGGCGCTGCATGTGCCGGATGTCCGGACAGTGCTGGTGGCGGATCTGCATCTCGAAAAGGGTACGAGCCTGGCGCGGCGCGGGGTGCATCTGCCGCCCTACGATACGCGAGAGTCGCTGCGCCAACTGGCAAGCGTCATCGCCGCGCTGAAGCCGGAGCGGCTGATCTTTCTCGGCGACAGTTTCCATGACGGCGAAGCCCGCTCCCGCATCGACGCGGCCGATCTGGCAACGCTGCGCGCCTTAAGCGGCGGACAGGAGACGATCTGGATCGCCGGCAATCACGATTCCAAGCCGCCCGGCGATATCGGCGGATCGATTGCAAGCGAAGTGGCGCTGGGGCCAATCACGCTCCGCCACGCGCCGCAGACCTTGGCGGATGGCGAATATGAGATCGCCGGACATCTGCATCCCGCCGCGGCACTCAGCCAGCGCGGCACACGCATCCGCTGCAAATGCTTCGTGGCCGACGACCGCCGCATCGTCATGCCGGCCTTCGGCAGCTATACGGGAGCGCTCAGCGTGTCGGCCGAAGCGTTCGCGCCGCTGTTCGAGCCGGGCAAATATCACGTCTGGATGCTGGGCAGCCGCGCCGTGCACAGGTTCCCGGCTCACCGGGTCGGCTAGAGCATGCAGTTGAGTTAACTCCCACTGTCCGTCATTCCGGCTTTCGCCGGGATGACGCGAGAGTGATGAGTGACCCAATCCAGATTCAATCCGCTCTAGCCGGGTTCAACCGGCCAGGGCCCGGGCGGGCGCCCGCCGCAGATTGCCTGTCTCGTCTCCGCCGCCTTCGTATTGCCAATCTCGGTCGGGCACCGTCACGATATTGGCTTCCCGGATGGAGGCCGTGGGCGTCCAGGCTTCGATCCGCCGCCGCATCGCTTCCGCCGCCGGCGGCTGCAACGAGGCCATCAGGGTTTCGGCGCGCGTCTTCGCATCGGCATCGTTCTGGCGTCCGGCCAGAGCGTACCAGAACATGGCTTCGGCCGGATCGGCCTTGGTGCCGAGGCCGCGTTCATAAAGAACCGCGAGATTGAACTGGCTGTCCTTCAGGCCATGGGCGGCGGCGGCCGAGAACCATTTGAAGGCGCGGGCATAGTCGGACTTGCCCAGCTTGCCGCCGGCGGCGATCACCGCGGCATTGTGCATGGCCTTGATGTTGCCGCTGGCCGCGGCGCGCTCATACCACAGAAGCGCCGCGGCCATGTCCTGGGCAACGCCCGTGCCGCGCTCGAAAAGGATGGCGAACCGGTATTGCGCCGGCGCCAGCCCGCGCGCGGCGGCCTCGCGGTACCAATAGGCGGCCTTGGCGAAATCCCGCGGCACCGGCTTGCCGTCGAGATAGCGGCCGGCGACGATGAACTGGGCGACGGCATCGCCACTCGCCGCCGCCCGACGCAGGCTTTCGCTGCCGATCGTCTCCGGCGGCATTTCGACCGATGCGGCCGCCGCGTCGGCGTCGGACATCATCGCCGTCAAGGACGGATCCTTTTGGGGTGGCAGCGACCCGGTGAAGAATTCACCGGCCGCGGCGGCAATGGGATCGATGAAGATCGCGCCGATGGAAGCGCCCGGCATCGGCGGCAGTTCCGCCTTGGGCTTGACAATGCCTTCGATGGCGGCGGGCTGGGGCGGCTTCTTCGCCGACTTGCCGAGCATGGTGAAGCTGAAGGCGGAAGCGGCGACGAGTAGCAAGATGCCGGCGATCAGCAGCCTGCGCCGCTTGCCGCCGGCGGCGGCGGCGGCGGCCGGCGCCGGGAGGATGGGCACGACCCGGCTATCGACCGGCGATTCCGGTTTCGGCTTGGCTGGCGCCCGCTTCAGAAACGGCAGCTTGAATCCCGATTTCCGGCCGCCCGCCTTGCGGCCCACCTCGAGCGCCGATGACGTATCGATGAACTCGACCTGGTTGGCGGCGGCTTGGGTGGCGCGGCGCGCGGCATCGATGTAGTCATCGCCGGCGTCCGGGTCGAGGGCGCTGGCGGCCATATGCGGCGGCATGGCCGCAACCGGCGGCACCTGCGCCTCGAAGACCGGAGACCGCGGCTCAAGGAAAGGATCGAGTGGCGGCGCGACATCTTGCGGCTCGTCGTGCGGCGCGGGAGCAGGTTCCGGCGGCGGTTCCGGCGGCGGTCGATAGTGGGTTTGCGGCTCCGGCGGCCTCGCCGATGCCTGCCGCACCATGGGCCGAGCCGGCTGGTGGCCGGCCGAGGCGGCTTCCAGTTCGGTGAGCTTGACGACGATCTGCTCAAGCGTTTCATGCACCGCTTCGAGCGTGTCCTGGTTGCGCGATTCGGCGCTGGCCGCCGTTTCGCGCACCGCCCGCAGGCCCTCCTCGAGGGCCTGGAGCTCGGGTGAAGGACCCTGAGCCGGCATCTGCATGCCCATGAACCGCTCGGCCATCCGGGTGGCGGCGTCCTCGGCGATTTCGCGGGCCATGCTGCGGTTCCGGTCGACGCTTTCATGGAGCTGGGCGATGGCGCGCTCGATCGTTTCGAGATGGCCGAGCTGCTGCTCGGTGCGGTCGACGCGCTCATTGACCGCGGCAATCTGCCGTTCGAGAGCGGCCACGGCGCGGCCGTCGTCGTTCGCACCCACGGCATCGGCGAGCCGCCGGTCGAGCTCGGCGAAACGGCGTTCGAGATCGCCGAGCCGCGGCTGATCGCGGGCCTCCGCCCGGCTTTGTTCCAGCCTCCCGGCGACATCGGCGAGGCGGCGGTCCATATCGGCCAGCGGCCGGAGATCGGGGCCCTGTGCCACCCGGCTCGAAAGCTGCTCGAAAGCCACGCGCAACGCATGCACATCGCGTTCCGACGCGGCACCGGTCTTCACATCGTCGATACGCTGGTCGAGGCTGCCGATCTCGGCGCGCATGCGCTGCAATTCGGCACCATTGCCGGCGCTGCCGGACACCGCACCCTGCGCCTCCTCGATGAGACCGAGAATGTGGCTTTCGATGTCGTGCAATTCGGCCCGAGCGGCCTGCACGGCCGAAGACTGCGCCTCGGCGGCGAAGGATTCGGAGGCCTCGCGGACTTGTTCCACCCGCTCGGCGAGCTGGCCCAGTTCGACGCGCACCAGATCCGGCAGACCGTCATGGGCCGTGGCCTCGGACCGCTCGACGCGCCTGGCCAGTTCGTTTAGCCTGGTTTCGAGATCGTTGAAGGCGGGGACGGTCTCCCGCACGGCGGCCGATTCGGTGGCGCGCTGGGTCATGCCGCCCATGCGGTCCTGCATCGCCTTCAGCGAATCGCGGGTGCGCTTCTCGCCGACTTCGATGTGGTCGACGATGTTGCGGAGCGCCGTCTCCAGCGCCTGGTAGCCGGGGACGTCCTCGGGCTTGCGCTCGGCCGCCTGGGCGATCTGGTCGCCGAGGATCGACAGGCGCTCATCGACCGCGGACAGCGCTTCCGCCGTCTGCCGTTCATTGCCGTCGAGACGGCTCAGGATGCGGTTGATCGATTCGACGTCCTGGCGCTGCCGGCCCGGCTGCTCATAGGCGCGAATCGACGCCGACTGCTGATCGCGCCGGGCCAGGCGGGTCAGTTGCTGGGCGATGTCTTCAAGGCGGATCATGGTGTCGTCCGCACCGCCGAAATGCCCTTCATCGTCCAAAAATTCTTTTGCGGCGGTATCGTTCCGCGACGCCGCAACCCTCTTCTCGTCATCGGATTGGTCGAGAATCACCGAATTGAGCCACTCGCCGAGTGTCATTCCGGAACGCCGGGCCGCTACCTTTGCCGCCGCGCGGACTTCCGGTTCGATGCCCTTCACACTCCACGGAATGCCCGGTTTCATTCAGTTTCTCTCTGCCTTTGCCGCCCCTGGTCCCGGCGAAATGGCCGGACTGGACTCATGGGCGGCGCGAAATCCCCTGTGTGAAAGTTAACGGGTTTGGTAAAGATTCAGTTAAGCAGTTGATCCCCGGACGCAAATTGGCGATCGGCGGCGGCCGGAACGGGAACCGGAGAGCAACCAAAACTGGCAGGACAATTGCATGTGCACTTGCACAAGTTGACGCGGCGGATATATGTAAGTTGCGTCAGCATCCGCCCATGAGGCATTACCCCGCTGGAGAAAAACATGGCCGCAGCCGAACCGAAAGACCGCTCGAACCGGGATCGCACCTATTCGATCACCGAACTTTGCCGTGAATTCGGCGTCACCCCGCGCACCCTGCGCTTCTACGAACAGAAGGGGCTGCTGCATCCGGCGCGGCGCGGCTGGACCCGTTTGTTCAGCTATCGCGACCGGGCCCGCCTGCAGCTCATCCTGCGCGGCAAGAAGGTCGGCTTCGCGCTGGAAGAGATCAGGGAGATGCTCGATCTCTACAATCTGCGCGACGGCCAGCTGACGCAATTGCGCATCGCCTCGACCAAGATGCGCGAACGCCTCGAAGCGCTGCGCAAGCAGCGGATCGAACTCGAGGACGCCATCGCCGATCTCGAGCGCACCGTCGTCGTCATCGACGGCATGCTGAAGGAACGCGAAGCGGCGGCGGCGCCGAAGACGGCGACCAACGCCTGACGGCCGAGACTCGCACATAGAGCATGTTCCGCCAAAGTGCGCGCGCTTTGGCGACAAGAACATGCTCCAAGTAATTAACCTGGCGCGATTTCTTTTCGGCGAAGTGATTCCACTTCGCCGGAAAGCGCGCTCGACGCGCCCAGGGTGAAAAGCCCGGCGGGCGCGTTTGCTTTTGTGGATGGGGATGACCGCGAACCAAGTTCTCGTCTTCGGCGGCAGCCGGCTCGACCGCAGCGCCAACCGGCGTGGCGATGCCGCCTGGCTTGCGGAATTGCTTGCCGCGCCGGAAACCCGAGTCGTTCATATCAATGGCGACCGCACCATCATCGAGAATGGCGGACTGCGCACCTCCCGTCATGACGGCACCAGCGAACCCTATCTGCTCGGCATCGACGGCAGCGGCACCGCCTGGTTCGCTTGCCGCAGCGATGCGGCGGAAAACCTGCGCGATCTGCGCGGCCTCGCGGTTGAAGGCCTGTTGCCGGCCGATGAACTCGCCGTCCTCGCCCAGGCGCGCTCGGTCGTCCATTGGCACGAGCGCCACGGCTTCTGCGCCAATTGCGGCCAACCGACCGAGGTAAAGGATGCAGGCTACCGCCGCCATTGCCCGGCCTGCGGCGGCGACCATTTCCCGCGCACCGACCCGGTCGTCATCATGACGGTGCGCCATGGCGACGCAATCCTGCTCGGCCGCCAGTCGTCATGGCAGCCCGGCGTCTACTCGACGCTCGCCGGCTTCATGGAACCGGGCGAGACCATCGAGGAAGCCGCGGGCCGCGAAGTGCTGGAGGAATCCGGTATCCGGACCCATGCCTATCGTTATGTGGCGAGCCAGCCCTGGCCGTTTCCAGCGAGCCTGATGATCGGCCTGATCGGCGAGGCGCTCGACCGCGACATCCGCATCGATGGGCGCGAACTCGAGGATGCCCGCTGGTTCGGCCGCGCGGAAGTCGAGGACATGCTCAACGGAACCCATGAGAACGGGTTGCGGGCGCCGCCGCCCATGGCCATCGCCCACCGGCTGATGCGGTTGGCGTTTCAGTTGTCCTGAGCAGGCCGCATCATGCGCGCCAGTTCGGCGCGGTAGGGGCTCGCCTTGTAGACGCCGAGCACGCGCAAATGGGTGGTGAAGAATTCCAGTTCTTCCAGCGCCAGGCGGACATTGCGCTCGGAGGGATGACCCTCGATATCGGCATAGAACTGGGTCGCCGAGAACTGGCCTTCGAGCTGGTAGGATTCGAGCTTGGTCATGTTGACGCCGTTGGTGGCGAAGCCGCCCATCGCCTTGTAGAGCG
>CAYOZR010000129.1:0-9046 GCA_964408555.1 uncultured Aestuariivirga sp.
CACCCTTTGAATCACAAGTGACTCATCCGATTCAAGAACTCAGCGGACAGGCTCTTAGTGTTATTCTTGAATTGTTGGTATCAATTCAAGCTGATTAGGCAGCCATCGTGATGCGGTGACCAAGACTGCGCGAAATAGTACGAGAGAGAACAGATGGGATAATTGCAGCCATCCGTCCCGAACCTCAAATTTCATGGCTTGAGTCGTGAGAGCACGGCCAGCATCTGTGGGTGCTGCTGCGGGTCACGGTGTCAATTGTGCGCTATTGTCCGCGAGGTCGCTACACCAATAGTTTCACGATTTTACAGCAATTTTTCTTCCCGCCGCAATTTCGTCACAATCTAGGAATACACATATTCCCAAGTTGGTCCACAGGAGGGGACGATGTCGACAGCGTCTCGAAATTGCGGATCGGCCTGCGGCGCCCGCGCCGGGTGGTTTAACGCACCATCCGTCCCGGGAGTTTCCGGTGCGACCCGTCGGCACTATGACCGGCGCGCCTCGCGGCACATAGACGGGGGCCCGGGCAACCGGGTCTTGCGGTCGAAGAGCAAGCCGGAAGCCGAAATCGTCGCGCATGGAGTTTCGGGCTCGACGCCCATTGAATATTCAGGATTGCGTGGAGCCCGGCTCCGGCATTCCCCTCCTATTTTTTTCCCCGGGCCCGGCCGCCGCCCATATCGCGGAAAATTTCTTCCGCCAGTGCCCCGTTCCCGCTATGCCCCCGCCATGGCAGGAACCGATAAGTCGCGCAATCAGGTGCTGGGTGCGGCGCCCGTCGTGGTGCTGGTCAATCCGCAACTCGGCGAGAATATCGGCACGGCGGCGCGTGCCATGGCGAATTTCGGCCTGCATGAACTGCGCATCGTCAGCCCCCGCGACGGCTGGCCCAATGACAAGGCGCTTACCTCCGCCTCTGGCGCCAACTGGATCATCGAGGGCGCCAGCGTCTTCGACGATCTTGCCGCGGCGCTCAAGGACACCCACTACGTCTATGCCACCACGGCCAGGCCGCGCGGCATGATCAAGGAAGTGGTGACGCCGGAACAGGCGGGCCGCGACATGCGGGCCCGGATCGGCCGCGGCGAGAGACTCGCCGTTCTCTTCGGCCGCGAGCGCTGGGGCCTCAACAACGACGAGATCTCGCTCGCCGATGTGATCGTTACAGCACCCGTCAATCCGGCCTTCGCCTCGATCAATATCGCCCAGGCCGTGCTGCTCATGGGCTATGAGTGGTTCAAGGATCAGGCGTTGAGCCTCGGTCAGGCGACGCCGGAATTGCCGGCGCTGGAGGGGCCGGGCCTGCAAACACCCGACACGCGCCCCGCCACCAAGGAGGAACTCTACGGTTTCTTCGATCATCTCGAGCGCGAGCTTGATACAGCGGGCTTCTTCAAGACCGAGGACAAGAAGCCCGGCATGCTGCGCAACATCCGCAATCTCTATGGCCGCGCCGGACTGACCGAACAGGAAGTGCGCTCGTTGCGCGGCATGGTCGCCTCGCTTGCCCGCGCCCATGAGCGGCGCAAGGGTCCGCGCGAATGACCGCGCCCCGCATTCTCATTTTCGATTCTGGCATGGGCGGGCTCACAGTGGCGCGCGCCATCCGGGCCCAGCTTCCCGGAGCGCATCTCGTTTATGCCGCCGACAATGCCGGTTTTCCCTATGGCGCCTGGAAGGAAGAGGCGCTCATTGCCCGCATCGTACGGGTGATCGGCGCCCTCATCGAGCGGGCTGAGCCGCACATCGCCGTCATCGCCTGCAACACGGCTTCGACACTGGCGCTGGCGGCGCTGCGCGAGGCCTACAAACTGCCCTTCGTCGGCACGGTTCCGGCGATCAAGCCCGCCGCGGCGCAGACAAAATCCGGCATCATCGGCGTGCTGGCCACCCCCGGCACGGCGGCCCGCGAATATACCCACGCGCTCATCCACACCTATGCCTTTCACTGCAAGGTGTTCCTGCATGGCGCCCCGCATCTCGCCGAAATGGCCGAACGGAAGCTCAGGGGCGAAAGCGTCGATGCCGCCGCATTGGCACATGAAATCGCGCCCGTCTTCCGCAAGCGCGAGGGCAAGCGCACCGATGTGGTGGTTCTCGGCTGCACTCACTATCCGCTGCTGGTCGAGGACATCGCCAAGGTGGCACCCTGGGAGGTCACCTATATCGATCCGGCGCCGGCCATTGCTTGGCGTGCCGCCGGTGTGCTCGACGAAACGCCCCGGCACGCGGCAAATGCTCCAGTGCCGGAGCCGGGAACCGTGCTCCTGACATCGCGGCGGGGTGCGGCGGAGGCGCTGGCCGCCTATGCCGTCATGGGTTTTCCCGTCCATGAGATCCTGGAGATGCCGGTTTGACAGGGCCGGGACCATGCCCTATACGCCCCCTCCATCACGGGGCCGTCTCTCGCGCGCGCCCCGTGTTTGCTTGCCCGTGAACCGTTACGGTTCTGTCGGCCGGGAAACCGGCGTCCAGGAGGGTGGGTTCCAACATGACGTCCATTGGAGACCGTAAATGACAAAGCGTTTATCAGCCAAATACAAGATCGACCGCCGCATGGGCGAGAATATCTGGGGCCGCCCCAAGAGCCCCGTCAACAAGCGCGAATACGGCCCCGGCCAGCACGGCCAGCGGCGCAAGGGCAAGCTCTCCGACTACGGCGTGCAGCTCAAGGCCAAGCAGAAGCTGAAGGGCTATTACGCCAATATTTCCGAGCGCCAGTTCCGCAAGGTCTATGAAGAGGCCGCGCGCATGACCGGCGACTCTTCCGAGAATCTCATCGGCCTGCTGGAGCGCCGCCTCGACGCCATCGTCTATCGCGCCAAGTTCGTGGCCACCATGTTCGCGGCGCGCCAGTTCGTCAGCCACGGCCATGTCAAGGTGAACGGCCGCCGCGTCACCATCCCGTCGATGCGCATCAAGGCCGGCGACGCGCTCGAGCTCACACCCAAGGCCAAGGATCTGGCCGTGGTGCTCGAGGCCACGCAGCTCGCCGAGCGCGACGTTCCCGATTACATCGAAGTCGACCACAAGGCGATGACGGCGAAGCTGGCGCGCGTGCCGGCGCTCACCGACGTGCCCTATCCGGTGCAGATGGAACCGCACTTCGTCGTCGAATATTATTCGCGCTAACCGGCGGACAATTTCCGGATTTCGAACGGCAGGATCGTTTCCTGCCGTTTTTCTTTGCTACTTGCTGCTCCTCATGAAGATGATAGGCTCGGCCGAAAAGGGGAGGATGCATCAATGAGAACTTTGGTTTCCGTTTTTTCCGCACTGTTTGCCGTTTTGGCCCTGTCCGGCGTGGCAGCGGCGGAAGACCGGTGGATGACACTGCCCGAACCGCCGACGATGCCGCAGGCAGTAGAGAGCGGCTATGCGCCGGTCAACGGCATCGAGATGTATTATGCCGTCTATGGCAGCGGCGAGCCGATCCTGCTTATTCACGGCGGGCTGGGGCACGCCGACATCTGGGCAAATCAGGCGATCGCGCTGTCGAAGGATCACAAGGTGATCGTCGCCGACAGCCGCGGGCATGGACGCTCCACCCGCAACGAACAACCCTACGGCTACGATCTGATGGCGTCGGACTATGTGGCGCTTCTCGACCACCTGAAGATCGACAAGACGGCGCTGGTCGGCTGGAGCGATGGCGGCATCATCGGTCTCGACATCGCCATGGCCCATCCCGAGCGGCTCACCAAGCTGTTCGCCCAGGCCGCCAACGTGACAGTCGACGGTGTCGATCCGAATGTCATGAACAGCGCGACGTTCAACGCTTATATCGAACGCTCCGGCAAGGACTATGCCCGGCTGTCCAAGACGCCGGACCAATTTAACGCCTTCGTGGAACAGATCAGCCACATGTGGGCCAGCGAGCCGGCCTGGACCAAGGAACAACTTGCAGCGATCAAGGTGCCGACTGCCATTGTGCTGGGCGATCACGACGAAGCCATCACGCGCGCCCACACCGACTACATGGCGAGCGCAATTCCGGGCGCCAAACTGATCATCCTCAAGGATGCCAGCCACTTCGCCATGTTGCAGGATCCCGACGGCTATACCAAGGCGGTGCTCGATTTCCTGGGAGGCATGTGAGCAACGATCAGTGCAGCCGCCACTCCGTTCCGACATAGCGCATCTCAGCCGGTCCCATGATGCCGGTGTGCGCCACGCGGACGGAGGCAAGGGGACCGTCCAGATTGCGGGACCAGAAATCCAGGAACTTGATGAGCTTCGGAAATCTTGGAGCAAGGTCGTAGTCCTGCCAGATGAAGGTTTGCAGGATGTCCCTGTAGTCTGGCATGCGGTACATGATTTCCGCCGTCGTCAGACTCCAGCCACGCAGCTGACATTGGAAGTCTTTGTCGATCATCGCTGTTCCTCCCGTGCCGGCCGAGCTTCCTCCAGACTAGTGCCCGAATCGGGTGTGCGTCTAGTCCGTGAACGGAGGATTAACGGAAGATTGGCAGTTGCAGGGGGAGAGTGCTGCTAGGGCCCGGCCGAGAACATCCCTGCGACCTTCGCATCGGCAAGTGCAAAGCAGCCGGCGATCGACGGGCTCAGGGGAAGTTCGGCATAGGCGCCGATGGCGCCTTGCTCCCTGAGACGGCCGGCCAGCCCCGGCTCGTCGCCCGCCACCACCCAGATGAAGCCGAAGGCGGTCGCCCGCACCGGCAAGGCTCCGGCTTTGACGAGGCTTGCGAACAATTGATCTTCCGGCGTGCCGGGCTCGAAGACGACAAGCATCGGACCAGTTGCTTCCGGAGGAAGTGCTGCGACACGCATGACGGCCGCCATCACGGCGAGCCAGATGCCAAGCACGGCGAAGAACAGGGTGAGTGCGAGCCGGTGGCCGGGCCAGGACATGGTTCAGGCCGCGGCGAATTGCGGCGCGCGCCGCTCGCGGATCGGCAGATGCACGATGGCCGCGAAGACGCCGAGCGCCACGCCCATCCACCACACCGGATCGTAGGAGCCGAACCGGTCGTAGAGCCTGCCGCCCAGCCAGACGCCGAGGAAGGAGCCGACCTGGTGGCTGAGGAACACGAAGCCATAGAGGGTCGCCATGTAGCGGGTGCCGAACATGACGGTGACCAGACCCATGGTGAGCGGCACGGTGGACAGCCAGAGAATGCCCATCGAGGCCGTGAACAGCATGGTCGTGGCATTGGTGATCGGCAAAAGAATGAAGATCGTCACCGCAATCGAGCGCAGGATATAGATGAGGCTCAGGGGCACCCGCTTCTGGTACTTGCCGCCGATGATGCCGGAGACGTATGAGCCCGCCACATTGAACAGCCCGATCGCCCCCATGGCGAGGCCGGCAAATTCCTTGCCGATGCCGTGTTCCGCCAGATAGGGCGGCAGATGCACGGTGATGAAGGCGAGCTGGAAGCCACACACGAAGAAGCCCGAAACCAGAAGAACGTAGGAGCGGTGGCCGAAAGCGCGCGAGATCGCCTCGCGCATGGTGATGTCGGCTTCGCCCGCCTGCGCCTTGCTGCCCGTCGAGTTGTGGGCCATCAGCGGAATGGCGAAGGGAATGATCAGCAGGGTCGATGCGGCGAGGATGAGAAGGGCATCCTGCCAGCCGAAGGCGGCGATGAAAGCCCCGCCCAGCGGCGCGAATATGAACTGCCCCATGGAGCCCGAAGCGGTGGCGATGCCGAAGGCCCAGGAGCGCTTTTCCGGCGGAACGATGCGGCCGAGGGCGGCCATGACGATACCGAAGGAAGAAGCGGCGACACCGAGGCCGACCAGGATGCCGCCGCCGAAATGAAACAGCAGCGGCGCTTCGGCGAAAGCCATGATGACGGTGCCAACGGCATAGATAACGGCGCCGACCATCAGCACGCGGGCCGCGCCGTAGCGGTCGGCGACGGCGCCGGCGATGGGCGTTGCCGCACCCCAGAGAAGATTCTGCAAAGCCATGGCGAAGCTGAAGGTTTCGCGCGGCCAGGCATGGGCTTCGGAAACCGGCGCGGTGAACAGGCCGAAGCTCGAGCGCACGCCGAAATTCACCATGGCGACGAGACAGCCGGCAACGATGATGACGGCAGGAAGGTAGTACCAGCGGGTGGGCATGGCTGTTGTTGTCATGAGCGGCACATTGAGCGATCAGGCATTGCGGTCCAACGGCGTTCCTTGCATGCGGGGTCCGATCTGGGCGATGGCGACACCGGCGATGATAAGTGCCCCGCCCGCCATCATGCCGGGTGTCACGGTCTCCCGGAGCATCGTGGCGCCGGCCGCGACACCGATGATCGGCACGAGATAGATGAAGGCGCCGGATGCCGCCGCCGACAGGCGCGCGGCACCATAGTTCCAGGTGATGGTGGCGATGAACGTGGACAGCACCGCGATATAGGCCATGTCGAGCCAGTTGCGCGCCGACATCGCCTGAACCGTCGCAAGTGTTGCCGGCCGCGCGAGCGCGGAGACCATGACCAACGAGGCAATGGAAATCGACAAGGCGGTGATCGGATAGGTGCCGTAGGTACGGATCAGCGGTTTGGCCGCGACGACATAAATAGCCCAGGCGACGCCGCTCAGGAAGATGAAAAGGCCTCCCATCACCATCGAACCGCCGTCGTCGGCGGCGAGCAGATCGTTCCATGCCAGCAGTGCGGTTCCGGCAAAGGCCGCGACGAGGCCGATGATGGCCGGGAGGGTCAGCGGCTCGCGTGCCAGCAGCGTGCCGAAGGCGGTGATGAGCAGCGGCTGCGTGCCGATGATGAGACTGCCGACGCCGGCCGGCGCTCGTTCGAAGCCGAAGGCGGAACCGAGATTATAGCCCACCATGCCGATGAGCGAGATCGTCAAGAGCCGGGGCCAGTCTTGGCGCGCGATACGCCAGCCACCCAGGATGGCGAGACCGGCGAGATAGAGGATTGTTACCAGCGTGTAGCGGATGACCAGATGATCGCCGGGCCCGAGATCGACCGACAGGGTGCGGATGAAGACGGGACCGATGCCCCACACGACAACGGTGAAGACGAGCGCGAGAGAGGCGAGAGCATTCGGCATGGGAGGGCTCATGGATGGCCGAGGCGCTTCACCGCGTCAACGGGTGAAGAGCGCTTGCCAGTCATGCCGGCGGCGGCTAGCACGTGATCATGATAAGAATTGCACTGGCCTTGCTGCTGTGGACCACTGCCGCCCTTGCGGCGCCGGCCGACGATCTGGTGGCCGAGGGGAAAGCGGCGCTCAAGGCCGTGGACATCGTGGCGGCGATGACGGCCTTCACCAGGGCGCTGGACGCCGATCCTGCCCACTCCGAAGCTGCCTACGAGCGCGGCCGCATATTGTTGACGATCGGCGAACCGGCCCAGGCCGTTGCCGACTTCACCACGGCCGTCCTGAGCGATCCGAAAAACGGCCGCGCCTTTGCGAGGCGGGGCGAGGCAAAGATGATCCTGAAGAATGCCGAGGCTGCGTTCGCGGATTTCGATGTGGCGGTCGCGGCGTCGCCGCGGGACTACGAGGTCTTGGTCATTCGCGCCACCTTCCGCCTGCGCGGCGGCGATCTGGCCGGGGCGAAGGCCGATCTCGCAGCGGCCAAGGCGGTCGCCGATCCGGCCAACGCGTCGGCGATCCAGAAAATGCTGGACCGCCTGAATTAGGCGACACCCTTTTCGGCGAGCAGCGTCTTCAGCTCGCCCGACTGGAACATCTCCATCATGATGTCGCTGCCGCCGACGAACTCGCCCTTGACGTAGAGCTGCGGAACGGTGGGCCAGTTGGTATAATCCTTGATGCCCTGGCGCAGATCGTTCGAGTCGAGCACGTTGACGCCCTTGAAGGGGACACCCAGTTGATTGAGAATCTGGGTGGCTTTGCCGGAGAAGCCGCACATCGGCATGTCCGGCGTGCCCTTCATGAAGAGAACCACGTCGTTGGTCTTCACTTCGTTATCGATCCACTTGACAATATCGGTCATCTTTCACTCCTCGGGCGGGCTGGTTTGCAGCGCAAGGGCATGCAATTCGCCGCCCATGCGCCCCTTCAGCGCCGCATAAACCATCTGATGCTGCTGGACCCGCGACTTGCCCTTGAAGGCGGCGGAGACGACGTTCGCCGCATAATGGTCGCCGTCGCCGGCCAGGTCGCGGATTTCGACCTTGGCGCCGGGGAGGGCTTCCTTGATGAAGCGTTCGATGTCGACGGCGCTCATGGCCATGGGGTCGTTTCCTACACCTCGCCCGCCATATAGGTCGGGAACCAGCCTTCATGGGCAGCGCGAAGCTCCGCCAGCGATATAGAGGCAGCCCCTTCGACAATCAATGACAGGTCTGCCGTCACCGTGCCGATGCGGATCACGTCTACGCCCGATGCATGGGCCTGGGTAATGATCTTGGCGGTGGCGGCGGCGGGGCAGGCGACGAGATAGCGGGCCTGGTCCTCGGCGAAGAGCACCACATGGTCCATGGCAGCGAGCTTGGCGCCGAGACTTCCGGCAAGCGCCATTTCGATCGCCGCCACGCCGAGGCCGCCGTCGGAAATATCATGTACGGCAGTGACTTGGCGGTGATTTATGAGGTTTCTCACGAAGTCGCCGTGGCGCTTTTCGCGGGCCAGATCGACGGGTGGAGAGCTGCCTTCCTCGCGGCCCAGGATTTCGCGCAAATAGATCGACTGGCCGAGGTGGCGGCCATGACCGCCGACCAGCAGGATGACATCGCCCGCCTGCTTGAAGGCCAAGGTGGTCATCTTGGAGAGGTCGGGCAGCAAACCAATGCCGCCAATGGCGGGGGTGGGGAGAATCGCTTGGCCGTTGGTCTCGTTGTAGAGCGAGACATTGCCGGAGACGACCGGGAAGGCGAGCGCGGTGCAGGCCGCGCCGATGCCCTGAATGGCCCGGACGAGTTGGCCCATGATCTCGGGGCGCTCGGGATTGCCGAAATTGAGATTGTCGGTGACGGCGAGGGGCTCGGCCCCCACGCAGGTCAAATTGCGCCAGCATTCGGCCACCGCCTGCTTGCCGCCCTCGAAGGGATCGGCCTCGACATAGCGCGGTGTCACATCGACGGTGGCGGCGATCGCC
>CAYOZR010000130.1:0-8859 GCA_964408555.1 uncultured Aestuariivirga sp.
CGGCCATCGGCCAGAACAACATCAAGCGCCTGCTTGCCTATTCCTCCATCGGCCACATGGGCTTTGCGCTGGTGGGCCTCGCCTCGGGCAGCCCCGAGGGCGTGCGCGGCGTCGTCATCTACATGATGATCTACCTGATCATGACTCTCGGCGTCTTCGCCTGCGTGCTGGCGATGCGGCGCCAGGGCCGCCATGTCGAGGAGATCGCCGATCTGGCGGGGCTTGCCCGCAACGACAAGGCGCTGGCTTTCGTCCTCGCCATGCTGATGTTCTCGCTCGCCGGCATCCCGCCGCTGGCCGGCTTCTTCGCCAAGTATTTCGTCTTCCTCGCCGCCATTAAGGCGGGGCTCGTGACACTTGCGGTGATCGGCGTCGTCGCCAGCGTGGTCGGCGCCTATTATTACCTGCGCATCGTCAAGATCATTTACTTCGACGAGCCGGCCGAGGCCTTCGACGCCATGGATGGCGAGGTGAAGCTGGTCGCCTATGCCTCGGGCGCCTTCATCCTGCTCTTCGCGCTTTTCGCGCAGCCGCTGGCCGAACTGGCGGGCGCCGCGGCGCGGTCGCTCTATTGAAACTGCCGCCCGGATATCGCCTGGTTCACTTCGAGCGGATCGATTCCACCAATGCGGAAGCGCGCCGTCTGGCCGCGGCGGGCGAGACCGGACCCTTGTGGCTGTGGGCCGACGAGCAGACGGCGGGCCGCGGACGGCTTGGCCGCTCCTGGGTATCGGAGCCGGGCAATCTCTATACAACGCTGTTGTTCTCGACCGCCGCTCCCGCCGCTGTTGCCGGGCAGGTGGGTTTTGCGGCGGCGATTGCGGTGCACGATGTGGCAACGCGGCTCTTGCCCGAGGCCGATATCAAGCTCAAATGGCCCAATGACGTGCTCATCGACGGCGCCAAGGTCTGCGGCCTGCTGGCGGAGATCGCCGGTCCCGCCGGCAACACCATCGCACTCGGCTGCGGCATCAATCTTGCTTCGGCGCCATCGGGTACGCCCTATCCGGTGACCTGGCTGGCCCGCCATGGCGCCAGGGCCGATGTCGAAACTCTGTTCGAGATGCTGGCCGAAACCTTGCATGGCTGGCTGACGATCTGGGACGAAGGCCGGGGTTTCGCCCGCGTCCGCGAGGCCTGGCTGCAGCGCTGCACCGGATTGGGCCGGGCCATCTCGGTTAAGACCGGTGACAAATCGGCTGCCGGGGTGTTCCGCGGGCTGGCCACCGACGGCGCCTTGCTCCTCGGACTGCCGGGCGGTAGGCAAAGAACCATTCACGCCGGTGACGTCCGCTTTGCGGCAAGCGCCGATCCCGGCAGGCAGGGTTGATGAACGCCAAGAAAAAATTCGATCACAAGAACGATCTGGTCCTGCTCGCCTTGGGCGGCATCGGCGAGATCGGCATGAACTGCTATTGCTACGGCGTCGGCCCCGCCGACGACCGCGAATGGCTGATGGTCGATCTCGGCGTCAAGTTCGGCGAGGCCTCCGAGCCCGGCATCGATGTGGTGCTGCCCGATGTCTCCTTCATCGCCGGCGACCGCCGCAATCTTTCCGGCCTGGTGCTGACTCACGCCCATGAGGATCATCTGGGAGCGGTTGCCTGGCTGTGGCCGCAGTTGCGCTGCCCGGTCTATTGCACGCCGTTTGCCGCCGAAATCCTCAAACTCAAGCTCAAGGAGGCGGGGCTCGACGAGGAGGTGCCGGTGCGCATCCAGGCCGTGGGCAGCCGCTTCAAGGTGGGCTCATTTGAACTGGAATTCGTCGCCGTGACCCATTCGATCCCGGAGCCGACGGCACTGCTGATCGAAACGAAACAGGGCCGCATCCTTCATTCCGGCGACTGGAAGATCGACCGCAAGCCGGTTCTGGGCGCCGGCATGGATGAGAAGCGCCTGCGCGAAATCGGCGATGGCGGAGTCGACGTGCTGGTCTGCGACTCGACCAATGTGCTGCGCGAGGGCCATTCGCCCTCCGAATCCGAGGTCGCCGCCACCATCATGAAGATCGTGCGCGAGGCCAAGGGCCGCGTCGCCGTCACCACCTTTGCCTCCCATGTCGACCGCATCTCGAGCGCCGTCAGAGCGGCGCGCGCCACGGGGCGCGAAGTGGTGGTCGCCGGCCGCGCCATGCGCAATACCATCGAGGCGGCGCGCACCTGCGGCTACTTGCGCGATGCCGGCGAATTCCTCGACGAGGAGGAATTCGGCTATCTGCCGCCCGACAAGATCATGCTGCTGTGCACCGGCAGCCAGGGCGAGCCGCGCGCCGCCATCGCCCGCATCGCCGAGGACCAGCACCCGCACGTGGCGCTCGAGTCCGGCGATCTGGTGATCTTTTCCTCGCGGACCATTCCCGGCAACGAGAAGGAGGTCTCCCTCGTCCACAACAATCTGGCGAAGCTCGACATCGATATCGTCACCTCCGACGATGCGCTGGTGCACACCTCGGGCCATCCGCGCCAGGAGGAGCTGCGCGCGTTTTATGAGTGGCTCAAGCCCCGCGCCCTGGTTCCCATGCATGGCGAGCCGCGGCATCTCAGGGCGCAGGCGAAATTCGCCCAGCGCTGCGGCATCGCCGAGACGCTCATTCCGCTTGACGGCCATCTGGCCAGGCTCTGCCCGGCGCCGGTGCGGAATGTCGACGAGGCGCCCTCGGGCCGCCTGCATGTCGACGGCAAGCTCATCGTGCCGAGCCAGGACGGCCCTGCCAAGCAGCGCCGCAAGCTCTCCTTTGCCGGCATCGTCTTCGTCAGCCTGGCGATCGATGCCAAGCTGCAATTGGCCGACGATCTGCAACTGATCGCCGACGGCCTGCCCGCCGGCCTCGAAGACGATTTGCTCGATGCGGCGGAAGAGGCCTTCGCCTCGACGCCGAAGCCGCGCCGCAAGGACGATGAGCAGCTGGCCGAGACGCTGCGCAATTCGATCCGCCGCGCCGCCGACCGCATCTGGGGCAAGAAGCCCATCGTCAAGGTGGCGGTGGTCAGGGTGTAAGGCTGTCGCACCGCCAGGACGCTTTTGTCGGTGTATTGAATATCTGGATTGAAGTCCGCAAGGAGGCCGCATTGCTATCGTTGGATCGCATCTATCAGCACAAGGGGCAAAGAGTTGCGTGGGGCCGCATGGGTCAAGGCGATCCAATCGTGCTGGTCCACGGCACGCCGTTTTCATCGCAGGTGTGGCGCAAGATTGCGCCGCTGTTGGCACGCGGACGCTGCGTGTATTTCTTCGATCTGCTGGGTTATGGCCAATCCGAAATGCGCACCGGACAGGACGTTTCTCTTGGAATCCAGAACGATCTGTTGGCGGACCTGATCGCACATTGGGGGCTGGATCGTCCTGAAGTGCTATGCCATGATTTTGGCGGAGCCACCGCCCTGCGGGCGTACTATCTCAATGGGCTCCGCTATCGCAGGCTAACCATCATCGATGCCGTTGCGGTTGCGCCGTGGGGCTCTCCCTTTGTCAGGCATGTCTGCAAGCATGAAGCGGCATTTGCCGGACTACCGGCTTACACGCACGAAGCCCTGCTGCGCGCATACCTTCAAGGCGCAGCATTTCATCCATTGAGCCCGGAAGCCTTGCGAATTTACATGGGGCCATGGCAGGGCGAGGTTGGACAAGCCGCCTTTTATCGGCAGATCGCCCAAATGGATCAAAGATACACTGACGAGATTGAGCCGCTGTATCGCCCGATGGAAGGGAGGGTTCAGATCTTGTGGGGCGAGAAAGACGATTGGATCCCGCTTGAACGCGGACAGCGACTGGCGGACCTGTTGACCGGCGGGAGGTTGGAGAAGGTGCCGGATGCCGGCCACCTCGTGCAGGAAGATGCGCCGGAAACCATTGTTGCCGCTGTATTGACCTAGCGGAGTATCTCTCCCCAAACTGAAGAAAACCCCACAAATCCGCTATACTCTCGCGAATCATGAGCAAGCATGTTGCCCCGCCGCAGGGGCCGAAAGACATAGAGCGGATCGAGCTCAAGGATGCGCTGGAAGAGCGCTATCTGGCCTATGCGCTCTCGACCATCATGCACCGGGCGCTGCCCGATCTGCGTGACGGGCTGAAACCCGTCCACCGCCGCCTGCTGCATGTGATGCGGCTCCTCCGGCTCAATCCCGGCACCGCCTTCAAGAAGTCCGCCAAGATCGTCGGCGACGTGATGGGCGGCTTCCATCCCCATGGCGACCAGTCGATCTATGACGCGCTGGTCCGTCTCGCCCAGGATTTCGCGGCGCGCTATCCGCTGATCGACGGGCAGGGCAATTTCGGCAATGTCGACGGCGATAGCGCGGCGGCCTACCGCTACACCGAAGCCCGCATGACCGAGGTGGCGCGCCTCCTGCTCGACGGACTCGACGAGGACACCGTCGATTTCCGCCCCAATTACGATGGCTCCCTGCAGGAGCCCATCGTACTCCCCGGCGCCTTTCCCAATCTCTTGGCCAATGGCGCCTCCGGCATCGCGGTCGGCATGGCAACCTCGATCCCGCCGCACAATGCCGCCGAGCTCTGCGATGCCGCCCTGCATCTCATCAAATATCCCAATGCCGCCGCCGACAAGCTCACCCAGTTCGTGGTGGGGCCGGACTTTCCGACCGGCGGCATCGTCGTCGACGACCGCGCTTCGATCCTCGCCGCCTACAAGACCGGCAAAGGCTCCTTCCGCGTCCGCGCCCGCTGGAGCCAGGAGGAGTTGCCGCGCGGCGCCTGGCAGATCGTCGTCACTGAAATCCCCTGGCTGGTGCAGAAGAGCCGGCTGATCGAGAAGATCGCCGAGCTGCTCACCGCCAAGAAGCTGCCGCTGCTCGCCGACGTGCGCGACGAGAGCGCCGAGGACATCCGCGTGGTTCTCGAACCCCGCAGCCGCACCGTCGATCCGGCACTGCTGATGGAGTCGCTGTTCAGGAACAGCGAACTCGAGGCCCGCATTCCGGTCAATATGAACGTCCTCTCGCACGGCAAGGTGCCGAAGGTGATGGGGCTTCGAGATATTTTGCGCGAATGGCTCGATCACCGCAAAGAGGTTCTGGTCCGGCGCACCAGGTTCCGGCTGGCCGAGATCGCAAGGCGGCTCGAAATCCTCGGCGGCTATCTCGTCGCCTATCTCAATCTCGACACGGTCATTCGCATTATCCGCGAGGAGGACGAGGCGAAGCCCGTGCTGATGGCGCGCTTCACGCTCACCGACAACCAGGCCGAAGCCATCCTCAACATGCGGCTCAGGGCTTTACGCAAGCTCGAGGAAATCGAAATCCGCAAGGAGCATGACGGGCTGAAACAGGAAGAGACGGGACTCAAGAGACTGCTCAAGTCCGAGGCCGAGCAATGGGACCGCGTTACCGCCGAGGTGAAGGAGGTCAGGGAGAAATTCTCCAAGAAGACGCCGCTCGGCCGCCGGCGCACCGATTTCGCCGAGGCGCCGGAGATCGACGTCGATTTCGAAAATGCCTTGATCGAGAAAGAGCCGGTCACCGTGGTCTGTTCCGACAAGGGCTGGATTCGGGCAATGAAGGGCCACATCGAAGACAGTGCGAGCCTCGCCTACAAGGACGGCGACCGGGAGAAATTCGTGCTCAAGGCGGAGTCGACCGACAAGATCATGCTGTTCTCCTCGTCGGGCAAGTTCTTCACCCTCGAGGCCGTCAAGCTGCCGGGCGGGCGCGGCCATGGCGAGCCGGTGCGATTGATGGCCGATCTCGATGCGGCCGAAGAGATCGTGACGCTCTTCGTCCATCATCCGGGGGCCAGGCGTCTTGTCGCCTCGACCGAGGGTGACGGCTTCATTGTCGCCGAGGCGGACTGCCTGGCGACGACGCGCAAGGGCAAGCAGGTGCTCAACGTCAAGGCGCCGGCCGAGGCCCAGGTCTGCGTGGCGGTGGAGGAGGGCGACGATCACATCGCCACCATCGGCGACAATCGCAAGCTTCTCATTCTGAAGCGGCCGGAGCTTCCCGAAATGGCCCGCGGCAAGGGCGTCCGCATGCAGAAGTTCAAGGACGGCGGGCTGGCCGATGCCCGCGCCTTCAAGCTCAAGGAAGGCCTGTCCTGGACCGATTCCTCGGGCCGCAACTTCGCCGTCACTGAATTAAAGGAATGGATCGGCGAACGCGCCCAGGCCGGCCGCCTGCCACCCAAGGGCTTTCCCAAGAACAACCGCTTCGGATAGGGATGGGCTTGACAATTACTGACTGACCGGTTAGTTATCAGTAATAACTGACTGGTCAGAAACAAATGACTGAGCCTGCCACCGCCCGCAAACGAAGACCCGACGACCGGCCACGGGAAATCCTCGAAGCCGCCCTCGATCTCTTCTCGGAGCGGGGTTTCGCCGCCACAAGGCTCGAGGACGTGGCTTCACGCGCCGGTCTAAGCAAGGCTGCTATCTATCTGTATTTCAACGACAAGACGGCGCTGCTCAAAGCCGTTGTCGAGTCCGTCGCTAGTCCCAACCTGACGATGGCCGGCGATCTGGTGGCCGCCCACCGGGGGCCCGTGGCGCCGCTTCTGCGGCAATTGCTCGGCTTTATGGCCGGCCGCATGCGCGACACGCGGCTGCCGGACTTGATCAAGCTGGTCATCAGCGAATCCCGCGCCCATCCGGAGCTCGGCCGCTTCTATCTGGAGCATGTGATCGGCAAGGCCCTGCCGCTGTTCGAGCAGCTGATCGAGCGCGGCATCGCCAGCGGCGAGTTCCGCGCCATCGATCCGCGCCTCACCGTCAAATGCCTGATCGGCCCCATGCTGCTGGGGGCGATTTGGAAGAGCGTCTTCGAGCCCATCGGCGCCGAGCCGCTCGATATCGAGGCACTGGCGCGACATCAGGGCGATCTCATCATCCGGGCGCTCCAACCATGAAGAAACTCATTCCCGTCCTCATCGTCGCGCTGGCGGCGGCCGGATTTTTCACCCGCGATGTCTGGCTGCCGGCGGGCGCCAACAGTGCGAACTATCTGGGCTATGTCGAAGGCGACACGGTGATGATCGCCAGCCCGGTGGCCGGCCGCATCGTGGCGCGCGCCGCCGAGCAGGGCCACACCATCGCCAAGGGCAGTCCGGTCTTTGAACTCGACACCGCCACGGCCAAGGCCGAGCTCGCCCGCGCCGAGGCCGCAGTGGCGCAGGCCCGGGCCCAGCTCGACAACCTGCGCGCCGGAAAACGCGATGCGGAACAGGACGTGACCCGCGCTCAGCGCCGCGAGGCCGAAGCCTCGCTCGCCTATGCGAGCCAAGAATTGCAGCGGGCGAGGGAACTCTCAACCACCGGCACCGCCTCCAAGCTCCGCCTCGATCAGGCGGTGGCCCAGGTGCAGCAGTGGCAGGCCCGCGTCGAACAATTCGCCGCCGCCGAAGCGGTGGGCAATCTTGGCGGCCGCGCCCAGGAAATCGCCGCCGCCGAAGCGAAAGTGGCCGAGGCCGAGGCAATCGTCGCCCAGGCCAGAGCCCGTCTTGCCGATCTTTCGCCGCTCGCTCCCTTCGATGCCCTGGTCGAGACCGCCTTCTACGATGTGGGCGAATGGGTGGCGGCCGGCCAGCCGGTGGTCTCGCTGCTGGCGCCGGACCGCATCAAGATCCGTTTCTTCGTGCCCGAGGGAGCCGCGGCGCTGGCCCGGCCCGGCACCGAAATCAGCTTCACCTGCGACGGCTGCAAGGCGGACATGAAGGCGGTGATCACCTATGCCGCGACCCAGGCCGAATTCACCCCGCCCGTCATCTACTCGCAAGGCGCCCGCGCCAAGCTGGTCTTCCTGGTGGAAGCGCGGGCCCTGGGCGATGCGGCGGAACTTCGCCCGGGACTTCCCGTCGAAGTCGCGCCACTCGCCGGGGAAGGCTCATGACCGAAGCGATGCCGGCCATCGATGTGCGCGGCCTGGTCAAGCGTTATGGCAGCCGCACCGTCGTCGATCATGTCGATCTCAAACTGATGCCGGGGCGCATCTGCGGCTTTCTCGGTCCCAACGGCTCCGGCAAGACCACCACGCTGCGCCTGATCTGCGGGCTGCTCACGCCGGATGCGGGCGAGGGCACCTGTCTGGGCCAGGACATCATCGCCGGCCGCGATGCGATCAAGCGCCAGACCGGCTACATGACCCAGAAATTCGGCCTCTACGAAGACCTGACGATCAGGGAGAACCTCGATTTCGTCGCCCGCGTCTACCGCCTCGATCGCATCGCGGAGCGTGTTGGGAAGGCCCTGGACCGGCTCGGCCTCGCCAGCCGCCAGAACCAGCTCACCGGTACCCTGTCGGGCGGCTGGAAACAGCGCCTGGCGCTGACCGCCTGCGTGCTGCACGAGCCCAAGCTCCTGCTGCTCGACGAGCCGACGGCCGGCGTCGATCCCAAGGCGCGCCGCGCCTTTTGGGATGAAATCCACACACTCGCCGCCGGCGGTATGACGGTGCTGGTCTCCACCCACTACATGGACGAGGCCGAGCGCTGCCACGAAATCGCTTACATCGTCTACGGCAAGCTGCTGGCGCGCGGCACCGCCGAGGAAGTCGTCGAAGCCTCGCGGCTCACGGCCTGGATCGCCACCGGCCCCGGCGCCGACCGTCTGGCGCCTTTGCTGCGCGACGTGCCCGGCGTTACGGCGGCGGCGGCCTTCGGTGCCACGCTGCACGTCTGCGGTCCCGATGCGGCGGCGCTGGAGGTGGCGATTGCGCCCTACCGCCAGGCCCGCGGCCTCGGGTGGCGGAAAGCCCGAGCCACGCTCGAGGATGTCTTCATTCACTTGATGGGCCTGGTGCGCGACAACGCCGAGGCGGCCTGAGCAGGAGTACGATGGGATTCTGGTACCGCTTGCTGGCGATGATCTACAAGGAGGCAAAGCAGCTCCGCCGCGACCGGCTGACC
>CAYOZR010000131.1:0-8672 GCA_964408555.1 uncultured Aestuariivirga sp.
GGCTGGAGCGGCTCGCGCAACGGCGGGGCCGGCGTCTCGGGGGGGCCGACATGATCGCGCGCATCGGCGGCGACGAGTTCGTGGTGCTGCTGGTCGCCGGGGACCCGGCGGTCACGGCCGCGGCCCTCGTCAAGCGCGTGCAAGAAGTGCTCGGCCCCTCGTTCGATCTCGATGATCAGTCGGTGTCGATCACCACCAGCGTCGGTGTCGCCATTGGGCCGGCGGCGGCCTGTGGCATCGGGGGGCAGCCGTTTCACCAGCGTCTGGTACTGGGTCTTGACCTGGTCGGGGGTCGCCGTCTCGGCGAGGCCGAGCGTTTGCAGGGCCTTCAATTCGGTATTGCGCAGGGCGCGGCCCTTGGGATGGCCGGTGGTCTGCTCCTTGCCCTCGCCGAACAGATTGAAGGGATCGCGCGCCTTGGCGGCCTTGCGCCGTTTGCCGCTGACATTGGCATAGGAGTTCTCGCCGAGCTTCCAGGTGGGGCGGTGGCCGGTCCGGGCATCCTTCTGGAATCCCTGCACCTCATCGTCCTTCATGCCCTCGAAGTAGTTGTAGGTCTTGTTGTACTGCTGCACGTGCTCGGTGCAGTAATTGTGAAACTGGCCTTCGTTGCCGCGGCCCTTGGGCGCCTTGTGGCGGCCTGGCTTGGCACAGCCGGGCCATTCGCAAGCCGGAAAGCGGTCGCGCGCCAGGCGCTCCTCGCCGGGCTTGACGCGGACCTTGTCGAAATATTTTGAATCAAGCTTCATCACAAGCGATTATGGTGATCGGAGCCACTGGCCGCAACCCCCGTAAAGGCGCTATAATGATTTTGGGTCCCGTCGGAAAGAATATCGCCGCGAAGCTTACCCAGCGCTTCGTTCCGTCATATCTCGAAGTGATCGACGAGTCGCACCAGCATCATGGTCATGCCGGCGCCAGGCCCGACGGCGAGAGCCATTTCCGGGTAAAGATCGTGGCCGAGGCATTTCGCGGCAAATCGCGGGTGGAGTGGCACCGCATGGTGAATGAGGCGTTGGCGGCCGAACTCAGGGAGCGGGTCCACGCGCTGGCCATCGAGGCCTCGCCGCCCGCCTGAACCCGCGGTCACCTCCGCTCGAGCGGCGTCACCTTGACCGAAGTCACCTGGTGCTTGCGCTTCTTCAGTACCTCGAAGCGGAAGCCGTGGAAATTGAAGGTCTGGCCGATTTCGGGAATGGTGCGGGCCTCGTGGATGACCAGGCCGGCGATGGTGGTTGCCTCCTCATCGGGAAGATTCCAGTCGAAGGCGCGGTTCAGATCGCGTACCGGCACGCCGCCGTCGACGATGAAGGAGCCGTCGGGCTTCCGGCGCACGCCGGTCGCCACCGCGTCGTGCTCGTCCTTGATGTCGCCGACGATCTCCTCGATGATGTCTTCCAGCGTGATCAGGCCCTGCACCTCGCCGTATTCGTCGACGACGATGGCGAAATGAGTCTTGCGCCGGAGAAAGGCGTTGAGCTGGTCGGGCAGCTTGCGCGTGTCGGGCACGAACCAGGCGGGGCTCAGGATATCCTCGAGATCGATCCTGGACGCATCGCCGCCGTTCTTCTGCAGGGCGGCGAAGAGATTCTTGGCATGCAGGATGCCGACGATGTTGTCGGGCTTGTCCTTCCACACCGGAATGCGGGTGTGGCCGCTCTTCAACACCTTCTCGACGATCTGTCCCGGCGGTTCGGAGCCGTCGATCAGCGTCATCTTGGTGCGGTGGACCATGATGTCGGCAACCTCCAGGTCCTGGAGATCGAGGATGCCGCCCAGCATGTCGCGGTCCTTCTTGATGACCGCGCCTTCCTTGTGATGCAGGTCGATGGCGCCGCGCAATTCGTCGTGGGCCGAGAGCACGTTCTGGGTGTGGGAGATGTCGACGCCGAACAGGCGCAGCACGCCCTTGACGATATATTCGATCGTCATGACGAGGGGACCGAAGACGGCGACGAGCAGGCGCACCAGCGGGGCGACATTGAGCGCCACCCGGTCGGGATAGGCGATGGCATAGGTCTTGGGCATGACCTCGCCGAAGATCAGCACCAGGACGGTCATGGCGGCCGAAGCGATCACCGCGCCGCCGTCGCCGAGCAGCTTGACGAGCACCACGGTGGCCAGCGCCGAGGCGGTGATATTGGCGACGTTGTTGCCGAGCAGCAGCGTGCCGATCAGCCGCTCGCGGGTATTGGTGAGGGAGAGAACCAAGGACGCCCGCCAGCTGCCGCGGCGCTCGAGTTCGTTGATGCGGGCGCGCGAGGTGGCGGTCAGCGCCGTTTCCGACCCCGAGAAGAACGCCGACATCACCAACAGGCACAGGATGGCAATAATGCTCGCACCGAGATCGAAGGTCATCGCTGGGCTCCATCCTCCTTCAGGAATGCCAGGACATCGGCCTCGGCCACGTCGCGGGCGATGAAGGCCTCGCCGATGGCGCGGACCAATATGAAAGTGAGCTTGCCGGCTTGCGCCTTCTTGTCCTGGCGCATGATGGCGACAAGATCTTCGGGCGGCGGCAGGTTTCCTGGAATGTCGCGGCTGTGGACCGGCAGTCCGGCGCGCTTCAGGTGCGCCGCGACGCGGTCGGTGGTGCCGCCGGCGCATAGCTTCAACCGCTCGGAAAAGCGGAAGGCCTGAATCATGCCGACGGCCACCGCCTCGCCATGCAGCAGGCGATCGGAAAAGCCGGCCGCCGTCTCCAGGGCATGACCGAAGGTATGGCCGAGATTGAGCAGGGCTCGCACGCCGGTTTCGGTCTCGTCTTCGGCGACGATTCTGGCCTTGGCCTCGCAACTGGTGCGGATGGCGCGGATGCGCGCCATCCTGTCGCCATTCAGAATGGCGGCGGATTCGGCCTCCAGCCATTCGAAGAACGCTGCATCGCCGAGCAGCCCGTATTTGGCGACTTCGGCATAGCCCGCCGCAAGCTCGCGCCGCGGCAAGGTATCGAGCAGGGCGATGTCGGCGATGACGGCGGCGGGCTGATGAAAGGCGCCGATCAGGTTCTTGCCGTGGGCCGAATTGATGCCGGTCTTGCCGCCCACCGAACTATCGACCTGGGCGAGGAGGGTGGTCGGAATCTGAATAAAACCGACACCGCGGCGCAGGATCGCCGCCGCAAAGCCGGCGAGATCGCCGATGACGCCGCCGCCCAGGGCGATGATCTTGTCGCGCCGCTCGATGCCGGCGGCGAGAAGCCGGTCGCAGAGCTCGGCCAGATGCTTGAAGCTCTTGGTCGCTTCGCCGGGCGGCAGGACGATGGCTGTGGCGGCGATGCCCGCGGCGGCGAGCGACGCCTGCAGCGCCATGAGATGATGCCGCGCCACGTTCGCATCGGTGACGATTGCCGTCACCGGGCGGGCGAGCAGGGGCCCGATGCGGCGGCCGGCTTCGGCCAGCAAGCCGTCGCCGATGACGATCTCATAGCTCCGTTCGCCCAGGCCCACGGTCACGGTTTCGCAAGTGCTCATGTCAGTTGCCGCCCTGGCCGGAAAACCGGTCCCATCCATCCCATTTGGCCAGTGCCTTGATCACGTCGTTCACCATCTGGCCATGCTGCACGTCGCGGCTTTCCACCGTTACATCGGCGGCGGCATAAACCGGGTAGCGCTGGTCGATCAGCCGCCGCATCACCGCCTCCGGGTCGCCGGACTTGAGCAGCGGCCGGTCGGATCGTTTGTTGACGCGTTTCATCAGCAAAGGCAGACCGGCCTTGAGCCAGACGGAAACACCGCCCTGCCGGATGCGCTCGCGGGTTTCTTCATTGATGAAGGCGCCGCCGCCGGTGGCCAGCACCTGGGTGCCGCTGCCGAGGAGCCGGGCAATGACCTTGCGTTCGCCCTCGCGAAAGTAAGCTTCGCCGTGGTCGGCGAAAATCTCGGCGATGGATTTGCCGGCGGCGGCTTCGATTTCATGGTCGGCATCGATGAAGGGCAAACCCAGTTTCTCGGCAAGCCTGCGGCCGACGCTCGACTTGCCGGCTCCCATCAATCCGACCAGAACTATGGAACGGTCTTGCAGGCGCGCACGGACGGTTTCGGCCTCCTTGGCAATGGAGCGTCGGGCCATCTTCCTCAAACCTCGAACTTGCGCCGGTTCTATCAAGTGAGGCCGGTGACCGCAAAGGCTTTCCGGCCGCGGCCGCAACGGCTACAATCGGCCGACAAGGAGTGCGCCCGTGCCGGACAGTCTTCGCTTTCTGTTAATCCTCGCGTGCTTGGGTGGCGCGGTTTATGGCGCTGCCTGGGGTCTTGCCAATTTCCCTCCGGAGCAGTCGGAGATCGTGAAACCGCTGCCGCATGAACGAGTCCGGCAACAATGAAGGCCCGCGCGGGCAGCAGAGCTCGCGTCTGATCGAGCGGTTTCTCGAAATGATGAGCGCCGAGCGCGGTGCCGCGCGCAATACGCTCGGGGCCTACCGGCGCGATCTCGCCGACTATTGCGAATTCGTATCGCGCCTGGGCGGCGGCGCAACGCAGGCCGATACCGGCGCCATTCGCGGCTTCCTGGCCCATCTCGAGGCCCAAGGCATGGCGCGGACCACGGCGGCGCGCAAATTGTCGGCGGTGCGGCAGTTCCACAAATTCCTGCACGGCGAAGGACTGGCCCAGGGCAATCCAGCGGCAACAATCGAATCGCCGCGGGCCGGACGGCCCCTGCCCAAACTGATGGCGGTGGCGGATGTGAACCGGCTGCTCGCGGCGGCGCAGGCGCTGGCCGCCTCGGCCAAGGGCAAAAAGCGGATGAAGGCGCTCAGGTTGCAGTGCCTGCTCGAACTTCTCTATGCCACGGGCCTGCGCGTCTCCGAGCTGGTCGGGCTCACCGTCGGTGCGGCGACGGCCGACGGCGATTTGATCGCCGTCACCGGCAAGGGCGGGCGCCAGCGGCTGGTGCCGGTCTCGCGGACGGCCGGGCGGGCGCTGAAGGGCTATTTGACGGCCCTGCGTGCGGCAAGCGGTGGCGAGCCGAAATGGCTGTTTCCTTCGCACGGCGCCAAGGGGTGCCTCACCCGGCAACAGTTCGCGCTCGAACTCAAGGCGCTGGCGCGGCAGGCCGGCTTCGACGCCAGCCGCCTGTCGCCGCATGTGCTGCGGCATGCCTTTGCCAGCCATCTTCTCGAAGGCGGGGCCGATTTGCGGGCCGTGCAGCAGATGCTGGGACATGCGGATATCGCGACGACGCAGATCTACACCCATGTGCAGGCCTCGCGGCTCAAGGCGGCGGTCGAGGCGCATCATCCGCTTGCCAAGAAAAGTTGACTTTGCAGGCCGGTGCGGCCACTTTCCGCGCAACCCACCGACCATTTGAGAACAGATGCCGTCATATCTCGATTTTGAGGCCCCGGTTGCGGAACTCGAGGGCAAGATCGCCGAGCTTCGCGCGCTGGCGGCCGGCGATTCGGCCGTTTCCATCGCCGAGGAAGTCAAGGCGCTTGAAAAGAAGGCGGCCAAGATACTCACCGACCTCTATAATGCGCTGACACCGTGGCAGAAGGCGCAGGTTGCGCGGCATGAGCACCGGCCGCACGCGATCGATTACATCAACGGCCTGTTCACCGAGTTCACGCCCCTGGCGGGCGACCGGAAATTCGCCGAGGACGCGGCGGTCATCGGTGGCCTGGGCCGCTTCCGCGGCAGTCCGGTGGTGGCGATCGGCCAGGAGAAGGGCAACGACACCGCCTTGCGGATCAAGCACAATTTCGGCATGGCGCGGCCCGAAGGCTACCGCAAGGCGGTGCGTCTGATGGAGACGGCCGAGCGCTTCGGCCTGCCGGTCATTACTCTGGTCGACACCCCCGGCGCCTATCCCGGCATCGACGCCGAAGAGCGCGGCCAGGCCGAGGCGATCGCCCGCTCGACCGATTGCTGCTTGGGGCTAGGCGTGCCGCTGATTTCGGCGATCATCGGCGAGGGCGGCTCGGGCGGCGCCATCGCGATCGCCACCGCCAACACGGTGCTGATGCTCGAGCACGCGATCTACAGCGTCATCTCGCCGGAGGGTGCCGCCTCGATCCTGTGGCGCGATGCGGCGCGGGCCAAGGATGCCGCCGCCGCCATGAAAATCACCGCGACCGATCTGAAAAAACTCGGTATCGCCGACGAGATCGTGGCCGAGCCGGTGGGCGGCGCGCACCGCAATCCGGCGCAAGCCATCGCCGCAACCGGCGAGGCGATCGGGCGGGCGCTCAATGCTTTTGCCGGGGTTTCGGGGGAAGTTTTGCGCACCCAGAGGCGCGAGAAATTCCTGGCGGTCGGGCGCGGCCTATGACGCGGTAGCGCCGTTTAGAGACCCATAACAGTATTAAATTCGTCCACGATCTGCGCAGCCCAGTCGCGGAACGTGCCGCTCAAGATAGTCATCACGGGGAGGAGCATGAGCCCCATGATCGAGGCAATGAATCCATACTCAATTGCTACCGATCCGCTCTCGTCTGAGCAAAAACGCTTGGCTTGCTTGGCAATGGCGATCACGGCTCTTGAACTCCCGTTCCGCCGGAATTGAATTTCCGGACTTGATGATGATCACAATAGAGCGCCTAGGACCTTCCAGCGACATTAATAAATTCGCTAAAATTTTCTGCATCGGTCACTTCGCGGCGATCCAAAATCGGTAGCGAAGTGGTTGTAGATGCAGGAAAAATTGGTTAAGAGGCCGGGCAAATTCCGGACAAGTTTGCGGTTAACCACCAAAACCGCTGCAATGTCATGGCGATGCGGCGAGAATCCCGAATAATCCTGGCGCCGGAAAGGATTCGATAACCAGTGAAATGGATTTCACAAGCCGTGAGGCGGAGAAATCGCCGCGCGATGTGACATGAGCGCGGCTTGAAGCGGACTTAATGCTGTCCCACGTAGTTGGCTTTTGGAGGCAGGACATGGCGGTGGGACTATCGCGCCGGAATGCGATCAAGGGACTGGCGGCAGCCGCCGCGCTTGCGCCGGCTTCCCGGCTCTTCGGACCGGCGCAGGCGGGTTCTCCCGCGCCATTGCGCGCCGTCAGCCGCGCGATCGAGGTTAACGGCAAGTCCGCCAAGGTTTACGGGCTGATCGGGCCCACCGGCAAGCCGGGGCTGGAATTGAAGCTCGGTCAAAGGTTCACAACCGGCCTGGTCAACGAGACCGGAATCGAGACCCTGATCCACTGGCACGGGCTGACGCCGCCATCGGCCCAGGATGGCGTGCCAATGCTGTCGCAGCCGCCGCTCCAGCCCGGCGCCCGCTACGAATATGACTTCGCGAACACTCGTTCCGGCACCCACTGGATGCATTCGCATGTGGGCCTGCAGGAACAATTGCTGCTGGCGGCACCGTTGATCATCCGGGAAACCGATCAGCCCGTGTGGGACGAGCAGGAGCATGTGGTGATGCTGCACGACTTCACCTTCCGCGATCCGGCCGAGATTCTCGCCGAGTTGCGGGGCGGCGGCGGCGAACATGCCGGCCACTCGATGCCGGGCATGAATCATTCCACCATGGGCCAGGGCGGCGGCATGGCCATGGCCGCCATGCTCAACGATGTCGTCTTCGATGCCTATCTCGCCAATGACCGCACGCTGGACGACCCGGAAATCCTGCGGGTCGAGACGGGAGGACAGGTGCGGCTGCGCATCATCAATGCCGCGGCGGCGAGCAATATGTGGATCGATCTGGGCGGACTCGAAGGCGAATTGATCGCCGTCGACGGCCATGCCGTCTATCCGGTGCGGGGCTCGCTGTTCCCGCTGGCCATCGCCCAGCGCGCCGATATCAGGCTGAAGCTGCCGGCGGGCGGCGGCGCTTTTCCGGTGCTGTTCCGGCCGGAAGGCCTGGCGGCGCGGACCGGACTGGTGCTGGCCACGCCGGGGGCGGAGATCGCCAGGATCGCGGGCGCAGGCGGCATGACGCCGGCCGTGGATTTGTCACTGGAACGGCGTCTCAGGGCGGTGGCGGAAATCCGCAACGAACCGGTCAGCCACACCGAGATGGTGATGCTCACCGGCGGGGCGGCGGATTATGTCTGGGGCCTCAACGGCAAATCCTCGATGCGCGAGGAGCTGTTCGCGGTGAAGCCCGGCGAGCGCATCGAAATCATGCTGCACAACATGACCGGCATGGCGCATCCGATGCACCTGCACGGCCATTATTTCAAGATAACGGCGATCGGCAACACGCACCTCGACGGGGCGCTGCGCGATACCGTTCTGGTGCCGCCGATGCAGACCGTGACCATCCAGTTCGACGCCGACAATCCCGGCACCTGGGCCTTCCATTGCCACCATCTCTACCACATGAATTCCGGCATGATGGCGGCAATCGCCTATACCAGCGCGGCGTGAGTATCAGACATAGGCCCCGTGGCAGTGCTTGTATTTCTTGCCTGAGCCGCAGGGGCAGGGGTCGTTGCGGCCGAGCTTGCCCCAGCTCGCCGGATTCTTCGGATCGGCGACGGATTTCGCCTTGGGCGGTGCCGCCAGCAGCAGGCCTTCGCCGACGTCGTCCTCGCCGGTCGTGGCATCGAGGTGGTGGGCCGCCATCATCGGCAGGTCTTCCTCGTCGGGCAGCAGGTCGTCGGCCGGCCGCGTCTGAATTTCCAGGCGCATCACCTGGGAGGTGGTCATTTCGCGCAAGCGCCCGATCATCGCCTCGAACAGGACGAACGCCTCGCTCTTGTATTCGTTGAGCGGATCGCGC
>CAYOZR010000132.1:0-8603 GCA_964408555.1 uncultured Aestuariivirga sp.
AATGGGTCGAGAACATGACGGCCGGCCGCGGCTGGATCGCGCTGGCGCTCGTCGTCTTCGCCTCCTGGCGGCCGTGGCGCACCGCCGCCGGGGCCTATCTGTTCGGGGCGATTTCGATCCTCGCCTATACGGTGCAGACTTTTGCGTGGGGAATTCCCTCGCAGTTCTTGTCTTCGCTGCCCTATCTTGTCACCATAGCGGCGCTGGTGGTGATTTCCGGAAACCGCATGCTGACGCGGGCCAACACGCCGGCCTGCCTCGGGCAATCCTTCGTGCCTGATCGTTGAAACGCAAGAAAGAAAAGGGAGAACTCCAATGAAGAAACTGTTGTTATCGGCGGCCGCATTCGCGCTCGCTCTCGGCATGGGCGCCGCCTCGGCCCAGGCCGACAAGCTCAAGGCCTGCTGGGTCTATGTCGGCGCCGTCGGCGATTTCGGCTGGACCTATCAGCACAATCAAGGCCGCCTGGCGGTCGACAAGGAACTCGGCGACAAGGTCGAAACCGTGTTCGTCGAAAACGTCTCCGAGGCGGACTCGGATCGCGCCATCGAGCGCCTGGCCCGCGACGGCTGCGCCATTATCTTCACGACGTCATTCGGCTTCATGGAGCCGACGCTGAAGGTCGCGAAGAAGTTTCCGGACGTGAAGTTCGAGCACGCCACCGGCTACAAGACCGCCGACAACGTGACGACCTACAACGCCAAGTTCCACGAGGGCCGCTATGTGATCGGTCAGATCGCGGCGAAAATGTCGAAGACCGGTGTCGCCGGCTACATCGTTTCCTTCCCGATTCCGGAAGTCGTCGCCGGCATCAACGCCTTCATGCTTGGCGCCCAGTCGGTCAATCCCGATTTCAAGGTGAAGATCGTGTGGGCCAATACCTGGTACGATCCGGGCAAGGAAGCCGACGCCGCCAAGGTTCTGTTCAGCCAGGGCGCCGACATCATCGTCCAGCACACCGACTCGACGGCTCCTCTGCAGGTCGCCCAGGAGCAGGGCAAGCTCGGCTTCGGCCAGGCGTCCGACATGATCAAGTTCGCCGGAAAATCGCAGCTCACCGCGATCGTCGACAATTGGGGCCCCTATTACGTGCGCCGCGTCAACGACGTGCTGAACGGCACCTGGAAGTCGCAACAATCCTGGGACGGCATGGCGGAAGGAACCGTCAACATCGCGCCCTTCACCAACATGCCCGACGACGTCGCCAAGGCGGCCGCCGAGACCGCCGAAGCGATCAAGACCGGCAAGCTTTATCCCTTCACCGGCCCGATCACCAAGCAGGACGGAACCGTCGCCGGCGAAGCCGGCAAGCCGCTGCCCGACGGCGACATCCTCGGCATGAACTGGTACGTCAAGGGTATCGACGACCAGTTACCGCAGTAACAGGGATCAGCAGTCAGGTGTCAGGTATCAGAAGAATGCCGGGCCTCAACTTGACACCTGACACCTGATGCCTGGCACCTGATAACCATGGATTCGTTCATCGCCGACTGGCTGAACCTGCTGCTGCGCTGGGGCCACATGATCGCCGGCATCGCCTGGATCGGCACGTCCTTCTATTTCGTGGCGCTGGATTTCTCGCTGAAGCGGCGCGACGGCCTGCCGCCGGGCGTGGCCGGCGAGGCCTGGGAAGTGCACGGCGGCGGCTTCTACCATGTGCAGAAATATCTGACCGCGCCGTCGAAGCTGCCCGACGATCTGATCTGGTTCAAATGGGAGGCCTATCTCACCTGGGTGACGGGCTTTCTGCTGCTCGTCGTCCAGTATTACTTTCAGGCCTCCGCCTATCTCATCGATCCCGCCGTGATGGCGCTGGCTCCCTGGCAGGCGATCGCCATTTCCATCGTCAGCCTGGCGGCCGGCTGGCTCACCTACGACATTCTGTGCCGCTCGCCGCTTGGGCAAAATCCGGCAACGCTGGCGAGCCTCGTGCTGCTGCTGATCCTGATTGCCACTTTCGGCTTCACGCAGGTGTTCTCCGGGCGCGGCGCCTTCATCCATGTCGGCACTTTCATCGGCACCATGATGGCCGCCAATGTCTTCATGGTGATCATTCCCAACCAGCGCAAGATCGCCGCCGCGCTGATGCGGGGTGAGGCGCCCGATCCGCGGCTTGGCGTCATCGGCAAGCAGCGCTCGCTGCACAATACCTATCTGACGCTTCCCGTGCTGCTGATGATGATCAGCAATCACTATGCCATGGTGACCGACAATGCGCGAGGCTGGATTCTGGTGGGCCTCATCGTGGTGGGCGGCGTGACGCTCCGGCATTTCCTGGTGCGCCACGAGGTGGGCGATCCCATCGCCAAGATCGCCTGGACCCTGCCGGTCATCTTCGTGAGCTTGGCACTTGCCTATTGGCTGACCGGATCGGCTCTTCTCAATCCCGATTGGCCCAATCTGCTGCTGCGCTGGGGCCACATGATCGCCGGCATCGCCTGGATCGGCACCTCATTCTATTTCGTGGCGCTGGATTTCTCGCTGAAGCAACGCCAGGACCTGCCTCCGGGAGTCTATGGCGAGGCCTGGGAAGTGCATGGCGGCGGCTTCTACAACGTGCGGAAATATCTCACCGCGCCTGCCAAGCTGCCCGAGGATTTGATCTGGTTCAAATGGGAGGCCTATCTCACCTGGGTCACCGGCTTCCTGCTGCTGATCGTCCAGTATTATTTGAATGCCGGCGCATACCTCATCGATCGAAGCGTCATGCCGCTCGAACCCTGGCAGGCGGTTGCCGTCTCGGCCGGCGGCCTGATCGCCGGCTGGATCGTCTACGATCTGCTGTGCCGGTCGGCGCTGGGCCGCAACACCGGACTGCTGGCGATCTGCGTGCTGGCGCTCATCCTTGCCGCCGCCTACGGCTTCACTCATGTGTTCTCCGGGCGCGGCGCCTTCATCCATGTCGGCACTTTCATCGGCACCATCATGGCGGCCAATGTCTTCATGGTGATCGTTCCCAACCAGCGCAAGATCGCCAAGGCGTTGATGGCCGGGCAGACACCCGATCCGCGGCTCGGCGTCATCGGCAAGCAGCGTTCGCTGCACAACACTTATCTGACTCTGCCGGTTCTGCTGATGATGATCAGCAACCACTATCCGATGATCACCGATCATCCGCGCGCCTGGACACTCGTGGGGCTGATCGTGGTGGGAGGTGCGGTACTCAGGCATTTCCTGGTGCGCCATGAAGTGGGCGACAAGGCGGAAGACATCGCCTGGACCTTGCCGGTGATCGGCGGCGCGCTGGCGCTGGCACTCCTTATCACCGAGCCGGCGAAGGCGCCGGCCTATCAGGGCGAGGTGAGCGATGCCGATGCGCTGGCGATCGTCCAGACCCGTTGTGCCGCCTGCCATGCGGCAAGGCCCACCGACCCCACCATCAAGGCGGCGCCGAAGGGCATAGCGCTCGAAAGCCTCGAGGCGTTGAGCCGCTATGCGGCCCAGATCGAAATTCAAGCGGTCAAGAACAAGGCCATGCCGCTCGGCAACAAGACCGGCATGACCGAAGAGGAGCGGGCGAAACTCGGCGCCTGGATCGCCAGGCGATGATGACGCTTAATGCCGTCAACGCCATGACCGCCGAGGAATTCACTGCGGCCTTCGGCGATGTCGCCGAACATTCGCCCTGGGTGGCGCGCCTCGTATCGGCGCTGCGTCCCTTCGCCAGCCGCGAGGCCATGGTCGAGGCCTTCACCGGCGCGGTGCGGGGGGCCGCGCGCGAGGCCCAGCTTGCCTTGCTCCGCGCCCATCCCGATCTCGCGACCAAGGCGCGGCTCACCGAGAATTCGACCCGCGAGCAGGCGGGCGCCGGCCTCGACACGCTGTCGCCCGGGGAGTTTGCCAGCTTCACCGGCCTCAACGACCGCTACCAGGCGAAATTCGGTTTTCCCTTCATCTTCGCGGTCAAGGGAGCGGCGAAGCATCGGATCCTCGCAAGCTTCGCCGAGCGCGTCGGTCATGGCACGGAAGAGGAATTCGCCACGGCGCTGGAACAGGTCTGCCGCATCTTCCGTTTCCGCATCGAAGACCGGGTGGCGCCATGACCCGGGTGATCCGCGGCCAGACCCTGACTTTCGGTGCCGCATACACCGACTGGCGCCATGAACGGAAGGGTGCGGTGGTGGCGGGCGACGACGGCACCATCCTGTGGACGGGACCGGCGGCGCTGCTGCCGCAATCCTTTCGCGCCGCGCCCGTCGACGATTACGGCGATTGCATCGTCATGCCGGGCCTGATCGACGCGCATATCCATTTTCCCCAGTACCGCATGCTGGCGGCACCCGGAAAGGATCTGCTCGACTGGCTGTCGCGCTTCACCTTTCCCGAGGAAAGCCGTTACGCCGACGGAGCTCACGCCACGCGCGCGGCGGAAATCTTCCTCGACCGTCTGGCTCGGCACGGCACCACTTCGGCGCTGGCCTTCTGTTCGGTGCACAAGACCTGCGCCGAGGCCCTCTTCGCCGCCGCCGAGCGCCGCAACATGGCGCTCATCACAGGCAAGACCATGATGGACCGCAACGCCATTCCGGCGGTCGAGGACGATCCCGAAACGGGGGCACGCGAGTCGGAAGAGCTTTACCGCCAATGGCACGGCAAGGGGCGTCTGCGCTATGCGGTCACTCCGCGCTTTGCCGTCACCTCGACGCAAGCGCAGTTGCAAGTCTCGGGCGAGCTCCTGGCATCGTTGCCCGGCGCCCTGATGCAGACCCACCTCTCCGAAAGCCCCGGCGAGATCGCCTTGGTCAAGCAGTTGTTCCCCGACGCCAAGGACTATACCGACGTCTACGACCGCTGCGGGCTCCTGGGCGCGCGCAGCCTCTTCGCCCACGGCATTCATCTCTCCGAGCGCGAATGCGCGCGCCTGTCGGAATCGGGCTCCACCGTCATTCACTGTGCGACCTCGAACACGTTTCTCGGCTCCGGCCTGATGCGCATGCGGCACCTGCGGAAGGCGGAGCGTCCCGTCCATATCGGAGTTGCCACCGACGTGGGCGGCGGCACCAGCTATTCCATGCTGGCCACCCTCGGCGAGACCTACAAGGTGCAGATGCTGGCGGGCTACAAGCCCTCGGCCTTCGAGCTCTTTCATCTGGCGACCCGCGGCAACGCCGAGCGCCTGCATTTGGCCCATGAGGTGGGATCGCTCGAGGTCGGCACATGGGCCGACCTCGCCGTGCTCGATCCCTTCGCCACGCCGGTTCTGGCGAGCCGCCAGGAAGTCTCGCAGTCGTTTGAAGACGTGCTGTTCTCGCTGGCCATTTTGGGCGATGACCGCGCCGTGCGGGCGACTTACATCGCAGGGAGGAAAATCCATGACCGCCTATCCCCGTGACATGAAGGGCTATGGCCGCGCCATACCCGATCCGCAATGGCCGGGCGGCGCCCATGTCGCCGTGCAATTCGTGCTCAATTACGAGGAGGGCGGCGAGAACAATATTCTCCACGGCGATGCCGCCTCCGAAGCCTTCCTCTCCGAAATCGTCGGCGCCCAGGCCTGGCCGGGTGAGCGCCACTGGAACATGGAATCGATCTATGAATATGGCGCCCGCGCCGGCTTCTGGCGCCTGTGGCGCCTGTTCACGGCGCGCCAGGTGCCGCTCACCATCTATGGCGTCGCCACCGCGCTGATGCGCTCGCCCGATCAGGTCGAGGCGATGAAGCAGGCGGGCTGGGAGATCGCCAGCCATGGCCTCAAATGGGTCGAGCACAAGGACATGCCCGAGGACGCCGAGCGCCAGTCGATCCGCGAGGCGATCCGCATCCACACCGAGGTGACGGGAGAGCGCCCGCTCGGCTGGTACACCGGCCGCTGCTCGATGAACACCACGCGGCTGGTCATGGAGGAGGGCGGCTTCCTCTATTCATCCGACGATTATTCCGACGATCTGCCCTACTGGCTGAACAAACCCGGCGGCGGCAGGCATCTCATTATTCCCTATACGCTCGATGCCAACGACATGCGCTTTGCCACGCCGCAGGGCTTCAATACCGGCGATCATTTCTACAGCTATCTGAAAGACAGCTTCGACTATCTCTACGAAGAGGGAAAGCGCGGCTCGCCCAAGATGATGTCGGTGGGGCTGCACTGCCGCCTCGCCGGCCGTCCCGGCCGCGCCCAGGCGCTGGCCCGCTTCGTCGATTATGTGCGGAGCCACGACAAGGTGTGGCTGCCGCGCCGCATCGACATCGCGCGCCACTGGCACGCGACGTTCAAGGCGTGAGAACGATACTCCGGCTCTCGGGGAGCCACATTTCCTCGAGATTGTTGCCAGGTCCCTTGCGGTCGATGACCAGGAAACGGTGGCCCTCATCGAAAACCAGAAGCGGATGATGCCAGATGTTGCGGGCATAGTTGATACCCTGCCGCCCATTGGCCCGGAAGGCGCGGAACGAGGCCGTATCGCCGGGATCGCCCGCCACCAGCACCAGCCAGTCGCGGTCCTGCAGCGGATAGAATATCTGGCTGCCGAGCGGATGCCTCTCCATCAGCTTGATGGCGATCGGCATGGACCGCGGGTTAGCCGTGACGATGCCGACATTCACCGCGCCGCCCTCCGCCGTCACATCGACATAAGCGAGATCGTTGAAGCGCTCGGCGAAGCCCTGATTGATCGGATAATGCCGCGCCCCCTCCATCTCGACCACATCGCCGAAGGGCGCGAAACCCGCCTTGGTCAGCGGCGCGGGCCGGAGTGTAATCACGCCAGCTTTCCGAAGATGCGCAGGCGCGACACGCCGCCATCGGGGAAGATGTTGAGCTTCACATGATTGACCGGCCCGAGCCTGGCGAGTGCCTCGCCGGAGAAGCTGTGGATGTGATCCATCCGCAATTTCTGCTCGCCCATCAATTGCGGCCAGAACATCGCTTCGGTGACGATCGACTTGTCGGTTGAAGCTCCCACCAGTGCGGCCTGCAGCGAACAGCGGTCGGGATAATTGCCCTTGTAGTGGCAGGTATCGACCTCGATCCTCTCGACGATGCCGGCCGCCCCCAGGCGCACGATGATCCAGTCATTGCCGGGCTCGCGCCGCCGCCTGGTTTCCCAGCCGTCGCCCATGTCGATGCCGCGGCCGAGCGTCAGGAGCGTCCACACGGACCCGTAATGGGCGTCGTTATAGGCAACGATCCGCCCACCATTGTTGACCAGCGACAGCTCATGCACGGCGGACTTGTCCTTGCCTTCCCAGGCCGGCACCGGCTCGCCATAGACGCGCAGCCGCGCCACGCCGCCGTCGGGATAGATGTGCAGGCGCAGATGCGTCCAAGCCGTGCCGCCGGCAATGGCATGGAAATGATGGGCCGAGGGGCCGAGCGAGACGGCGGCGAGGATTTCCGTCCAGGCGGTCTTCTCGTCCGGATCGTTGCCGGAAACGCAGGCCTCCAGCGAGGCGGCGGGGGGATAATTGCCGGTGAAATGGCTGGTGTCGATATCGACACCGCGGATGACGCCCTTGGCGCCGAGCCTGACGACGCAGAAATCATGGCCGCCCTGGCGCCGGCGCTTCGATTCCCAGCCATCCATGTACTTGCCGTTGGCGTCGTATTTGTCGGGATCGAACACGGCGGGGTGATCCGCCAGCATCCGGCTCTTGTCGGCGAAGAAATCGTCGGTTGCCTGAAGCGCCTTGGCGCCAAGCCGCGGCGAGGCGAGATTGATGGCGCTACGGGCGAAATGCGGGAGTTCGGCTGGATTTTTGCTCATGGCACGCTTCGTTATTTGGGCCGCAAGCCATAGCATGCGGGGGAAGCCCGGCAAAACGCCGCCGCAACACTATCCCACATTATGGCACGCCAATCACGGCGTCTGGGCGCCGGTCCGGGCCGTCTCGATGGCGTAGAGCGACGTCGAGGCGCAGATGAACATGCGCGACTTGCCGAAGCCCCCGAAGGTCAGATTGGCAACCGTCTCGGGCACCAGGATGCGTCCGAGCCGGGTTCCATCCGGCCGATAGCAGTGGATGCCGTCGCCGGCCGAAATCCATAACAGTCCCTCGGTATCGACGCGCAACCCGTCGGGCACCTTGGCGTCGATCACCGCCACCACCCGGTCCTGCTTCAGCTTGTTGCCGTCCACCACCTTGAGCGCCCGCACATGATGCGGGCGGCTGTCGTCGAAGCCGAAACCGTGGCCCCGGGCGCGGCCCGAATCCGCCACATAGAGCTCCGCTTCGTCGGGCGAGAAGGCCAGTCCGTTGGGCCGGTCGAAGTCGTCCGCCACCACGCTGAGTTCGCTCGATTGGGGATCGAAGCGATAGACCTGGTTCTTGCCGATCTCGCTGTCGGCGCGAATGCCCTCGTGATCGGTGATGATGCCGTAGGGCGGATCGGTGAACCAGATGCTGCCGTCGGATTTCACCACCACGTCGTTGGGCGAATTGAGCCGCTTGCCGTTCCAGTGACTGACCACCACCTCGTAGCGCCCGTCGAGATAGGTGCGGCTGACGCAGCGCCCGCCATGTTCGCAGGAGATCATGTTGCCGTCGCGGTCGCGGGTATGGCCGTTGCTGCGCTGGGACGGCTGGCGGAAGATGGAGAGGCCCGAAACCGGCGACCACCGCATCATGCGGTTGTTGGGAATATCGGAGAAGCGCAGCTCGTTCAG
>CAYOZR010000133.1:0-8510 GCA_964408555.1 uncultured Aestuariivirga sp.
CCGGGCGCATCACGGCTGGGGCGGCTACGACGTCGGCAAGGTGCTAACCCTGACCGGCACGATCGAGGCGGCGGGTTACGAAAACCCGCATGGCGAGCTGAAGCTGAAGGTGACGCAGCCCGGCGCCAAGACCTGGGTCGTCACGTTGGCGCCGCCCTACCGCATGCAGGCGCGCGGCCTGCCCGCCGCGGACCTCAAGCCCGGCGTCACGGTCACCGTGGTCGGCTATCCCAGCAAGACCGACCCGAACGAAATGCGCGCCGAGCGCATCACGGTCAACGGCAAGACCGTCGAATTGCGCTGAGACGAACGGCAATAGAAATGATCCCCCCTCACCCTCCCCTCTCCCCCCGCCGCGCGCGATGGCAACCCATCGCGCGGTGGGGGGAGAGGGTTGCGAAGGGTTGGCGCGGCAAGCGGGCATCCCGCGCAGGCGCGCCTTACCCGAAGCTGGGTGAGGGGGGCCGAACTTTCACCGGCATTTAGTGCCGCTGAAGCGCGCGCGGAGGATTCTGTTGGAACACGCAATGCCCGGCACCCCGGCCTGGCTGGTGGCCTTGCAGGAAAGCCCGGCCGGCGAAGCGATGCGCCAGTCGCTGCTGCTCTATCCCGTGGTCGAGATCGTGCACCTGATCGGCATCGCGCTCTTGGTCGGCAGCATCGTGTGCCTCGACCTGCGCCTGATGGGCTTGCGGCTGAAACTTCCCGCCACGCTCACCGCGCGGCATCTCCTGCCGGTCACGGTCACTGGATTCTCGATGGCCGTGGCCAGCGGCTCGCTGCTGTTCATCACCGAGGCCGCGTCGCTGTACTACAACCCCGCCTTTCGCCTCAAGCTGATCCTGATCGCGCTGGGCGGCATCAACGCGGCCCTGTTCCATCTCGGACCCTGGCGGCGTGTGGTGCAATGGGAACACGCCAGCCCGCCCGTGGCCGCGCGCGTGGGCGGAGCGGTGTCGATGGTGCTGTGGCTAGGCGCGCTTAGCTGCGGACGCATGATCGCGTATCTCTAGCGCCGCTCCCCCGCCCCTTCCCTCGCGCCCGGCCCTCGCCTAAAGTCCGGCCAATCGCGCATTCCCCGGGGAGCGAAACCAATGGCGACCACCCTGCATCACTACATCGGCGGTAAGAAGGTCGCGGGCAAAAGCGGCCGCTTCGGCGACGTTTACAACCCCACAACGGGCGAGAAATCGGCCCAGGCGCCCTATGCCGGCAAGGAAGAGGTCGAGGCCGCGATCGCCGACAGCCACAAGGCCTTCGCGGTCTGGGGCGCCATGTCGCCGATGGCGCGCGCGCGCGTCATGTTCAAGTTCAAGGAGCTGATCGAGAAGAACATGGACGAGCTCGCCCTGCTCGTCGCCAACGAGCACGGCAAGGTGGTCGCCGACGCCAAGGGCTCGGTCCAGCGCGGGCTGGAGGTTGTGGAGTTCGCCTGCGGCATTCCGCATTTGATGAAGGGCGAATATTCCGACAGCGTCTCCTCCGGCATCGACGTCTATTCCATGCGCCAGCCCTTGGGCGTGGTCGCCGGCATCACGCCGTTCAACTTCCCGGCGATGGTGCCGATGTGGATGTTCCCGGTGGCGATCGCCGCGGGCAACTGCTTCATCCTGAAGCCGTCCGAGAAAGACCCGTCCTGCCCCTTGCGCCTGGGCGAATTGATGGTCGAAGCCGGCGCGCCCCCGGGCGTGCTCAACGTCGTGATCGGCGACAAGGTCTCGGTCGACACGCTGCTGGGCGATCCGCGCGTGCAGGCCATCCGCTTCGTCGGCTCCACGCCGATCGCTCACTATGTCTACGAAACCGCCGCGCGCAACGGCAAGCGCGTGCAGGCGCTGGGCGGCGCCAAGAACCACATGATCGTCATGCCCGACGCCGACATGGACAAGGCCGTCGATGCCCTGATCGGTGCCGGCTACGGCTCGGCCGGCGAACGCTGCATGGCGATCTCGGTCGCGGTCCCGGTGGGCGAGGCCACCGCCGATGCCCTGGTCGAGAAGCTCATCCCCCGCGTCGAGAAACTCAAGGTCGGGCTTTCCACCGACCGCGAGGCCGATTACGGCCCCTTGGTGACAAAGCAGGCGCTGGAGCGGGTGCGCGGTTATATCGATATCGGCATCAAGGAGGGCGCGGCGCTCAAAGTCGACGGCCGCGGCTTCAAGATGCAGGGCTATGAGAACGGCTTCTTCCTCGGCGGCTCGCTGTTCGATCACGTGACCAAGGACATGCGCATCTACAAGGAGGAGATTTTCGGCCCCGTCCTGTCGGTGGTGCGGGCCAAGACCTATGACGAGGGCGTCGGTCTGGTCAACGACCATGAATACGGCAATGGCGTTGCCATCTACACCCGCGACGGCGACACGGCGCGCGACTTCGCCTCGCGCTGCCAGATCGGCATGGTCGGCATCAATGTGCCGATCCCGGTGCCGCTCGCCTATCACACCTTCGGCGGCTGGAAGCGTTCGGGCTTCGGCGATTTGAATCAGCACGGGCCCGACTCGGTGCGCTTTTACACCAAGACCAAGACGGTGACGGCGCGCTGGCCCTCCGGCATCAAGGAAGGCGCCCAGTTCTCCATCCCGACGATGCGGTGAGGGGGATCGGGAACCGGCTTCTCCATTGATCTATCGCAATGAGATTTTGCCGCTTCGGGCTCAAATGACGCCATCGTCAACTTACAGCGGAGCGCAAGATCATGTCCTCCCCGGCCTCGTTTACAAATCCCAAAGACGCACTTTGGTTCCCCTTCATGAGCGGCTTCTATGACAATTTTGCCCAGCCGCTCGCTTGGGTGGGGTTGCGGGTTCTGATCGGCGGCACCCTGGTCTATGCAGGCTGGCCCAAGATCGTCGCCCCCATGGCTCAGGTAGGTTTCGTCGAAAGCATCAATTTCTATCCCGGCTGGTTGTGGTCGCCGTTTCTGGCGGCGATGCAGTTCTTCGGCGGTATTGCCATTATCATCGGCCTTTTCACCCGGCCGATCGCCCTTGCCAATACGGTCATGCTGGCGATCACCTTGTGGTTTCATCTCGCCAATCCTTATGGCGACAGCTTCCTGACGGCCGCAGGCGTCGAATTCATGAAGACGGGCGGCACCGAATATTTTACCCCCGCCGCGGCGGCAAGACTGGCGGACGGTGGCGCAAGGTTCCTCGCCCAGGTACAGGACAAGGCCAATCTGCTTTCACTGTTGTGGGCCGGGGGCGCTGCGTTGTTTGCGGCATTCGGCGGAGGTCTGTGGTCCGTCGATCGCGGCGTCCTGAAAAAGGAATTCTGATAGCGCGCGATTGCACGCCAACGCGTCTGAGCCCTTGTCCGATTTGGACTTGAGGCCGGTGGCCGCGCCGCCTCCGCATCACGGGCGTTCTTGACTGCATAGACGGCCAGTTCAATACAGGGCCGGGGCATGGCGATCTCCTCGACTGAGTCGCCTTGAGCTTTGGACAATCATGCTGACGGCGGCATGTCAGCAGCGGGGTTGACTGCAGTTGCAAATTCCGGACTTCATCCAGAACGCGGGGCCCGAGCTTCCCTTCCTCCTGATCCTTCTGGCGCTGCTCGGTTTCCGGCACAGCGTGACGCCCGCCGTGTCGCTTCTGATCAAGGCGCCGATCGCCAGAGTTTTCGCGCTCATCGATCTGCGCGACGGCGAGCAGCAGGGCTGGCACCGCACCGAGGTGACGGCGCGGCTCATCGATCCCGCGGCACGCATCTTCCGCATGACCTATGTGACGACACTCACGGCGGGCGCGCAGCACACTTCGGAGGCCGATTTCCAGGTGGTGGAGCGCCGCGAACCCGACCTTCTCATTCTGGAGCGCGCCGGGCTCGACGGCGGATCGCATAACAACGAGCTGCTGAAGATCGTGGCGGCGCTGGCGCCGGAGAAGGACGCAACGCGGCTCGATCTCACCTATCATTGGGGATCGCGCCCGCTCGTCGCCCAGCTGCTCGCCCGCGCCGATCTCTGGGGTGCGGCCCTCCGGCTCAAGGGCGTGGCCGAGACGGGCAAGCCCGATCTGCGCGGCGACCGGCTGATCTCGGCGGCGGTGGCGTCGGGCACCGGCATTGTGACACTTCTCGGCTTCAGCCTGTGGTTCGGCTGGCTGTTCGCGGTGCTGCTGGTGGCCGCCCTCATGGTGCATGAATTCGGCCATCTCCTCGCCTTCCGCCTGATCGGCCAGCCCTGGGGGCGCATGGTGTTTCTGCCCTTCCTCGGTGCGCTTGCGGTGCCGCGGCTGCCCTATCAATCGCAGGGCCAGAGCGTGTTCGCCGCCCTCATGGGGCCCGGCTTCAGCATCCTCATTCCGCTCGCCGCGGTGGCCGCGGTGCTGACCGATACGGGCCCCACCGGTCTTTTCATCCTGGTCGGCATCGTCGTTTCGGTCCTCAATCTTTTCAATCTTCTACCGGTCGAACCGCTCGATGGCGGCATCGCACTTCGCTCCGTGCTGGCCCGCCTGATGGGCGAACGTGCCCGTTACGGCCTCATCGTGATGGGCGGGCTCATCGCACTTGCCGGCTGGTTCGGCGAGATGACGCTGCTTCTGATCTTCGGCGGCATCTCCATCCTGGCCAATCTCAAGCCGCGCCAGATCGACCATGGACTCAAGCCGCTCACCTTCCTGCAGGTGACGATAGCCGCCTTCGACTACATGGCGGTGGTCGCCGCCTATGCCGCGATCTTGCGCTTCCTGCTGGCCCGGACCGGGGCGGCAATTTGACCGGGGCGGCGGCCCCATGATATGGTCCAGTTGAAATGGACCAGTCGGCATGAAGCCTGAAAAAATCAAGACCGTCGGTGTTACCGAATTCAAGGCCAAATGCCTGGGCCTCGTCGACGACGTCGCCAAGGGCCGCCTGGCGCGCGTCGTCCTGACCAAGCGCGGCAAGCCGGTGGCGGAGATTGCAAGGCCGGCCAAATTCAAACGCCGCCGCGTGCCCGACCCATGGGGCGCGCTGAAGGGAACGATCAAGATCGATCCGTCCGTCGATCTCACCGCTCCGACCGGAGAGGATCTTGAATGGGATGCCGACAAGGGCATCCTCTACAATGAGTGAGGGACTGCTGCTCGATACCTGCGCGGCGATCTGGATGGCGGAAGGCGAGCCGCTTTCGCCCGCCAGCCGCGAGGCCGTACGCGCCGCTGTCCGGTCTTCGGCGCTCAATGTTTCGGCTTTCGTGGCCTGGGAGGTTGGCCTGATCGAGGCTCGCAACCGGCGCGGATTCTTCGCCCCTGCGGCCGTCTGGTTTCAGGCCCTGTCGGAGACCGAAGGCCTGAATGTACTGCCGCTGACGGCAGCGATCCTGATTGCATCGCATTCGCTTCCAGGCTTGCCCGGCAACGATCCCGCCGACCGGATCATGATTGCCACGGCCCGCGAGCACGGTCTCGCCATCGTCACCCGCGACCGGCAAATGCTTGCATACGGGGCGCGCGGTCACGTGAAGACGCTGGCATGCTGAACGGCTCGACCCATGCTGCTTGAGATCTACGACCGGCGCGTGGCGCTGGGCGAACTGCAGAGCGACGAAGCCCAGCGCCGCGCGGCCCAGCGGCTCAAGGCACTGGCTACGCCGATTGCCGATGGCGCCGGCAATGGCGGCCTCATCGGAAGATGGTTCGACACGCGGCAAGCCGCGCCACCGAAGGGCATTTACATTCATGGTCCGGTCGGGCGCGGCAAGACCATGCTGATGGACCTGTTTTACGCGAGCGCCGCCGGCCGGCCGAAGCGGCGCATGCATTTCCATGCCTTCATGCAGGACGTGCATGCGAAGCTGCATGCGGCGCGCAAGCGGGAGCAGGATGCCATCGCCCCTGTGGCGCGCGCGCTGGCCCGCGAGGCGCGGCTTCTCTGCCTCGACGAGATGCAAGTATCCGACATTGCCGACGCCATGATCGTGGGCCGCCTGTTCGAGGCGCTGATCGGCCTGGGCGTGGTGGTGGTGACGACATCCAATCTACCGCCGCAAGAGCTCTACCGCGATGGCCTCAACCGCCAGCTCTTCCTGCCCTTCGTCAAGCTCATCGCCGCCGGGCTCGATGTAATTTCACTCGATGGCGTGACCGATTACCGCCTGGGCCGCATCAAGGCGCACGAGACTTTCGTGACGCCGCTTGGCCCTGAAGCCGATACCCGCATCCAGGAGACCTGGCGGCGCCTGACCGACAGCGAGTGTGGCGAACCTGCCGAGATCGAGGTCAAGGGCCGCAGGCTCACCGTACCGCAGGCGGCCCATGGCTGCGCCCGTTTTTCCTTCGCCGAACTCTGCGAGGCGCCGCTGGGGCCGGCCGATTATCTGGCCATCGCCCGCCACTTCCGCACCGTCTTCGTCGAGCGCATTCCGGCTCTGAAGCCCGCCCAGCGCAACGAGGCCAAGCGCTTCGCGACCCTGATCGATACGCTCTATGATGGCCATGTGCGGCTGGTGGCCTCCTCGGCCGCGCCGCCCGAAGGGATTTATCGGCACGGTTCCGAGTTCGCCCGCACCGCCTCGCGGCTTAGGGAAATGCAGTCGGCCTCCTGGTGGGGTAAAAAAATCGCCGAAACTTGACGTTTTAGTAAAGTTTTACGTCGAAATGACTAGTCCACCGTCTTGAAGGTGCTAATCATCGGGTTTACAGACACGTCGCTTTTGCAGTGCGAAACGGCTTCGCACATTGCGTCAACAGGGACTCCAGACATGGCACGGAAGAAAATCGCCTTGATCGGCGGCGGCATGATCGGCGGGACGCTGGCTCACCTCGCCAGCCTCAAGGAGCTGGGCGACATCGTCATCTTCGACATCGCCGAAGGCATTCCCCAGGGCAAGGCCCTCGACATCGCCCAGTCGGGCCCGGTCGAAGACTTCGATGCCAAGCTCACCGGCACCAACAAATACGAGACCATCGAGGGCGCCGATGTCTGCATCGTCACCGCCGGCATACCGAGGAAGCCCGGCATGAGCCGCGACGACCTGCTGGAGATCAATCTCAAGGTCATGGCCCAGGTCGGCGCCGGCATCGCCAAATACGCGCCCAATTCCTTCGTCATCTGCATCACCAATCCGCTCGACGTCATGGTCTGGGCGTTGCAGAAATATTCCGGCCTTCCCCACAACAAGATCGTCGGCATGGCGGGTGTGCTGGATTCGGCGCGTTTCCGCCATTTCCTCGCCGAGGAATTCAACGTCTCGGTCGAGGATGTGACCGCCTTCGTGCTCGGCGGCCACGGCGACACGATGGTGCCGCTGGTCAAATATTCGACGGTCGCCGGCATTCCGGTGCCCGATCTCGTGGCGATGAAATGGACCAGCCAGCAGCGCATCGACCAGATCGTGCAGCGAACCCGCGACGGCGGCGCCGAGATCGTCGGGCTGCTCAAGACGGGCTCGGCCTATTACGCGCCCGCCGCCTCGGCCATCGCCATGGCCGAGAGCTATCTGAAGGACAAGAAGCGGGTCATACCCTGTGCTACCCATCTCTCCGGCCAGTATGGCGTCAGCAATACCTATGTCGGCGTGCCGGTGGTGATCGGCGAAGCCGGCGTCGAGCGCATCGTCGAGATCAGCCTGTCGGGCGACGAGAAAGCCGCCTTCAAGAAATCCGTGGCCGCCGTCGAGGCGCTGATGGAGGCGGCTAAGAAGATTGCCCCCGATCTGATATAATTGACCATAACGTCAAGTTTTAGAGAAGGCCATGAATATCCACGAATACCAGGCCAAAGAGGTTCTCCGCGGCTTTGGCGTGCCGACCGGCCGGGGAATCCCAGCCTTTTCCGTCGACGAAGCGGTCAAGGCCGCCGAAACCCTGGGCGGTCCTGTCTGGGTGGTGAAGGCCCAGATCCATGCGGGCGGTCGCGGTAAGGGCGGCGGCGTCAAACTGGTGAAATCGGTGGACGAGGTGCGCGCCGAAGCCAAGCGCATGCTCGGCATGACGCTGGTGACGCATCAGACCGGCCCCGCCGGGAAGCGGGTAGCGCGGCTCTATATCGAAGAGGGCACGGCGATCGCCCGCGAGCTTTATCTCTCCTGTCTCGTTGATCGCGAGACTTCCAGGGTGGCCTTCATCGCCTCGACCGAAGGCGGGGTGAATATCGAAGAGGTGGCAGCGAGGACGCCGCAGAAGATTATCACCGTGCGCGTCGATCCGGCGGCGGGCTATTCGCCCTATGTCGGCCGCCGCATCGCCGCCGCACTGAAGCTCGACGGCGATCGGGTGAAGCAATGCGTCAAGCTGATCGGCCAGCTCCACCAAGCCTTCATGGCGAAGGACATGAGCCTGCTCGAGATCAATCCGCTGGTGGTCACCAAGGCGGGCTCTCTCCTCTGCCTCGATGCCAAGATCGATTTCGACGCCAATGCGCTCGACCGTCATCCCGAAATCCGCGCGCTGCGCGATCAATCCGAAGAGGACCCGAAGGAGATCGAGGCGTCGAAATTCGATCTCTCCTATGTGGCCCTCGACGGCTCGATCGGCTGCATGGTGAACGGCGCGGGCCTCGCCATGGCGACCATGGACATCATC
>CAYOZR010000134.1:0-8234 GCA_964408555.1 uncultured Aestuariivirga sp.
TCGACGAGATCGGCCGCGGCACCGCCACCTTCGACGGCCTGTCGATCGCCTGGGCCACCGTCGAACAATTGCACGAGGTGAACCGCTGCCGCGCCCTCTTCGCCACCCATTACCATGAGCTCACCGCCCTCTCCGCGCGGCTCCGGCATCTTGCCAATGCCACAGTGAAGGTGCGCGAATGGCAAGGCGATGTCGTGTTTCTCCACGAAGTTGTCTCCGGTGTGGCCGACCGCTCCTACGGCATCCAGGTGGCGAAGCTCGCAGGCCTGCCGGCGGCGGTCACGGCGCGCGCCGCCGAGGTATTGGCGCTTCTGGAGAAGAGCGATCAGTCGGCCGCGCACCAGTCGCTCGCCGACGATTTGCCCCTCTTTTCGGCGGCGCGGCCGCAAGGCCCTCGGCCGAGGGGATCGGGCGAAATCGAGAAGAAGCTTGCCGCCATCGCCCCCGATGAGCTTTCGCCGCGCGAAGCGCTGGCCCTCCTCTATGAACTCAAGGCCGCTCTGCCGGAAACGCCATGACCGCCATTGCCGATCCTGCAAAACTGATTGACGTGCCGGTGCTGCGGCAGCAGTTCGATGCACTGGCCAGCGTCCATGGCCCGGCCGCGCCGAGATTGCGCCCGGCCATCGTCGAGGTCTTGAAGGGCGTCCTCAAGACCGCCCGCGGCGAAGCCGAGCGCCGCCTGCTTGCCGATGGCCAGGGGACAAGCTGCGCCGAGAATTTGAGTTTCGTCGAAGACGAAATCGTCCACGCGCTTTTCGATCTCGCCGCCACGCGTTTGTTTGCGGCTCCGCAGGCCGAACGGATCGCCGTCGTGGCGGTGGGCGGCTATGGCCGCGGCACCCTGGCGCCCGGTTCCGATATCGATCTTCTCTTCGTCCTGCCGTCGAAACAGACGCAATGGGTGCAGAACGCCGTCGAGTTCATTCTCTACGCTCTCTGGGACACGCGCCAGAAAGTGGGCCACGCCACCCGCAGCATCGATGAATGCATCCGCCGGGCCAAGACCGACAACACGATTCTGACCGCCATTCTCGAGGCCCGCTTCATCTGCGGCGACCGTGCCCTGTACGACGGCCTCGTCCGGCAATTCCGCAAGGACATCGTCGCTACCGGTGCCAAGGAATTTGTCGCCAGCAAGCTGGCCGAACGCGATCTCCGCCATCACAAGGCTGGCGAGAGTCGCTATCTGGTCGAACCCGGCGTCAAGGACGGCAAGGGCGGCTTGCGTGACCTGCACACGCTGTTCTGGATCGCCAAATTCCTCTATGCGACCAATTCTCCCGACGAGCTGGCCGACAAGGGTGCCTTCACCCGCGGCGATCTCGCCACCTTCAAGAAATGCGAGAATTTCCTCTGGGCGGTGCGCTGCCATCTGCATTTCGTGGCCGGGCGCGGCGAAGACCGGTTGAGCTTCAACCGCCAACCGGAACTGGCCCACCGTCTCGGCTACAAGGCGCGTGGCGGATTGAAGCACGTCGAACGCTTCATGAAGCACTATTTCCTCATTGCCAAGGACGTGGGCGATTTGACCCGCATCTTCTGCGCCAGCCTCGAAGCCCGGCAGGTGAAAGACGTGCCCGGTTTGAGCCGCATGCTCGGCCGCCTGCGGCCACGCGCCTCGGGCGTCATCAGGGGTGCTGCCGATTTCCGCCTGGAAGGCGGCCGTATCGTCCTGTCCTCGCCCGGCGGTTTCGAGAAGGATGCGGTCAATCTCATCCGCCTCTTTGCCGTCGCCGCCCGCGATGGCATCGAGATTCATCCCGATACGCTCAAGGCCGTGCGCCGCTCGCTGCGGCTGATCGACCGGCAGGTTTGCATGGACGCCGAAGCCAACACGCTGTTTATCGCCATGCTGACCACCGGCGCACTGTCGGAAACGGCACTGCGCATGATGAACGAGGCGGGAGTCCTCGGCCGCTTCATTCCCGAATTCGGCCGCGTCGTCGCCATGATGCAGTTCAACATGTATCATCATTATACGGTCGACGAGCATCTGATCCGCGCCGTCGGCATTCTCTCGGCCATCGAGCGTGGTGAACTCGCCGAAGACCATCCGCTCTCCGCCGCGATCTTTCCCACACTCACCAGCCGCCGCGCCCTCTATGTGGCGGCTTTTCTGCATGACATCGCCAAGGGCAGGCCCGAGGATCACTCGCTTGCCGGCGAGCGCATAGCACTCGACCTGTGCCCGCGGCTCGGCCTTTCGCCAAGCGAGACCGAAACCGTCGCCTGGCTCGTCCGCCATCATCTGCTGATGAGCGAAACCGCCCAGATGCGCGACTTGAACGACTTCAAGACCATTGTCGATTTCGCCGGCGTCGTGCAGAGCCCGGAGCGCCTGAAGCTCCTGCTCATTCTCACCGTCGTCGATATCCGCGCCGTCGGTCCCGGCGTGTGGAACGGCTGGAAGGGCCAGTTGCTCCGCACCCTCTATGCCGAGGCCGAGCCGGTGCTGTCGGGAGGCCACAGCGGAACGACCCGCAAGCAGCGTCTGGCCGAAGCCCAGAACCTGTTCTTCAGCCGCCTGCCGTCCTGGAGCGAAGCGGAGAAAGCCGCCTATGCGGCGCGCCACTATGACGCCTATTGGCTGGGCACCGGCGTCGAGAAGCAGTTGAAGCACCAGGCTCTCATGGCCGGGGCGGCGCGCGGCGAAGTGGCGACCGAGGTCGAGACCGATGTCTTCACGGCGATCACCGAGCTTACCGTCTATGCGCCCGATCACCCGCGCCTGCTCGCCCTCATCACCGGCGCCTGTGCTGCGGCGGGCGCCAACATCGCCGGTGCGCAGATCTTCACCACCACCGACGGCATGGCCCTCGATACCATCCTCATCCAGCGGGAATTTCCCGGCGAGGACGACGAGCGCCGTCGGGCCGCGCGCATCGCCGAATTGATCCGCAAGGCGCTGCGCGGCGAACTGCGTCTCAAGGATGCGGTCGCCCGCGCCTATCGGCCGCAAGCCCGCATCAGGGCCTTCACCGTAGAGCCGCGCGTCATCGTCGACAACCAGTCGTCGAACCGCTTCACCGTCATCGAGATCAACGGCCTCGACCGCATCGGCCTGCTCTACGACCTGACCGAGGCTCTTTACCGCCTCAATCTCAACATCGCCTCGGCCCACATCACCACCTTCGGCGAAAAGGCGATCGACGTCTTCTATGTGACCGACCTGACCGGCGGCAAGATCGAGAATGCCGCCCGCCACCGGCAGATCGAGCGGGCGCTTACCGCCATGCTGGCGCCGCCGGTTGAGACGGCCGCCGTTCTGGCATAGAAGCGCCCGCTACAGGGGAATCATTCATGTCGCTTATCAAATCGGCGGCCACCGTGGGCGGCCTCACCATGGTGAGCCGGCTGCTCGGCTTCGTCCGTGACATCATGATCGCATCGGTCCTGGGTTCGGGACCGGTGGCCGAGGCCTTCGTCGTCGCCTTCCGCTTCCCCAACCTGTTCCGCCGCCTGTTCGGCGAAGGTGCCTTCAACTCGGCTTTCGTGCCGCTCTTCGCCAAACGCATGGAGGGTGACGGCGCCGAGGCCGCCCGCCTGTTCGCGGAAGAAGTCTACGGCGGCCTGCTCTTCGTCCTGCTGATCGTCCTGGCGGCCGCTGAAATCGGCATGGGCGTGTGGATGGCGGTCTATGTCCACGGCTTCCTGGACGATCCGGCTAAATTCGATCTCGCCGTGCTCTTGACCCGCATTGCCTTTCCCTATCTCGTTTTCATGTCGCTGGTGGCACTCCTCGGCGGCGTTCTGAACTCCCTGCACAGGTTCTGGGCCGCGGCCGCGGCACCCATCCTGCTCAACATCGTTCTCATTGTCGTGCTCATCGGCATTGTGGTCGCCGGTACGGGGAATACGCCGGTCACCGGCCAGGCGCTGGCCTGGGGCGTGTGCGCGGCGGGCCTCGCCCAGTTCCTGATGCTGTGGATCGCCTGCCGCAGGGCCGGGATGAAACTGAAGCTCCGCCGTCCGCGCCTGACCGAAGGGGTGCGCCGGCTGGTGCGGCTTGGTGTCCCCGGCGTGATCGCCGGCGGCATCACCCAGCTTAACCTGTTTCTCTCCACCATGTTCGCCTCGCCCCAGGATGGCGCCAATGCCTGGCTCTACTATGCCGACCGCATTTATCAGTTGCCGCTCGGCATCGTCGGCGTCGCTATCGGCGTGGTGCTCTTGCCCGAACTGTCGCGGCGCCTGCGCTCCGGCGACCATGCCGGTGTCGAGCACAGCCAGAACCGGGCCTGCGAATTCTCCATGCTGATCACGCTCCCGGCGGCCATCGGCCTGCTCGCCATGCCGTTTCCGATCATTCAGGTACTGTTTGAGCGCGGCGCCTTCTCCACCTCCGACACGCAGGCCACCGCCGCGGCACTTGCCGCCTTCGCCGCGGGCCTTCCGGCCTTCGTGCTGATGAAGGTCTTCTCGCCCGGATTTTTCGCCCGCGAGGATACGCAGACGCCGATGTATTTCGCCATTGCCAGCGTCGGACTCAATATCCTGGGGGCCATTCTCCTGTTCCCGCTGATGGGCCATGTCGGCATCGCACTGGCCACAACGATCGCCTCCTGGGTCAACACCCTGCTGCTCGGAATAACTCTCGGCCGCCGCGGGCATTTCACCGTCGACGCCCCCCTTCGCCGCAACATCTGGCGCATGATTCTGGCAAGCCTGGTCATGGGCGCGGCCGTGGCGGGTCTCGAATATTATTGCCGCGGCTGGTTCACCGGCGAGACCCATTTGGCACTCAGAGCCGTCCTCTTGCTGGCGATGATCGCCGCCGCCGGAATCGTGTATTTTGGGATCGCCTATGCGTTAGGCGCGCTGACCCCGGCGGCGTTCCGCCGGATGGTCAGGCGCTAATGGAATCGCAAGCGATCTTCGGCTAGAAGGCGGCCATGACCAAAGACGCAAACCGGCCGGACGTTGCCTTCGGCTTCCGCAAGGTGGCCGAGGCCGAGAAGCAGGGCCTCGTCAACGAGGTCTTTTCCAAGGTTGCCGAACGCTACGACCAGATGAACGATCTGATGTCGGTGGGGCTGCATCGCCTGTGGAAGGACGATTTTGTAACCATGCTCGGCCCGCCGAAATCCGGGCCCTTCCATGTTCTCGATGTGGCCGGCGGCACCGGCGATATCGCCTTCCGCATCGCCCGGGCGGGCGGTCGTGCAACCCATGTCACAGTCGCCGATATTTCACCAGAAATGGTGGGCGAAGGGCGCAAGCGGGCCGAGAAGGAGGGCCTGCTCGGCCGCTGCGATTTTACCGTCGGCAATGCCGAGGCACTCGCCTTTCCCGATAAGAGTTTCGATGCCTACACGATCGCCTTCGGCATCCGCAACGTCACCCACATCGACCGGGCGCTGGCGGAAGCATTCCGCGTACTGAAACCCGGTGGCCGCTTCCTCTGCCTGGAATTCTCCCACCCGGACGTGCCGGTGCTTGATGAGTTTTACAATGCCTATTCCTTCACCGTCATCCCCGCCATCGGCAAGGTGGTGACCGGCGATGGCCAGCCCTACCGCTATCTGGTCGAAAGCATCCGCACCTTTCCCAAGCAGGAGCAATTCAAGGCGATGATCGGGCAGGCGGGCTTTGCCCGCGCCTCCTACCGCAATCTCACCGGCGGTATCGTCGCCATTCATTCGGGCTGGCGCCTCTGATGTTGATGAGTCTCGTGCACATCTACAGGCTCCTCAAGGCCGGCCGCACCCTGGCGCGCTATGATGCGCTCCTCATGCCGGAGCAGGTGGCGTCCCTGCCATGGCTGGCGCGCCTTCTCTTGCGTATCGCCAAATTGGGCACAAGTCCGCCTGCCATGGATGCCGAAAGCCGCCTCACCGCGGCGCTCTCGGCACTTGGTCCCTCCTACATCAAGCTCGGCCAGTTTCTGGCGACCAGGCCCGATGTCGTCGGCGCCAAGCGGGCCTTCGAATTGAAGGCCCTGCAGGACCGGCTGCCGCCCTTCAGCATCGAAGAGGCGCGCGCCGCCATTCGCGCCAATCTCGGCGGCGATGTCGAAACCCTGTTTTCGGAATTCGGTCCGCCGGTCGCCGCCGCCTCCATCGCCCAGGTGCACAAGGCGCGCACGACGGAAGGCGTGGAGGTTGCCGTCAAGGTGCTGCGCCCCGGCGTCGAGAAGCGTTTCGCCGCCGATCTTGCGAGTTTCTTCTTCGCCGCCAGGCTTGCCGAGCGCTTCAGTGCCGAGGGCCGCAGACTCCGGCCCGTGGCGGCGGTGGCCATGCTCGAACAATCGATGAAGCTTGAGCTCGACTTGCGCATGGAGGCCTCGGCCATCGCCGAGATGGCGAAGAACGCGCAAGGCGATCCCAACCTCCGCCTGCCGAGGGTCGATTGGCAGCGCACCGGCCGGCAGGTGCTCACCACCGAATGGATCGACGGCACGCCGATTGCCGATATCGCCGCCCTCAAGGCCAAGGGTTTCGATCTCGTGGCGCTTGGCGACACGGTGATCCAGTCCTTCCTGCGCCATGCGATCCGCGACGGCTTCTTCCATGCCGACATGCATCCGGGAAACCTCTTCGTCGACGACAGCGGCTATCTCGTCGTTGTCGATTTCGGCATCATGGGCAGGCTCGGCGGCAAGGAGCGCATGTTCCTCGCCGAAATTCTCTACGGCTTCATCACCCGCGACTACATGCGCGTCGCCCAGGTGCATTTCGATGCGGGTTACGTGCCGCGCAGCGAGGATCCCGCCAATTTCGCCCAGGCGCTGCGGGCGATCGGCGAGCCGATCATGGACAGGCCTGCGAACGAAATTTCCATGGCCCGGCTCCTGACCCAGCTCTTCGAGGTGACCGGCCAGTTCAACATGACCACCCAGCCGCGGCTTCTGCTGCTGCAGAAGACCATGGTGGTGGTCGAAGGCGTCGCCCGTACCCTCAATCCCAATCTCAACATGTGGGTGACGGCCGAGCCCGTGGTGCGCGGCTGGATCGAGCGCAAGCTTGGGCCGGTGGGCAAGCTCGAAGGCGTGGTGGAGGGTGCGGCCTCGCTGGGCCGCATGGCCATGACGCTTCCCTCCATGCTTGACGAGGCCCAGAAGGCCACCCACATGCTGGCCGATATGGCGCAATCGGGCGGCATCAGGCTCGACCGCGAAACCACCGAGGAGCTGGCGCGAGCCCAGGCGCGGCATGGGCGGCTTCCCCGTTATGCCATTGTGGCAGGCGCGCTTGCCCTCATCGTTATTGCCTATAATTTGGCCTTTTAACCCTTGGAGTCGCGCCGGTAACGGTTTTCCGGCATAATGCAGCCATGACCAGCCTCTCGGGAAAATCCGTCCTGCTCGTGATCGGCGGCGGCATTGCCGCCTATAAATGCCTTGAGCTGATCCGCCTGCTGAAGCAGCGCGACTGCCGCGTGCGCGCCATCATGACGCGCGCGTCGGAGGAATTCGTCACCCCCCTCTCGGTTGCGAGCCTCACCGGTGAGAAGGTGCACACCGCCCTCTTCAGCCTCACTGACGAGATCGAGATGGGCCATATCGAGCTGTCGCGCGCCGCCGATCTTCTGGTGGTGGCGCCGGCCACCGCCGATCTCATCGCCAAGATGGCCCATGGCCTGGCCGACGATCTGGCCTCGACCGCACTGCTCGCCACCGACAAACCGGTGTTGATCGTCCCCGCCATGAATGTGCGCATGTGGACCCATGCGGCAACCCAACGCAATCTCGAGACCCTGCGGTGCGACGGCATCGCCATTGTCGGCCCCAATGACGGCGAAATGGCCTGCGGCGAATATGGCCCCGGCCGCATGGCCGAGCCTGTGGAAATCCTCACCGCTATCGAAGCGAGATTGCGGCCCGCAGCCCAGACATTGTCCGGAAGAAAGGTGCTGATCACGGCCGGGCCGACCCGCGAGGCGATCGATCCCGTCCGCTACATCTCCAATCATTCCTCCGGCAAGCAAGGCTATGCCATCGCCGCGGCGGCGCTGGCCCTTGACGCCGAGACGGTTCTGGTCTCGGGGCCGGTCAGCCTGCCGGTGCCGCCGGGCGTCAGGATGATCGCCGTTGAAAGTGCGGCTCAGATGCTCGCCGCCTGCGAAAAGGAATTACCCTGCGACATCGCCATCTTCGCCGCCGCCCTCGCCGACCTGCGCGTCGCCCAGGTAGCGGGCGAAAAGATCAAGAAGAGCGAGGGCCGCATTCCCGCCCCCGCCATGGTCGAGAACCCGGACATTCTGGCGACCTGCGCCAGACGGCGCGCGATGCC
>CAYOZR010000135.1:0-8225 GCA_964408555.1 uncultured Aestuariivirga sp.
CTTGATCATCTGGATGCGCCAAGTGTTGCCGACGAAACCGTTGGCGAGCGCGATCCGGTAGGGGCCATCCTTCTTCGGGAACTTCAGGAATTTCGTGTCCGCCTTGAAGGGCGCGAAGCAGCCGGGGTTGAAGCCCGGCCCCGAAACGACTTCTGGTCCGGCGGCCAACGCGGAGCATGCAAAGGCGGCGAGAGCGGCTGCACTGATAAGCACTTTTCCGGCAAACGTCTTCATGGTGTCTTCCTCCCATTCATCTCATGTTGTTCGCAAGGCCGTCCGCCAAACGACGCCGGAGGCGCCATCGCACGAACCAGATAGCCGCGGAGATGAACAGGCGCGGCCATCTTGTGCCTAAGAATGTCCAAACACCGATGCACCAAGGAGGAGCTCACTCGGGAGCCGCATACGCAGTGCACGCAAACACGGAAGTCGCGGGGAAGCGTAATCGATAAAGCCGCTTTGTCAACTTCATTCGCGGCGGCGCGTTCAGGGGGTTGGCCATGCGCCGCGCTCATCGCGGGCAGATCGTAGCGTCAACCGTTTACCCGCCCTGATCAAACACTTCCACATCCCAGGTCATTTCGCCATGGACGGGCTACCTGGCCGGCTCCTCGCGCTTGTCGCAACAAGCAAAAAGTGTAACCCATGTGTCCGGTACGAAATGTCACCTATCTCCCAGGCCGGTCATCAAAAGCCTATGCTGAACAACCCGCCCGTCACGGCGCCGGATTGACGACCTTGGTTCCGTCCGCCGCGAGCCGCGACATGATTTCAAGCTTGATGCGCGCGGCCTCGTCGATATTTACGTTCCATGCCGAAATGCTGCGCTTGAATCCCTCATAGCGGCCCGCCTTGAGCCAGGCGCAAAGCGCCTCGTGATCGGGCTTTGAAATTTCCTTGGGCCGCTTGACCGCCAGCTTGTAGACATCGGTCAGCGATGCGCCCTTCCACATATGCACGAAGGCGGTGCCGTTGCGCTCGATGATGCCGACCGACATCTCGCCCCACAGCCCCGCGGCCTTCTGTGCCTCCTCATGGGCAATGCGCCGATTCCTCAGCGCATCGTTGCGGCCATGGTGATCGTTGGGTCCATATCTATGGTCGGGTCTTCGACTGAGCGCTGATTTGGGCGGGTTCATCCTGATTCCTTTCTGGTTCGGCCAATTGGCTTTCCGTGACGATTCGGTCGAAGGCCTCGGAGTCGTGCTTGATGCGGTAGCAAAGTTCACGGCCCTCGTTGGGCATGACGCGAACAACGGTATAAAGTCCTTCAGCCCGGCCTTTTGGCAAGCGCAGGTCCTTCAGAAGATGCAGGGATTGCCCCGCTGAAAACCTCGCCGCCGCCATGATGCCTCTTGCTGGAACAGGCGGGAGCATTGAGTTCCCGGTCGCCGGCGCCTGATGCAAAATGCCGATGATCGACCCTTATGCGCCTTCGTGGCGCAAATAGCGATCTATTTGCGCTTCCATTTGGTATTTGGCGCCTGAACTGATAGAAGGCCACTGCGAAGTCTCGGTTCATTCATTGTCGGTCCTGCAACGGTCGAAGTAACCGCAGTCGGCCGATGAGATTTCCCAGAACATCGATATTCCGGAAGGTCCGTAACATCCCTTCAGTACTTATGCCTGCCTAAATTCAAACCGGAGCGAAAGAAATGGCATTTCCGCCGAACTACAATCAGGACCGCAACCAGCGTGCCCGCGCCAAGGCGCGCAAGGCGCTCGAAAAGCAGTTGAAACGCGAAGAAAAATCGGCCCAGCGCAAACAGGATCGCTCGGCCCCAGAGATTGAAGCTGCTTCGGTGGCGGAGAAAGTGGAGCAGAAATGATGGCCAAGATGAAATCCCGCCTGGACGATAGTTTCGTCCTGTTCGATGTTGTCTATGAGGACGGCACGAGGAGCTCCCGCAGGCGGATTGCCGCAGCCGATCTGTCACATTTTGACGGGGACGCAGCCGCCAAGACGGTGATCATGACCCAGGATCGCAAGATCGCGGAGAAATCGGGCCATGATCGGGGACCTATCCGGTCGATTACCCGCTCATCGGCGTGAGGACCTCTCGGCCTAACCGGTCAGATCATGTGCAAGCCACAATTCACGCCGCCGGCTATAAAGGCGAAGCCATCCTCCGCTCAACCTCCCGGAACGAGACAAGCCGCTTGGCATCCTCATCCCAAAGCGTCAGACGGACGCATTTGAGGCTTTGCCAGAGCGTCAATCGGCCGATCTGCTTCAGTTCCGGATGATCCTTCAGAACCTGCGGGAGCCGGTGGAAGGGAATGCGGCTCGAAAGATGATGCAGGTGGTGGATGCCGATATTTCCGGTGATCCACATCAACGGACGCGGCAGATCGTAATACGAACTGCCGTGAAGCGCGGCCGTCTCATGTTTCCAGTCTGGGTTCCGCTCCCAGTGCGTCCGTTCGAACTGGTGCTGGACATAGAACAACCAGACCCCCGCCGATGCTCCAATCATGACGACTGGCAGCTGAATCAAGAGAAAGGCCGCCAGGCCGACCAAGTAGATCAACAGCCCACAGACCGTTGCGATTGCGAGGTTTGTGGCAATGGTGCTCAGCCATGGCATGCGACCCTGCTTCATGGCGCCGAATGGCAGCCGGTGCCGCAAGATGAACAGGTAGGAAGGGCCAAGCCCGAACATGACAAGCGGATGGCGATAGAGCCGGTATCGCAGGCGGCCCAGCCTTCCGAGTGCGAGATACTCGCCGACGGTCAGTGTGTCGATATCGCCAATCCCGCGGCGGTCGAGATTGCCCGAGCCGGCATGATGCAGTGCATGCGACTGACGCCAGTAATCATAGGGCGTCAGTGTGAGAACTCCGGCGATGCGCCCCACCCAGTCATTGGCTTTCCGCGACGTGAACAAGGCACTGTGTCCGCAGTCGTGCTGGATCATGAACAGGCGCACCATCAGACCCGCTGTGGGTATGGCGGCGAGCAACGTCAACACTAAGCTCACCTGCAACACTGCCCACATCGCAAACCACAAAGCAATGAAGGGGAGCGCCGTGACAACAATCTCGAATATGGCCCGCCGGTTGTCTGGTAGTCTGTATGGTGCTAGCCGCGCGTTCCACGCCTGAGAGACGCCGGTCAAGTTGAACTGCTTATCAAAGGAAATTCACTTTCTGCCGCGCCGGGCTTCTCGCCGGGCGGCAAGAGCCCTATATCACAGGCGCCGGGGGAACTGTGAGGGTCTTTTCGGCCGCAGACCGGAAGTGCTTGTAATCCGGCGCCGAAGCGCCTATGTACAGCCATCGAGTTTCGGTCGATCGGCTCGGCTCCGCACTTTCTAAATCAAGGTGCCTCTGCCCTACCCCTCATATCCAGAACATCGATAGGTTGCGCCGCGCACGAAGCGCGTATGCACCATCACGCACTAGCACCTTGAAAGGGAATATGCATGCAAACAGGTATCGTAAAGTGGTTTAACTCGCAGAAGGGCTTCGGTTTCATTCAGCCGAACGCCGGCGGACCCGACGTTTTCGTTCACATCAGCGCCGTCGAACGCGCTGGACTTAGCGGTCTCAATGAAGGCCAGAAGGTCTCCTACGAGGTCGTCGCCGACAAGCGCACCGGCAAATCGTCGGCTGACCGCCTGCAGGTCACGAACTAACTTCAAGCGATCTCGTCCAGGCCTGTCGACCGCGGATGTACCGGCGGCGGGTTTGGGCAGGAACGGTATCGGCGCTCCCTGACGCTTGCCGTCAGGTTGCCAGCACCGGTCCGACGGAGCCGGATTCTTCGCAAGAAGAATGCGGCTCCACGTTTTTTACCCCTGAGCTGCGCGGGATCGCGCAGTCTCTTTACTATGTTCGCAAAGGAACGCTTCAGTGGCGGCCAAGTCCAATCTCTTCATGTTCCGGTCAGGCAAGTCTGACGCGCTGCACGGCTTTGCAACCGATCCGGCCGGCGATCGCCTGCCGCAGAAGTTTGCGCCGTGGACGGGCATTGGGGTGGTCCGGCCCGATCAGCTCCCGCCGCACGGCCTGCGCCGCGACGCCATTGAGTCGGGCATCGCCGAGAATGGGTATCAGCTGTGGCGGAAGAAGAAGTCCTCAAGTTCATGATTGCTTTCAACAATTGATCACCGGATAGGTCAACCGCATGCAGGTTTTCGTCAGAGACAACAACGTCGACCAGGCCCTCAAGATTCTAAAGAAGAAAATGCAGCGCGAGGGCGTCTTTCGCGAAATGAAGCAGCGCGGGGCTTATGAAAAGCCGTCGGAACGCCGGGTCCGCGAGAAGGCCGAAGCGATTCGCCGCGCCAAGAAGCTCGCCCGCAAGAAAATGCAGCGCGAGGGCCTGCTTCCCATGCCGAAAGTAAAACCCCGGCTGCCTCCGCGTCCGGACATCTTCCGTTCGGATCGGCCCCTGACAAGCCGGCCTTTATCCGCGCCCCCTGTTCCTTCACCCACGAAGCAGCCTTAGAGGCTGACCACCCGAACGAAGCAGGCCGAGGCCATACCCCGGCTGGCGATGATCTCGCTATTGTATTTCATCCTGGTGGCGAACCCGGTTCGGTTCGCGCCCAGCAATGCAATGCTGTGAATTACGGACGGAATTCCAGAATCTGTCTGTAACGGCCCGATTAACCTAAGATAAATTTTCCTAGCTTGACTCTTTCATTCACAATGATAGAACAAACAACGAACATTCTGGAAAATCCAGTCCATGCATAGTGAACCAGCTCGGCAAGAGCGGGCGGCGAGCCTTGGCGTCTCCGTCCATGAGAATGGGGCCCGGCATGTGGCTCTCATGGCGGCCCTGCGCCGCCATATTGCCAGGCTCGAGCCTAGCTACCCGCTGCTTGAAAAGACGCAGTCGCGCGGCCGGTCCTGGACCACCGGCCTTGCCGAAATCGACTCCCATCTCGCCGCCCAAGGCCTGGCGCGGGTGGGCCTGCACGATATCTGCCCGACGGCCTATGGCGACATGCCGGCCGCCATGGGCTTTGCCCTGGCGCTGGCGCTGCGCCGTCTCGCCGATCCGGCCGAGCCCCGCCCTTTGCTGTGGTGCCGGCTGGCCCGCGAGGAGCGCGAATATGGCAGGCTCTATGGCCACGGCCTCGAAGCCTTGGGGCTGGCCCGCAGCCGTTTCGTCACCGTCACCCTGAAGAAACCCGTGGACCTGCTGTGGACGGCGGAAGAGGCGCTGAAATCGGGAGCGCTTGCCCTCGTCCTCGCCGATGCCGATCCGCAACATACGGATCTGACCGCCACCCGGCGCCTGGCGCTGGCGGCGGCGGCGGGCAAGGCCGCGGGGCTTCTGGTTTTTGCCCACCCGCATGGCGGCGCCACCGCCAGCCATACGCGCTGGCTGGCCGCCGCCGCCCGCTCGCGCCCGCCCCCTTATGACGCGGAGGCGCCGGGCGAGCCTCTCTGGACTGTGCAATTGACCCGCGCCCGGGGCGGAAGACCGGGCGCCTGGACCGTGGAATGGCAACATGCGCCGCATCGTTTCGCTGTGGTTTCCGGACTACGCGGTGGAGCATTTCATCCGTGGACGGATGAAAACCCGGAAAGCCCCGCCGCCCGCGAAGCTGCCCTTCGCGCTGGTTGAGGCGGGTGCCAAGGGCCTGCGTCTCGTGGCGGTGAATGCCGCGGCACGGCACTTCGGCCTGACGCGCGGCCAAAGGCTCGCCGATGCGCGCGCCGCCGTGCCCGATCTCCTGTCGGAATTGCACGAGCCCGAAGCGGACATGACGAGCCTCTTAGGGCTCTGCCGCTGGCTGGAACGCTACAGCCCCTGGGTCGCGCCCGATGCGCCGGACGGCGTCCTGCTCGATGCCACCGGCATTGCCCATCTCTTCGGCGGCGAGGTGGCGATGCTGGCGGAGATGGGCGCGCGGCTTGCCCGCTATGGCTTCACCGCCCGCGTGAGTATCGCCCAAACCATCGGCGCCGCCTGGGCCCTGGCGCGTTATGGCGGCGACACGCTGGAGGCCCTTCCCGTCGAAGCACTCCGCATCGACGGTGAATCGGCCCATACGCTGCGCCGTCTCGGCCTCAAGACCATCGGCTCGCTGCTTACCATTCCGCGCGCCTCGCTGGCCCGGCGCTTTCGCGGCGAGACCATCCCCGAGAATGTGCTGATGCGTCTTGATGAGGCGCTGGGGCATCGCGACGAACCGCTGAACCCGCTCACTCCGCCCTCCCCCTTCATGGCGCACCTGGCGCTGATGGAACCGGTGGTGACGCCCGAGGGGCTGGACGCGATCCTCGTGGGTCTCGTCGCGGCACTCGCCCGCGATCTCGAGGCGAAAGCGCAAGGTGCCACGCGCCTGATCCTCAAGCTCTTCCGCAGCGACGGCTCGCGCATCGCCGTGCCCGTGGGCCTCTCGGCACCTTCCCACGATCCGCGCCATATTCTCCGGCTACTCAAGCCGAAATTCGAAAGCACCGATGCGGGCTTCGGCATCGATGCCATGACGATCGAGGCGCGCGAGACGCAGGCCATCGCCACCCGGCAATATGGCTTCATGGAGGATGCGGGCGGCACCGACCTCGACCGGCTCAACGACCGGGTGATGAACCGCCACGAGACGGCGATCGCGGCGCTCAAGGCGGTGGCAAGCCACATTCCGGAACGGGCGGAGATTCCACAATTACGTCATCCCAGCGAAAGCCGGGACCCATTGAACCGGAACAGCAGGGGAAACACGCGCAAGTCCGATGGCGTTCAGGGGTTCCCGGCTTTCGCCGGGATGACGAAAGAAAAAGCAAAGCTCCGCCCCCTCCTTATCTTCGACCGCCCCGAACCCGTCTCCGTCATCGCCACGGTGCCCGACGGCCCGCCGATGCGTTTTACCTGGCGAAGGGTGACGCGCCGGGTGGCGAAAGCGCAAGGCCCCGAACGCATCGCCCCCGAATGGTGGCGCTTGAGCGAGGACGGCACCCCACGCGACTATTACGCCATCGAGGACGAGAAGGGCCGCCGCTACTGGCTCTACCGCGAGGGGCTTTACGGCGAGACGCAGCCACGATGGTTCGTGCACGGATTATCGCCATGACCGCCTATGCCGAACTGCAATGCACGACGAATTTCTCCTTCCTGCGCGGTGCCTCGCATCCCGAGGAGCTGGTGACCCAGGCAAGGCACCTGGGGCTTGCCGCCGTCGCCGTCACCGACCGCAACACCCTCGCCGGCGTGGTGCGCGCCCATGGCGCAGCGAAGGACATGGACCTGAAGCTGATCGTGGGGGCGAGGCTCGATCTCGAAGAGGCGAGCTTCCTCGCCTATCCCACCAGCCGCGCCGCCTATGGCCGCCTCTGCCGCTTGCTTTCAACCGGCCAGCGCCGGGCGGAGAAGGGCCGCTGCATTCTCACCCTCGACGACATCTATGAGTATGCGGAGGGCCTGATCTTCGCGCTGCTGCCGGAGAGCGCCGGCCATCTCGAAACCCTCCGCCAGCATCTCAAGGCGCCGCTCTATCTCGCCGTTCACCGCCTCTATGGCGGCGGCGACCGCGCCCGCCTCAATGCCCTCGCCGAACTGGCGCACAAGACAAGAACCCCGCTCCTTGCCACCAATGACGTGCTCTACCATCACCCCTCGCGCCGCGTGCTGCAGGATGTGGTGACCGCCATCCGCGAGGGCGTCACCGTGGCGGAAGCGGGTTTCCGTCTCGAAGCCAATGCCGAGCGCCATCTCAAGCCTCCCGCTGAAATGGCCCGCCTGTTCCGCGACTATCCCGAAGCCATCGCCAACACCGTCGAGATCGCCAAGGCCTGCAATTTCTCCCTCGATGAGCTCAAATACGAATATCCCGACGAGCCCATCCCCAAAGGCACCACGCCGCAAGCCCATCTCGAACATCTCGCCTGGGAGGGGGCGAAGATGCGCTATCCGCGGGGCGTGCCGGCGAAGGTGAAGAGCAACATCGCCAAGGAGCTCAAGCTCATCGCCAAGCTCGCTTACGCGCCCTATTTCCTCACCGTCCACGACATCGTCGCTTTCGCCCGCTCGCGGGAGAAGCCCATTCTCTGTCAGGGCCGCGGCTCGGCGGCCAATTCCGCCGTCTGCTATGCGATCGGCATCACCGCCGTCGATCCGAACCAGATCGACCTGCTGTTCGAACGCTTCATTTCGGAGGAGAGGAAGGAGCCGCCCGACATCGACGTCGATTTCGAGCATGAGCGGCGCGAGGAGGTGATCCAGTACATCTACGCCAAGTACGGCCGCGAACGCGCGGCGCTGGTGG
>CAYOZR010000136.1:0-8002 GCA_964408555.1 uncultured Aestuariivirga sp.
CGGCACCGGGCGTCAAGACCACGCGGCGCAATTTCGGCCGCGACCGGCGCTATCCGATCACCAACGGCTTCCGGGATGGGCGCTGAATGACAATCGTCCGCTTCGCGCCCTCGCCCACCGGGCTCATTCATATCGGCAATGCCCGCACCGCCATTCTCAACTGGCTGTTCGCCAGGAAGACCGGCGGACAATTCGTGCTGCGCTACGACGACACCGACACGGCCCGCTCGACCGATGACTTCGCCCGCGCCATCGCGGCCGATATCGGCTGGCTCGGCATCGAGCCGGACCGGGTGGAATACCAGTCGCGGCGCTTTGCCCGCTATGGCGAGGCGGTGGCGAAGCTCAAGGCGGCGGGACGGCTCTATCCCTGCTACGAGGCGGCCGACGAGCTCGACCGGCGGCGCAAGCGCCAGCTCGCCCGCGGGCTTCCGCCCGTCTATGACCGCGCCGCCCTGAAACTCTCCAAGGAGGAGCGCGCCGCGCTGGAGGCCCAGGGCCGCCGGCCCCATTGGCGCTTCCAGCTCGATCACCGCGGGGTCGAATGGAACGATCTGATCCGCGGCCCCCAGCACATCGACACGGCGAGCCTCTCCGATCCGGTGCTGGTGCGCGAGGACGGTACCTATCTTTATACGTTGCCCTCCGTGGTGGACGACATCGACTTCGCCATCAGCCATGCGATCCGCGGCGAGGACCATGTGGTCAATACCGCCGTGCAGATCGAAATCACCGAAGCCTTGGGCGCAACGCCTCCGGCTTACGCCCACCACAGCCTGCTCACCGGCGCCGACGGCAAGGGCCTGTCGAAGCGGCTCGGCTCGCTGTCCATCGCATCCATGCGCGAGGCGGGGCTCGAGGCCATGGCGGTGGTCAGCCACGCGGCCCTGCTTGGCACCTCCGAGTCCATTCATCCGTGTGCGGATTATCGCGAGTTGGTCGCGGGCTTCGATCTCGCCAAGCTGTCGCGCGCTCCCGCCCGCTTCGACGAGGCGGAACTCAGGCATCTTAATGCCAGGCTCTTGCACATGCTGCCCTACGAGGCGGTGCGCGACAGGCTCGGCGGGGCTTCGGAAGCGTTCTGGAACGCGGTCCGCGGCAATCTGGAAACTTTAGCAGATTCAAATATTTGGCTTGAGATCGTCAGAAACAGAATCAACCCCGTTGTGGCGCCCGAAGATCGCGGCTTCATCGGCGCGGCGGCGGGTCTGCTGCCGCCCGAGCCGTGGGACGCAACCACCTGGAAGAGCTGGACCGAAGCGCTGAAAGCCGCCACGGACCGCAAGGGCAAGGCCCTGTTCATGCCGCTCCGCCTGGCGCTGACCGGTCTCGACCACGGCCCGGAACTCGCGGCACTACTGCCGCTGATCGGCCGCCAGAAGGCGCTGGACCGGCTCTCGTGATTGCGCAATGATCGCCACATGATCCTGGTCGGACAATATGACTCGCCCTTCGTGCGGCGCGTCGCGGTGACGCTGCATCACTACCACATGCCGTTCGAGCGCAATGCGCTGTCGGTGTTCCAGAACGCCAGGGCGATGCAGAAAATCAACCCGCTGGTGCGGGTGCCGGCGCTCATTCTGGAATCGGACGAAGTGCTGATCGATTCGGCGGCGATCGTCGATCATCTCGACGAGATGGCGGGGCCCGCCCGGGCGCTCACTCCCGCCCATGGGCCGGAGCGGCGCAAGGTACTGCGGGGCGCGGCCATGGCGTCGGGTATCGTCGACAAAGCGGGCGCCGTCGTCTACGAGCGCTACTGGCACAAGAGCAAGGCGGTGAGCGAGGATTGGGTGAAGCGCTGCCTCAGCCAGGCCAAGGGCGGGCTCGACCATCTCGAGCATCAATGCGGCGCGCCATGGTTCATCGACAGCCATCTGACCCAGGCCGACGTGATGATCGGCTGCATGCTCGGCTATCTCAGGCTCCGCCTGCCGGAAGCCTTTCCGGCTTCCAAATATCCGCGCCTCCATTCCCTCTCGACGCATTGCGAGATGCGCGAGGAATTCGTCAAATCGCGGATCTCGCCCGACGAGGTCATGCCGGCGCGGAAGTAATTTCCGCCGGTATCAACGTTTCCGGCCAACCGCCTGACGCAGGGAGTCGTCGATGCGGGTCTGCCAGCCCGGCCCGCCCGATTTGAAATGCTTCACAATATCTTCGCTGAGCCGGATCGACACCGGAATCTTGACCGGCGCCTTCTGCGGCCCACGGGTCTTCTTGAATGCCGCGAGAACTTTCGGCGATAGAATCCATTCCGGGCGGACGGCGCGGGCAAAGTCCGCCCTCGTCCATTCCGGATTGACGTCAGCGGTTTCAGCCACCGGCTTTTTGCGTCTGCTCGACATAGCGCTTCAATTCCTTGGCATGGGCACGGCGCAGGCTGATCGCCCGGACGGCTCCTTCACGTACCGTGAAGGCGAGACAGTGGGCGACGCCATCAAGAAAGCCGAAGGCCCGGTATCGCTTTTCGCCATAGTCCTTCCGGTCGTCTTCGATGACAGCGGCAATTTCCATATCACCCGCGCGCGAAAGCGATATGCCATGTTTTTCGACATTGGCCTGTTCCTTGCGAGGGTCGAAGGTAATCATTTTTGTATATACAATTTAATCGCTTGCGTCAAGCCTATACCGCAGTTTCCTCCGGCAGCGGAATCTCGGCGGCGGCATCGGGCACCTTGTAGCCGCGCTGCACGGCCGGACGCGCCGCCATCGCCAGATACCAGCGCCGCGCTTGCGGAAAATCGTCGAGATCGATGCGCTGCCAGCGGTGCCGGGCGATCCACGGGAAGGTTGCCATGTCGGCGATGGAATAATCGCCGCACATGAAGTCGCGGCTTTCGAGCAGGCGGTCGAGCACGCCATAGATGCGCCGGGCTTCGGCGCCGAACCAGTCCTCGGCGAAAGGCGCCTTGCCGGGATTGTAGTGCAGGAAATAATGGGCGCGGCCGAGCATCGGCCCCACCGCCGACATCTGCCACATCAGCCATTCATGGACGCGGATGCGGGCGGCCTTCTCCGCCGGATAGAACTTCCCCGTCTTGTCGCCGAGATACATGAGAATGGCGCCCGACTCGAAGACGCCGATGCCGGTGTCGCGATCGACGATCGCCGGTATCTTGTTACTGGGCGAGATCGCCAGGGACTCCGGCTTGAATTGCTCGTCCTTGCCGATATCGACGGGGTGAACCGCGTAAGCCAGCCCCATCTCCTCGAGGGCGATGGAAATCTTGCGGCCGTTGGGCGTGCTCCAGGTATAAAGATCGATCATATCAATGCGAGGCCTCCGGCCCTTTGCATGGCGGTTTCAAGTTCGACGATGCGGTCATAGTCCTTCGCATCGAGCACGGAGTGGCCGGTGAGCAACAGCTTGTCGCGCGCTTCTCGCAATGTGGGATCGGCGAAGGCCGCGGCAAGGCCGGCTCGCAGCTTTGTGATGTCTCCCGCCACCGTCACATAGGGCAGCCCCGGCACGGCGGGCGAGCGGGCGATCTCGACCAGGCCAGCAAGATAGTCCGGGCGATAGCGCCTCGCCAGCGCCACGCAGACGGCATCGACGGCGCAAATATCGGCCTGGCCGGCGCGGACCGCATTCAGCGACGCGATATGGCCGCCCGAGACGAAGGTGGAAGCGAAAAAGCGACCGCTCTCGGCCAGCGGCGCGAAGACCAGTTTCAGCGCCAGCATGCCCGACATGGAATCGGTATTGTTAATGGCGGCGCGGCGCCCACGAAAAGCGGCAAGCGGCCCCGCCTCCCGGGCGAAAACGATACTGCGATAATTCGCGCCGTCGCAGCCGTCGGCGCCATAATGGGGGGTGGCGACGAGGCGAACTTTGCCGCGCAGCGCATGGGTGAAGGGATAGCCGCAGGTCTGGCTGAACAGGAGATCGGGCCTGAGCCACAGGCCGGTATGATCCGGGCCGCGGTCAAGCCCCACCGCGACGCCGAAATGGCGGGCAAGCCCCGCCCACCAGGCATCGGTCGCTTCCCGCAGTTCCGGCCAGTCATACATCGGCAGGGATGCGATCATTGTGTCACCTTGCGCCACATGGCGAACCGCCATAATTGAAACCCATGCGAATGCCCACCGAAATCGCTCCGAGCCGACCCGCCGCCGTCGAATGGCCGACGCTCGTTCTGATCGCCGCCACCTACGGCGCGCTGGCCCTGTTGATGTGGAATTTCCACGCCCTGCCCTGGTGGCTTGTCGTGCCGCTTGCCGGCTATGTGATCGCGCTGCACGGCTCGCTGCAGCACGAGGCGCTGCACGGCCACCCGACGCGCAATGGGCTGCTCAACGAGGCCCTGGTTTTCGTCAATCCGAGCTTCTGGTTCCCCTACCGGCGCTACCGCAAGCTGCACCTCATCCATCACAACGACGATCACCTCACCGATCCGCGGCTCGATCCCGAATCCTATTACCTGCTGCCGGAGGACTGGGCCCGCCTGCCCGCGCCTCTCAAGCAGCTCTACACCATGAACAACACGCTCGCCGGCCGCATGGCGATGGGGCCCATCATCGGCACGGTGCGCTTCTGGGCGGCGGATTTTTCGGCAATGGCGCGTGGCGATGGCGAAATCGCCAGGGCCTGGGCGCTGCATGTCCCGGCCTGCGCCATGACATTGGCCTATGCCGTCTTCGTTTGCGACATCGCCGTCTGGCAATATCTCGTGCTCTTCGCCTGGCCGGGCGTGGCCTTCTCGCTGGTCCGCTCGTTCTGCGAACATCAGGCGGTCGAAGATCTGGGTGAGCGCACCGTCGTGGTCGAGACCTCGCCGCCGCTGGCGCTGATGTTTCTCAACAACAATCTGCACCTCGCGCACCATGCCAGGCCGCGGCTCGCCTGGTACAAGCTCCCCGCCTATTACCGGGCCGAGCGCGAGGCGCTGCTTGCCAGGAATCGCGGCTATCTCATGCACGGCTATTCGGAAATTTTCCGGCGCTATTTCCTGAAGCCCAAGGAGCCCGTCGCCTATCCGCATCCGGAATGGCTGGACGCCGGCTAGACCGCGCGCCTCACAAGCCGTCCTTGCGCGTATAAATTTCGTATCCGTCTTGCGTCCCGCGCGGTTCGTAATCCCGCCAGATGGCGGCAAAGCGCGCATCCATCGCCCAGAACTTGAGATAGCCGAAGTGTCCGCCGGGCACATAGGCCTGCTCGTCCGAGACATCGACGATCACGATATCGGGGCGGAACCGCGCCAGATCGCCCACCGCGGCATCGAGAGCGTAGGTGACGATGGCATCGTCCGGCAGCGGGCCCACCCGCCATTTCGAGGCGACATAGGGGGCCAGCCATTGGGCCGGAAAGCGCGAGGCCCAGACGAGGTTGCGCTTCAAGACCAGCGGAAAGCTCTTGTAGACATTGGTCGTGGCGATGAAGACGGAGCGGCTGGCCGGGCGGTATTGGTCGATCATCCGCTCGAAGGGGGTGCCGGGATAGGGATAGATCTGCGGGCGATAATTCAGGGTGAACACGATGCCGGTCAACAGGGCGGCGAGGAGTTTGGCAAGAAGCGGGCCGCGGCTTGCCGCGGCAATGGTGGCAAGCGCGGCGGCGGCCGTCAGGCAGGCAAAGGCCTGGGCGGGCAACAGTTGATAGGAATAACCCTTGGCCTGAACAAAGTAGGAGGCAAGAAAGCCCGCCGCCGCGGCGAGCAAGGCGGCCGGCAGGGTGCGCCGCACCCCGGCATCGACCAGTGCGATCGTGACGGCGGCAATGAGGAGCGATGCAACGGTGGGAAGACTTCCGGTGATCACCCAATTGGCGTCGCCGCCGTAGAACGGCACATAGGCCTTGATGCCAAGGCCCACCATGGTGGAGAAATAGGCCGGCACAAGCACGACGACGATGGCCACATAGGCCACGGCGAACGCGGCACCGGCAAGATTTTCGGCGGCGAATAGCAGCCGCCATCGGCGATGGCGAAGCAGCAGCACGATCTCGACGCAGACGGGCACCAGCACGCTGTGGGGCTTCAAGCAGATTCCCATGGCGGCAACGATGCCCACCACCGCCGCCTCCAGGGGATGGAGGCTTGCGCCATCGGCACGCGCTGCCCGCAGCATCAGCCAGGGCAGGATGAACAGCACGATCACTTGCTCGCGCTGGCCGAAATTGCCGCCTGGAGCAAACAACAGGATGGCCGCGGCCAGCACCGGCAGCAGCTCTCGCCCGCCGGCGGAAACGGCGGCGACGAGGCCGGCATAGCGCCCAACCGCCAGCAGTGTAAGCGCGGTCACCAGGAAGACCAGCAGGTAGAAGACAGTCACCGGGTCGAGACCGGCGAGGCGGCCGATCCATGGCACCGGAACCGTCAGCCAGATGGCGAGCGGCGGATTGACCTCGACGAAATCCTTGTACAGTTCCTTGCCGTCGAGCAGGCCCTGGGCGATGTAGAGATACCAGGCGGTGTCGTGGTTGAGGTCGGAATTGAACCTCACCGCCATCTGCGCGGCGAACAGAATGGCGATGAGCAAAAGGGCGGCCCAGCGCCGTTGCCGGAGGCCTACGACGGCGGGCTCAGATGCGACGGCGGTCATCGGCGCGGGCGGGCAGAAAAACCCAGCTCCGGCTCAGCCAGAAACCGAAGGCCGGAACCACGATCGCCACCGGAATCATGGCGAGCCACAGCGGCCGGCCCAGCCATTCCACCACGGCATAGACGATCGCCTGATTGACCGCGAAACAGGAGAGCGACAGCGCCAGAAAGCGCGGTACCGCCAGGCCGTGGCGGCTCGCCGCATCGAAGGTCCAGAACCAGTTGCCGAGATAGGACACGGCAGCCGCCACGAAAAACGCCATGACATTCGCCCACAAGGGCGGAATACCGGCAAGACCGTTGAACGACAGCGCCGCGGCCACATGCACGGCGGTGGCGCCGCCGCCGACGGCGAAGAATTTCGGCAGTTGGCGGAACACTTGCTTCATGGCTGCCGCTCCGCCACCGCCACAAGCGAAACCCCGAGCGGCAGCGGAATGCGCCCGACCAGACGGCTCTCCAAGCCGAAGATGCGCTTGAGAATTTCATTGACCGCGGGGTGCGGCATGGTGTCGTCGCCGGCGCCCTCGGATCCGAAAATTTTCTTGACCAGCCGCACGGCGGCGATCGCCGGAAACAGCAGCGTGTTGAAATAGCTGATCTTGACCGGCTTCAGCCCGGCCAGCACCAGGGCCGCCTCGAGCCCGCGGCGCGTATAGCGGCGGTAGTGATGGTGGGTCTCGTCGTGACGGCTCCACAGCCACGGCAGCGCCGGCACCGTCATCACCAGGCGGCCGCCGGGCGCCAACTGCTCCTTGAGGCGGCGCAGGCTCTCCACGTCTTGCTCGACATGCTCGATGACGTCGAAGGCGGCGACGATGTCATAGCGGCCGGGGGCGAAGGGAATGCCGTCGGGAAGCATGCCGTTCTTGATGTCGATCGGCAATTTTCCGCGGGCGATGTCGCGGGCCTCGCTATCGAGTTCGAAGGCGTCGAGTTGGCCGAATTCCGACAGCATGCGGAGATTGCCGCCGGTGCCGCAACCCGCTTCGAGCAGCCGCAGGCCCTCGCGGCGCGGCGCGAAGCGCTCGATCACCGCCTTCAGGATCTGGCGGCGCGCGCAGAACCACCAGTGCCGGCCCTCGAGTTGGTCGAGGCGGCGATAGACGCTGCGTTCCATGTTTTGGATCCGTCGGGTTGAACTTCGATACCGCGCGTCTCGCGCACCAGATAGAGCGGCCGGTTGCGGACTTCGGTGTAGATGCGGCCGACATATTCGCCGAGAATGCCGGTGGCGAGGATGTTGACCGCGCCGAGGAACAGCACCGCCACCATCAGCGAGGCATAGCCCGGCACGTCGTTGCCGTAGATCATCGTGTAGCCGACGAGCCATAGTGCATAACAGAGCGTGGCCATTGCCAGAGCGGCGCCGAAATACGTCCACAGCCGCAATGGAACCGTCGAGGAGCCGGTAATGCCGTCGATGGCGAAGTTCCACAATTTCCAATAGCGCCACT
>CAYOZR010000137.1:0-7991 GCA_964408555.1 uncultured Aestuariivirga sp.
ACCCATTCGCCGCCGCCCACCAGGATATCGACTTCGCCGGTGGCGAGCGCCGTCTGGCTGGCGACCACGTCGGTCACCGCCTTGGAGTTCTTCTTCATCTTGAGGAGGACTTCCTTGATGGCGGGAAGGTCGGCCTCGGTTAGTTCCGTTGTCTTCTTGCCGATGGCCATGGCGGCCATGCCCATCACCGGCAAGTAGTAGTCATAGATGGCGATGCGGCCCTTGTATTTGTCGCCGAGCAGCGTTGCCAGCGTCTGCATGTCGGCCGGATCGGCCTTGGTGTTGTTATAGCTGATGGTATTGTAGCCGAATTTTTCGGTAATGCCGTAGCGCTTGCCGTCGAATTTGGTGGTGGCGTCCATCAGCACTTCCGGGAACAGGTCGGCGACCGGCAACTGGTCCTCGGGGAGGGCCGCAAACAGGCCTTTGTCGACGCCGCGGCGGACATCGATCGAGTCGATCACCATGATGTCCCAGTCTCCGGGTTGCGACTGCTCGACGATGGCGAGGCCGGCACCGGTGCCCTCGAATTCCTTGACATTGACCTTGACGCCGTTGGCCTCCTCGAAGGGCTTGAGCAGGTTGGGATCGGAATGATCGCACCAGACGAGCGCGTTGAGTTCCTCGGCTTGCGCGGCGGTCGTCGCGGCACCGGCGGCTGCCATGGCAACAAGCCCCGCCGCCAGCAGCATTCTGCGTGTCAGGCTATTCATGGTTTCCTCCCTCATTTGAGACTGGGAAACTGGGCGAAATCGGCCTCCCAGTCAATTCGCGTTTGGAAATGCTGAGCTGGGTTAGGCGATTGACCGTTTTCAGCTGGAAGAGCGGTAGTACCAGCGTTTGGTCATTTCGGTCGCCGCCGTATAGAGGGCAACGATAACGAGCAGCACCGCGAGCATCGGCAAGGGCAGGGGAACGAAGCCGAAGAGCCGTGCCGCCGGCCCCAGATAGGGAACGAACACGGCCACGGCAATGACAAGGACGGTGGCCACGGCGAGGGCGGAGCTTGGCCGGCTTCGCCAGGCCCAACCCTGCGTTCTCAGGCTGAGAACGACGACGACCTCGGTCAGCAGCGAGACCACGAACCATGCGGTCTGAAACATCGCCTCGCCCACATGGTAGACGCCCAGCAGCAGGCCGAAGGTCAGCAGGTCGAAGATGGAACTGACCAACCCGAAGGCGATCATGAATCGCCTGATGCCGGCGGCATTCCATCGTCCGGCGGTGCGCGCCTGGCCGGCATCGACAGTGTCCGTTGAAATCGCGATGGAAGGCAGGTCGGAGAGGAAATTGTTCAGCAATATCTGTTTGGCGAGCAGGGGAAGGAACGGCAGGAACGGGGTCGCCAGCGCCATGCTCAACATGTTGCCGAAGTTGGCGCTGGTGGTGATCGAGATGTATTTCAACGTATTGGCAAAGCTCCTGCGGCCGCATTCGACGCCGACCCCCAGCACATCGAGATCGCGGCGCAAGAGCACGATATCGGCGCTCTGCCGCGCCACGTCGACCGCCTGCTCGACCGATATGCCGACATCGGCGGCATGCAGCGCCGGGGCATCGTTGATCCCGTCGCCCAGATAGCCGACCGCGTGACCGTTCTTTTGCAAGGCGCGGATGATGAGTTCCTTCTGCTGCGGGTCGACCTCGACGAAGATGTCCGTCTTGTCGGCAAAGTGCCGCAGGGCGTCGGCACTCATGGCGGCGATGTCGGGTCCCGACAGGACATGGGTCGACGAAAGCCCCAATGAATTGGCGACATGAACGCTGACCTGACGGCTGTCGCCGCTCACCATCTTCAGCCGGATGCCGAGCCCCGCCAGACGGGCAATCGCCTTGCGCGCCAGGGCTTTCGGCGGATCGGCGAACAACAGCAGGCCGATCAATGTCATGTCGCGCTCGTCCGCCACGCTGCAGCGGCGGCGCCGGTCCAGGTGCCGCACCGCGACTGCGAGGACGCGAAATCCTTCCCCTCCCCTGCGCTCGAACAACGACTGGAGTTTCCGGCGGCCCGCCGCATCGAGTGGCACCGCCCGCTGTCCCCGCGCCACCTTGCTGCACACCGCCAGAACCGATGTGAAGGCACCCTTGGTGACAATCATATTTCGTGCCGGTCCCAATTTCCGGCTGACAGCGATGGTCAGGCGTTTGCGGACGAAGTCATAGGGAATCTCATCGACCTTGGTAAAGGCGGCGGCGGTCAGCTTGTGCTTCCTTCCCGCCGCCACGATGGCGCGATCGAGCGGATTTTCGATGCCGGTCTCGAACGCCGAATTGAGAAATGCCTGCCGCAGGACGTCGCGGCTCTCCACTCCCTCCGCATCGAGGGCGGCGGCCAGGGTTACCGTACCCTCGGTGAGGGTTCCGGTCTTGTCGGTGCACAGGACATCGATGCTGCCGAGATTCTCGATGGCCTCAAGACGACGGACGATCACCCCCTGCCGCGCCATGGCTCGTGCGCCCGCCGCCAGTGTCACGGTGACGATGGCGGGAAGCAGTTCGGGCGTCATGCCGACGGCCAAGGCCACGGCGAACAGCAGCGACTCGATGAGCGGCCGGTCCAGCGCCTGACTGACGGTCAGCACGAACAGGACCATGATGATCATGACCCGGATCAGCAGATAACCGAATTGCCGGACGCCGCGCTCGAATTCGGTTTCGGTCTCGCCCGCATCGAGTCGCTGTGCCACTTCGCCGAGAGCGGACCGGCTGCCCGTCGCCATCATCAGGACAGTTGCTTCCCCGCTGCGCACCGAGGTTCCGGCAAAGACACAATTGCCGCGTTTGGCGAGCGGCGTGGCTTCGGGAGAAATGCCGGGGGTCTTCTCGACCGGCAGGGATTCACCGGTGAGGGCCGCCTCCGCCACCAGAAAATCACGGCTGCTCAGCAGGACGCCGTCGGCGGGCACCAGATTGCCGGCGGAGAGCCTCACCACATCGCCGGGAACCACATCGCGCGCGGCAATGGTCGTTTCGATGCCGCCGCGCAGCACCCTGGCCGACAAGGCAAGCCGCCGCTTCAATGCCGCGAGCGCTGTCGAGGCCCGGTATTCCTGGCTGAAACCGAGGACCGCGCTCGCCACCACGATCGCCAGAATGATTGCCGCATCGGTCCACTGCCGCAGCACAAAGGACAAGCCCGCCCCGATAACCAGTACCAGCACCAGCGGGCTGCCGAACTGCCGTAGCAACAAGAGGCGCACGCCCGCCGTCTTCACCGTCGCGGCATCGTTGGGTCCGAACTGACGCAACCGCTTGGCCGCCTCGGCCCGCGACAGACCGCTTTCCCTGCTGGCCATTGCGGCCAGCAGTTCCGGGGCAGGGCGGCTCCAGTAATTGCGGGAAATATCGTCGGTCATGGCAAGTTACAATTGCCAGTATCGTCAATCGCAGGCAATGCCGTAACCGCCTTGAGCAAGATCACGGTGTGGCGGGCGGGTCACGCGCCGAATAGACAGACATCCGGTACAATCGCAACAATTGCCGGAGAAAGTGAAAGAAATCGATAATCCTGCCGAATTGTTGTCCGCGCCAGAACCTATTTCGTCAGCATGTTGTCAGGCATTTCCTGTCACTCAGCGTTTCATGCGATCGAATAGAAAAATAATACTGCGCATCGCAAACTGGACAATTCAACCGAAAGTTACCAACGCAGGGGCGAGGCCATGACAAACGACGGGTGCTCGAAGACGATGCGCTTTACCTTGAATGGGTTGCCCTTTGACATTGCTGTTCAAGCGAGTGGGTGTGAAGCCTCCACACCTACAAGAACAGCCTAATCGAACTGGCTACTCCAATGGAACCGTCAGGCGCGGCAATTTCTGGGTTCGAGGGCTGGGCAAGGCGGGACTTCGCGGCGAGAGGGGCGAAGAAGCGTATGTCAGCTGCTGATTTCCGTACCGACAAAAACGTGAAAGCGGCGTTAGACGATGTCTGTCGCATCGCGGCTCGCACCGCAAAGGCGCAGATCGCTTTTGTTGTCGAGTGTATGGACAGTAAGAACGCGATCATTCGCGGCGCGGTGGGCTGCAATGCTATACGACTCGTTGGCAATGCCGTAATCCCCGGTCTTCACCACGACGAACAGCCGGCCGTCATTTGTGCTGACCTCGACCGCCAACCGTGGTTCCAGAACCATCCGCTGAGCGCAATCGTGCCTTTTGCCAAGCGCCTTCTTGCTGTGTCGATAGGTCCCATGAATACGCGCGACGCGACTCTGGTGGTATTGAACCCGCGCGCGGCGGCAATTCGCGATACGGCGACAATTGTCGTGCTGTCCGATTTGTCGCGAATTGCTAGTTATCTGCTGTCTTGTGGGCAGACTGAGCATGTGGCTAAGTGCGGGGCCGCCAACATGCCGGAGGCCCGCAACTCCGGCGATTCGACAGGCTCATATGACGCAAGATTATCCGAAGGCGGCTCACCACGCGATGGTTGCGACCCCCTCGCGTCCTTTCTCCTAAGAACGCTAGTCCGTCGGCGATCGCTCCGCTCTCGGAAAAGCACCCATTATGTGACGCTCCGAAACTGGAAGCAGCCCGTCAAAGACACACAGATTGCTGCGCTTCGATCGCTGAAGGCGCAATTGCCTCACCCCGCCGCGGTGTCTGCCATCGCAAAGGAGATCGCCGATGCTGCCTTTGAGCTCTATGGCGGAATGACGTTCTCCTGCATTGTTCCGGTGCCGTGCGGGAATTCTGGACACCGGCGATGCCTCTCCGTACTGCTTGCTGAGCGTGTCGCAACGATTCTCGGTGTGCCGTTTCGCCAGCCTCTTTCTGGCGTGGTATCGGCGGGCGCGTCGCACCCACACAAGAGTGCCGGCCTCCCCCGCTACCAGGTGCATGAAGAGATATCCGGACAAGTGCTTGTCATTGACGACGTCGCGACGACCGGCACTCATATTGAGCGCGCCGTGGACGCGTTGCGTGCGAAAGGTGCATCGCCGCTCGCCATTGTGTGGATCGGCGGCTAGCGAGGCGCCACTTTGCACCACAGCGGCGATGGGGCGGCCGTGGCGTGGGCAGAGGTTAGCCGCCGTGGGAGAAGAGGAACCCTTATCCGGTCCTTAGGGGGCTACAACAAATCGACACCCCGAGCGGAACGAACGCAGAGCCTGCCGGTCGGTAGATTACTGATCGCCGCATATCGCCTCGGATAGCCTGCTCACCGGGTGGTCCTCGATGGACTGTCGCAGCGATTCAGTCTATATTGTTTGCTAGGTAGGCGTTGATTTGGATCAATGCGGTGTTTGGGTGAGCGTCGGTTACTTATAGGGGAGGGGGAGTTGTGCCTGCGCTGCTGCTGGCGGCGCGGGGGTAAGTAGCGATTTGGTTTTGCCTTTCTGACCATGGTGAAAGCAATGGAACAGTCTGCTGCCTTTCCTCGTTCCGCGAATACAGATCAATCCCGGTGGATGCCCGCGCTCAGGCGGCTCTTTCTCGGTGTGGCGATCCTGGGTTCACTTGCGATCTGCCAGACGGCCGTTAACGCGCAGACCGCCGGCGAAGGCTTCGGCAGCTCGGCTGACGACTCTCCCCCGCCGCCCCCGCCACCGCCGCCTCCACCTGGCGATGTGGATTCGACCACGAATGATGAGGGGCCTCCGCCGCCGCCGGATGGAGGCGATACCGATGTGCCACCGGATGCGGGCGCGATTGAAGTCGAACCGCTGAACCCCGGCGAGGCCGTGGTCACACGATTCTCCCATACCATCGAACAGCAGGATGAAGCTGGCGCGGTAAGCAAGGTCATTGATCTGAACGGCACCAGTGCCAGCATCATCGATGTGCGCCGACCCGGCGAGCCTGCCGCTGGCCAGCATTGGATCAACGAACCGCAACGCATGCCTGTGACCGCGGCCGAAGTGGGTCAAGTATTCGGCGTAACCTTGGCGGACCAAGAGGGCGGAGCTCCCGACATTTTCCTGTCCGCAACATCGGCCTTTGGCCTTCATCGCGTCGAAGCCGGACCTGGCGCGACGGACTGGATGGCAGGCTTGTGGGGACCGGATGCCGGCCCCGGGACCATCTACAGGATCGGCGAGAGCAACGGCCTTACCGCCGAGAAATTCGCCGATGTCACCTTGAACGGGCGCATGAATACCGGTGCCGCGCTGGGCAATATCGCGTATGATCGCTGGCACAAGCGGCTCTTTGTTTCCGATCTCGAAACCGGCATGATCCATAGTTTCGATGTCGAAACCGGCCAGGACCAAGGTTATTACGATCATGGCTCCGTCGGGCGGACCAACTTTCTGGATGCTTGGCCGGGAACGATGCAGTCGCTCGACCCGGTGAGCTTCGACCCCACCAGCAAAGCCCAGACCGACTCGTGCGCAAGTGACTTCAGCAAGACTCCGGACTGCTGGAATATCGCCGATTTCCGCCGTCGAATCTGGGGCATTGGCGTCCGCCGTGACCAGGGCGGAGAAACTCGGCTCTACTATTCCGTATGGGGCAGCGATTCGTTCGGCAATCCCGATTGGGCGTCTGCCGGTGACGATCGCCGCAATGCGGTATGGTCGGTGAGGATTGCGGACGACGGAAGCTTCGACACGTCGGCCGTTCGCCGCGAATTCTACTTGCCGGCATTTTGGCCAAGTTCACCCGACATGGGTGACAAAGCCGGCAACAGCAATCCGGTGTCCGACATCACTTTCCCCCAATGCGGGCCGCAGAACGTGATGGTCGTTTCCGAACGGGGCGGCGTTCGGAATTTGGGGCTCGACAAGACCGAGCCGTTTGCGCGGCCGCATGAATCGCGCGTAATCCGCTATGAACTTGGCAGTGACAACGTCTGGCGTCCCAAAGGCCGCTACGATGTCGGCTTTTATGATCGCCGCGCCAAGGACGGAGTGCCGTTCGTCTTCGCCAACGCCGCGGGCGGAACCGATTTCGGCTATGGATTTGACGATGCCGGGTTCATCGACACGTCGGCGCCCGATAAGTCGCTTTGGATGACCGGCGATTCACTATGTTCGCCGGATGGCGCGTGCACAAGCCTGGCGACGGGGCAGCATGACGATACCAGCGAAGTGCACGGACTTCAGGGTTCGCCCGCCGACATCGTGAAACCTGTCGAGGTGGAACAACCGCCGGCGGATTTTGAGGCGCTCGACCAATCCTACATGGTCGACACCGACATCAATGTCGATCAGACCGGCGCGCCAATTGAGGCGGAGTTGTTGCGCAACGATGCCACGAAGATCGGCGATGTCGCAATTTATCAGCAGTGCGAAGGCGCGCCGCCGCTTCCGCCGATCGAAGTGCCGGACGAAGATGTGGTTCCGCCCGATGAGCCGCCCGACTGGCCGGTTCACACCCTCAACATGAGCCACGAGAAGTGGGCCTCGACCGGTCACGGAGTGAATCGGTCATGGCATCAGCGCAATGCCTCCTGGCATGGCGTTGCACGCTCCTGGCACTGGCGGAACCAGTCCTGGCATTCAAGGAACCAGACATGGCACTGGCGTCAGGGATCGTGGCACAGCAAGCAGCAGAGCTGGCACAGAAAGGGTCAGTCGCTACACTCGAAGCAGTATTCATGGCACTTCCGCGACAGATCCTGGCACTGGAGGAGCCAGTCCTATCATTCAAGGAATCGGACATGGCATTGGCGTCAGGGATCGTGGCACAGCAAGCAGCAGAGCTGGCACAGAAAGGGTCAGTCGCTACACTCGAAGCAGTATTCATGGCACTTCCGCGACAGATCCTGGCACTGGAGGAGCCAGTCCTACCATTCAACGAATCAGTCCTGGGGCGGGCAGCACGTGAAAGGCCGCACCTATCACGTCAAGGGCCGGACGTGGGGTGAGCAGCACGTGAGAGGTCGGACCTATCACGTCAAAGGAAGGACCTGGGGCGGCGGCCAGCCGAACCATGTGAGAGGCAAGACCTATCACGTCAAAGGAAGGACCTGGGGCGGCGACCGCCAGCCGAACCATGTGAAAGGCAAGACCTACCATGTCAAAGGAAAGACCTGGGGCGGCGACC
>CAYOZR010000138.1:0-7910 GCA_964408555.1 uncultured Aestuariivirga sp.
GGCCATCTCGGGCAGTCGGAATCGCTGTTCGTCAATGCCTCGGCCTGGGGCCTGATGCTGACCGGCAGGTTTGTCGAGCTGGGCAAGGGTGCCCGCGCCGATATCGGCGGCTTTCTGAAGCGTCTCGTATCGCGCTCGGGCGAGCCGGTCATCCGCAATGCCATGAAGCAGGCGATGCGCATCATGGGCAGGCAATTCGTCCTGGGGCGGACGATCGACGAGGCGCTGGCCATCGCCGCGCCGCTCGAAGCCCAGGGCTACCGCTTTTCCTACGACATGCTGGGTGAGGCGGCCTTCACCATGGAGGATGCGGACCGCTACCATGCATCCTACCGGGCGGCGTTGCAGCGGCTCGGCGCGAAGGCCTCGGGCACGGACGTGTTGGCGCGCGCTTCGATCTCGGTCAAGCTTTCGGCGCTGCATCCGCGATATGAGGAAAAGCAGGAGGCCCGCATCATGGCGGAACTTCTGCCGAAAGTGGCGGAGCTGGCACTTCTGGCGAAGGACTTGAATGTCGGCCTCACCATCGATGCCGAGGAGGTCAACCGGCACGATCTGTCGCTCGAACTTTTCGGCAGGCTGGCACAGGATACCAGGCTCAAGGACTGGAACGGCCTCGGTCTTGCGGTGCAGGCCTATGGTAAGCGGGCAAAGCCCACGCTCGAATGGTTGGCGGCGGTCGCCGAGGCCGCGGGGCGGCGCCTGCCGGTTAGGCTGGTCAAGGGCGCCTATTGGGATACCGAGATCAAGCGCGCCCAGGAGGCGGGGCTGCCGGCTTATCCTGTGTTCACCCGCAAGGTCTCGACCGATGTGAGCTACCTCGCCTGCGCCAAATACCTGCTGGCGCGGCGCCAGTTCTTCTATCCGCAATTCGCCACCCACAATGCCCACACCCTCGCCGCCATTTCAGTGATGGCGGGAGACGACCGCGGCTTCGAATTCCAAAGACTGCACGGCATGGGCCAGGCGCTCTACGAGCAGGTGGTCGGCAAGGACAAGATGAACCAGCCCTGCCGCATCTATGCACCGGTCGGCAGCCACGAGGACCTGCTCGCCTATCTGGTGCGGCGTCTGCTCGAGAACGGTGCCAATACTTCCTTCGTCAACCGCCTCGCTGACGACGAGGCGCCGATCGCCGAGATCATTGCCGATCCGGTGGCCGAGGTGGGCCAGCTTGCGGTAATCCCGCATCCGCGCATTCCGCCGCCGGCCGGGATTTTTGCGGGCCGCGAGAATTCGGCGGGATACGCCCTGTGGGACGACGCCACGCGCCTGCGCATCACCGGCGGTATCGCCAAGGAATTGGCGCGGTCCTTCCAAGCGGCGGCGCTGGTCGACGGGCGGGAGGCGGGCGATGTACCGCGCGAGATTTGCTCGCCGCATGACCGGCGGGTGAAGCTGGGCCTGGTGCGTGAAGCCGGCGAGGCGGAGATTGCGGCCGCGATGGCATCGGCGGCGGCGCATCAGCAGGAGTGGGACAGGCTCGGGGGTGTGGCACGCGCCGCAATTCTCGAAAATGCCGCCCATCTCTATGAGGCCAATATGCACTCGCTGATGGCGCTTTTGGTGCGGGAAGCCGGCAAGACGCTCGACAATGCCCTCTCCGATCTGCGCGAGGCCGTGGATTTCCTGCGCTACTATGCGCTTCGCGCCCGCGCCGAATTCAGCGGTCCCATGGTGTTGCCCGGCCCCACCGGCGAGCGCAACGAACTCACGCTGCATGGGCGCGGCGTCTTCGCCTGCATCAGCCCGTGGAATTTTCCCTTGGCGATTTTCACCGGGCAGGTGGCGGCGGCACTGGCTTCCGGCAATGCGGCGATCGCCAAGCCCGCCGAGCAGACGCCGCTTGTCGCCCATGCGGCGGTGAAACTATTGCATCGGGCGGGGGTGCCGCCGCAGATCCTGCAGTTCCTGCCGGGCGACGGGGCGCGGATCGGCAAAATCTTGCTGGCGCATCCCGCACTTTCGGGTGTGGCCTTTACCGGCTCGAACGAGACGGCGCTCATCATCAACCGGGCATTAGCAGCGCGCGACGGCGCCATTCCAGTGCTGATCGCCGAGACCGGCGGCATGAATGCGATGATCGTCGACAGTTCGGCGCTGCCCGAGCAGGCGATGCGCGACGTGCTCGCTTCGGCTTTCGACAGCGCCGGGCAGCGCTGTTCGGCGGCGCGCATCCTGCTCGTGCAGGAGGATATCGCGCCGCGGGTCATTGCGATGCTCAAGGGCGCCATGGCGGAACTGCGGATCGGCGATCCGATGGAGTATGCCACCGACATCGGGCCGGTCATCGACGACGATGCCCGTGCCGCGCTCGAAGCCCACAAGGCGCGCATGGCAAAAGAGGCGAAAACCATTGTCGATCTGAAGCTTGGCGCAGAATGTTCGCACGGAACATTCGTTTCGCCCGGGGCTTACGAACTCTCCTCCATCGCCCCGCTCAAGCGCGAGGTCTTCGGTCCCGTCCTGCATGTGGTGCGCTATGCCGGCGACCGGCTGCCCGACGTCTGTGCGGCGCTTAACGCCACCGGCTTCGGCCTGACGCTCGGCCTGCACACGCGGATCGAGCGCACGGCGGAGGAGGTGCGGCGTCTGGCGCGGATCGGCAACCTATACGTGAACCGTAACCAGATCGGCGCCGTGGTGGGCGCCCAGCCTTTTGGCGGCGAGGGGCTGTCGGGAACGGGTCCCAAGGCTGGAGGCCCGCATTATCTGCATCGCTTTGCCACCGAGCGCGTGTGCTCGACCGATACCACCGCCTCCGGCGGCAATGCGGCGCTCATGTCGATGGAAAGCTGACGAAACGGCCGGCCAGCGCACACCGCTAGGCTTGGACGAATTGCCTGTACGCCGGTCGGCGATTCCACCTTCGAGGCGGCCAACGCCGGAGGCGGCGTCATCGACGGGCCGAATTCAGCAAGAACGATGTCACCGCCCAGGCCGCTGGATCGTATTTGCTTCGCCAGTCCGGATTTCCCGCATGACGCTCCCGGCTGGTTCGAAGCCGCCATCGCATCGGGAGAGGTGGCGGCGCAGGCCGTCGCCGGCCTTATGAAACGCTAATCGTCAGCATCGCCGCCCAGGACGATGCCGCGCTCGATCGCCGCGCGGCCGAATTTGTCGCGCAGGCGGTCCATGGCCATCTCGGCCTTGGTGCGGGCGGCGACCCGGGCATCGAGGGTCTGGGTTTCGGCCGCGGCTTCGGCCAGATGGGAAATGGCGACACCGATCAGGCGGAAGGCGGTGCCGTCGGCTTCGCGCCGGAGGAGCGGCGTGGCCGCTTCGAAAATACGGTTTGCCATCAGGGTCGGCTCGGCGAGGGTGGTGTTGCGGGTCCGTGTCCTGAAATCGGCGGTCTTGAGTTTCAGCGTCACGGTGTGGCCGGCGAGCCCGGCGCTCTTGGCGCGGCGCGAGACCTTCTCCGCCAGGCGCCAGAGGATGCGTTCAAGTTCGGCATAGGCGCCGATGTCGGAATTGAAAGTGGTCTCGGCGCCGATGCTCTTGGTTTCGTCGTCGGGGGAAACGCGGCGCGAATCCTCGCCGCGCGCCAGATGATAAAGGCGGGCACCCATGCTGCCATAGCGCTTCATCAGCTCGAACTTGTCCATGGCCTGCAGCTGGCCGATGCGGGAGATGCCGTCCCTGGCAAGCTGTTCCTGAAAGGCGCGGCCGACGCCCCAGATGAGGCTCACCGGCTTGGGAGCCAGGAAATCCTTCGCTTCCGCCCGGCCGATCACCGAGAAGCCGCGCGGCTTCTCCAGGTCGGAGGCGACCTTGGCGAGATATTTGTTGAAGGAAAGACCGGCCGAGGCGGTGATGCCGATCTTCGTTTCGACGGTCTTGATGAGTTTCGCCAGCGACAGGGCCGGGCTCATGCCATGCAGCCGCGCCGTGCCGGACAGATCGAGGAAAGCCTCGTCGATCGATAGCGGTTCGACCAGCGGCGTCAGCTCCAGCATGAGTTCGCGCACCTCGCGGCCTACCGCCGCATACTTCCCCATGTCGGGCTTGATGACGATGGCCTCGGGGCACAGCGCGCGCGCCTTGAACATCGGCATGGCCGAGCGCACGCCCTTGATGCGCGCCACATAGCAGCAAGTGGAGACGACACCCCTGGTGCCGCCGCCGACGATCACCGGCTTGTCCTTGAGCTCCGGATTGTCGCGCTTTTCGACCGCCGCATAGAAGGCATCGCAATCGATATGGGCGATGGCAAGATCGTGCAACTCGCGGTGGCGCGCCAGCCGCGGACCGCCGCAGGCCTGGCAGCGCCTGTCCGCTTCCGCCACCGCGGCGAGGCAGTCGCGGCAGAAACCGGGCAGGGTGTGGCTCTCGTGCATGATTTGGATACTAGCGCTTGAGCTGCTTTTCGGAAACAATGGCGGCGGGGAAGGCGCGAGAGGGACCCGGCATGTACAAGCTCTATAACGTGAAGGCGTGGGGATCGCTGTGCATCCACTTTCTGCTCGAGGAAATGGGCGTCCCATATCAGAATATCTGGATGACGGCGGAGCAGGTGAAGGCGCCCGAGTTTCGCGCCGTCAATCCGCTCGGCCAGATTCCGGCGCTCGGGCTTCAGGACGGACGCGCCCTGTTCGAGTCGGCGGCGATCATGACATTCCTGCTGTCGGCGCACCCCGGCAAGGGGCTGTCGCCACCGCCCGGCTCGGACGATTACGGCGAATTCCTCTCCTGGCTCAATTTCATGAGCACCAATGTCTACCCGGCGATCAGTGCCGCATTTCCCGGCAACGAATTTGCCATGGACAAACGGCATGAGGAATTCATCGTGCAGAAGGCGACGGAGAAGTGCGACCGGCTGTGGGCCATTCTTGACAAGCGGCTGGAAGACGAAGGCCCGTGGCTGATGGGCGAGGCCTATTCGGCGCTCGATATCTATGCCTTCATGCTGTCCCTTTGGGGCAGGCCCACGGAAGCGGCGGTGCTGGGGAAATTTCCCCAGATCGCGAAACTCGCCGCAGCGGTGCGGGCACGGCCGAAATTGAAGGCGGCGCTGGAGGCCCATGGCGTCATGCAATCGGGAGGCTATGGCTCGTGAGCGACGAGGCAACCGACCGGCTGATGATGGAGACGCTCTATTGGTGGGGCGTGCCGACGCTGTTCCGCTGTCCGCACGATCCCGATCCGGCCAAGACCGATATCGCCCTCGTCGGCGTGCCGCATAGTTCCGGCAACGGCTCGACCGAGCGCGACCAGCATCTGGGTCCGCGCGCCGTGCGCCACGTCTCGGCGCACAATCGCCGCTATCACAAGCATTTCGACTTCTCGCCCTGGGAGGCGGCCCGCATCAACGATCTGGGCGACGTGCCGCTGCCCGAGGCGATGGACAACGAGAAATGCGTCGAGCGCATCACCGCCTTCTATCGCCGCATCGACGAAGCCGGCGCCCATCCGGTGTCGATCGGCGGCGATCACGGCATCACCGGCGCCATCGTGCAGGCGATCGCCGGCAGCCATTCGCGCCTCACCGGCGGCCGCCAGGCGGCGCTGCTGCACTTCGATGCTCACACGGATTCGTACGAGAATATCCCGCACTGGTTGGGAGCGAAGAAATCCGCGGCCCATTGGGCGGCCTATTGCGTGCGGCAGGGCAATCTCGACGCCACCAAGAGCGTGCAGATCGGCATGCGCGGCAATCCGCGCACCCGCGACTGGCTGCAGCCTTCCTACGAGCTCGGCTACGAGGTCATCACCATGGACCGCTACCGCGACATCGGCGCGGCGGCCTGCATCGAGATTTTCCGGAAGCGCATCGGCGACGCGCCGCTCTACATTACCTTCGATCTCGATTGCCTCGATCCCACGGTGGCGCCCGGCGTCTCCAACATCGAGGCTGGGGTGACGGGCTGGAATATCGACGAAGCCAATCAGATGCTGCGCGCCGTGCGCGGCCTCAACGTCATCGGCGGGGATGTCGTCTGCCTGATGCCGACCAAGGACAGCCGCAACAATATCACCGCCATGGCGGCGGCCCATGTGATGTTCGAAATTCTCAGCCTGATCGCCGATCGCAAGCGCTAGCGGTGCTGCACCACGACCGTGTGCTTGTAAATGTAAACCCTGCCGAAAATATCTGGCGATCTGAACTGCATCCTCACATCATGCGAACCCGGAGCCACGGACGGAAAGATGAAGGTGAAAGCATGCGAACGTGCCCATCTGCCGTCCCTGTCCTCATCATCGTCGCCGCTCAACTGGACGACACCCGGTGAGGCGGTCACGGAATTGTCAAGGCGCGCTCTCACTTGCAGTAGGCGGCTGTCTGGTGCGAAGGTCTCGGCGGTGAAAGTGACAATCACGCAACTACTCCCGGCGCCACCTTCGTTGAAGAAGACGGTGGAATTCGGCACATCGACGAAGGTGGTCGATGTAGTCGACTGATTGATCGAATCATCCGACTTGTAATTGATCTTGGTCACGTCGGCGCAATTGCCGCTCACCATGGCCTGCGGGGCCGCGGCCTGCGGACCGTCGGGCGCTCGTCCGGTGTTTTCGGCAAATCCGCTGCCTGCCGCGGCGGACAGGAGAAGGGCGGACAGGGCTACTCGCAGCACACTCTGTTTCATGGCAACCTCCACAATTGTTATAAGCGCCCCTCAAGAACACAAATCGTATGGTGGAAGGCCGGTTTCAAGCCTTTTTTGCCTCAACCAAATCACGCACATGGGGCCCGGCTTCATCCCAACTATCGGTCCTGAGCGACACGAAATCAAAGGGTTCCACGTGGCGGGCGAAACGTTCGTCATGGAGGAAGTGGATAAGATGGACTTCGGGCGCATGCTGGTGGGCGGAAGCGATGAAGCCGGGGCTGTCGTCGACGAACACGACCGGGGCCTGGACCATTGCCGCCAATATCTTGACGGCCGGCCCTTTCGGCCCGGAATTGGTCACCGCCGGAAAGGGCAGGCCGTGGCCCGCCAGATTTCTGCGCCGGTCGTCGCCCGCCCGATGCGGCAGATTGGTGAGCATGACGATTTCGGCCCGCGCGCCGATGCCGAGCAGAGCCTCGACGGCGCCGTCGATGGGCTGCATGTGCAAGGCGCGGTCGGCGAAGAAACGCTCGATCAGCGCGGCGGCTTCCGCCGCCGCGACAGCGCTGCCGCCGGCGGCGCGGCGGACATCGCCATTGAGGGCGAAGCTTGAGGCATCGAGCCACAGGCCAAGAGCTGCGATATAACGCTCGAAATCCCGGGTGAAATGCACCACCACCTCGTCGACATCGCAGATGACCAGCGGGCGGCGGGAATCGAGCCGCAACGCGGCGATCTGCGCGCGTGTGACATCGGCCATCATGGGTCGCCGCCGGGCAGAAAGCGCCGTGCGCCGGCGATGGCGCGGGGGTCCAGACCCCCGTTCTCGGCAAAGGCGAGGAGCAGGGATTCGTCGCCGAGGAGGTAATCCATGGCCCCGGCCAGGAACTGGGGGTCGCGGGCGCCGGACTTGAGTTGTGCCGGTCCCAGCCCACAGGCGGCCAGGAAGGTTCCCAGCCGGTCGCCATCGCTTGCCAGGAAAGCCAATATTTTCAAAGCGACGACCTGGGCCTCCTCGGAATCCATGGAAAATTGCTTGGGCATTTTTTCACGTGGTTAACCACCCTTGGCGGCGGTGCAGTTTGGTACAGTCCGGTTAAACTGTTAGTTACTGAATCCGCCGACAATCCCCCCCGATAAGAATCGGGGGCGTTTGTAGACGGCAGCGGCCGGCGCGCCGAGCCCTCTACAACAGACAAGAGGCGGACGCCATACATGGGTTACAATACATCAACCGCGGTGGGACCGATGAACACGCCAGTGGCCGAGCCTGGGCGACCGAAGACCGTCCTCGTCGTCGAGGACAACGAACTCAACATGAAGCTGTTCAACGACCTGCTTGAGGCGAACGGCTATGTG